>NZ_JBMOXA010000003.1:0-321682 GCF_049316285.1 Variovorax sp. HJSM1_2 | reverse complement strand
TCGAGGCCTACCGCGCCAAGACCGTGATCGTCAACAAACGCAGCATGGCCGCGGGTTATGCGGGCCTGGACAACGAGTTGTTCTACATGGACAAAACCATGATGGTGTTTGGCGACGCCAAGAAGGTGGTCGAGGATATGGGCAAGGCGATCGAGTAAATCGTCTGCCCTGGAAGCGGCTCACTGGTCTACTTTGGCGTTTGTGCCGCCCTAGCTAGACATGGAACCAAGCCAATGCGCCCAGCAGCACGCCAATGGCGCCAACGCCTAGGGTTGCGCCCTTCATCCAGCGGCGTTTGGTCAACAGGGCGATGGCCGCCAGCGCTATCGAGATCTGCAGTGCGGTCGTGGCCTGGGCCCAGCGATGGTGCTGGTGCATCTGCTCATCGCTCCTGTGGTTGAATTCTGTCGAGTCATTTTCCAGGGCCTCGGCCTTCTCCTTGATCTCGTTTTTCTCCTTGTCGTAGCGCGCAATTTTGTCGCGGTATTTGGCGCGCTGCTCCTCGCTGCTGCTCAGATCCAGCGCCAGCTCTGCGAGGCTTTGTTTGCTGCTCTTGGCCTGGTAGTAATTCCACTGGTTTGAAGCCTCGGTCTTTTTGATCGCTGCATCGTTCTTGTAGAGCGCAGCATTGGCCTGGGTGGCGCCTCCCATATACGAGAACATTGCCCCTACCGTGGCGAGGACGGCGGTGATGACGGCCAACTGGCCAGCCATACCCTTGGGCTCGTGTTGGGCGGCGTGTTCCAGCTCGTGATCGTGCGGTCCATGCACGTGGAATCCATTTCCTGACATCTAATCTATTCCTTGGATAAGGTCTTGTTGTGGTGATAGGTCGCGAAATCGAAGTGCCAGCAACGGCCAGGTTCGAGTTCGCTGTGTAAGAGGTGTTGGGTCATGCCCTGAAGCCAACCCAAAATGCGCCGAATGATTGTCGGTTGTATGGCTTCAAGCTTCGCCATTTTCACTTGGCCAGACACCGAGGAGACCCAGTACAGCACGAATCAACTTGACCCAAGGAGCTTCGCGTCGCCAGGCAAGGGGGGGGGGAAAGCCGTGCCTCGCGATGCGACAGGCGCGAAGCGCGGCCCAGCCAGTCGGTGCGCGAACCCAACTTCACCGCGCGCAGCGAACCGGAACCAGAGCGGATGTTCAGCGCAAGTGAATGCCTCGAAAGCCATGGTCTGGCTTTGAGGCCATCAAAATCGCGCTCTGCTTCCTAGAAACGATGGATTGCGCCGACCCCCCATGTGGCCGTTTCTGCCGTTTTGCTGCCCGTGGCATTTTCGGCCTGGGCCTTGCGCCAGCCGGTGTAGAGCCGGGTGCGCTTAGACATATCGTAGGTGCCCAGAAGCGCAACGCCGAGGCCATCGACTCCCGGTGCGCCGTTAACTTCCCCCAGGGAACGCCCGTAGCCGACGGCGATGGAGGCGGCGCCAAAAGGTACGCTGACACCGAGTTGCCACTCTTTGTCGCGCACGTTGTCTCGGCTGGCGGTGTTATAGGCTGCGACCACGCGGGCCACGCCAAAATCGTAGGCACCACCCAGCATGTTGTACTTGATGGGCCGCAGCGAAACGATGCCGCCTTGCTGCTGAAAGCTGTAGCCCACCACAAGGGGGCCACTGGCATATTTGATGTTGAGACTCTTGTTCTTCGATGCGGCGTTGGTGGCCGTTTTATCCTCACCAAAGCCGTAAGCGAGCTTGGCGCTCAGGCCGCTGAAGTTAGGGGTCTCGTAACTCACGACGTTATCGAATCGACCAAAGTAGTTCGGCAGATTGCCGAGATTCCATGCTGTACCGGTGGTGGCAAATGCCGTGGCGTCGTAGAGGTTGTTGGTCAGTCCCACGAACGAGTGGAAGGGCGTGACCTGTCGGCCTAGCCGCAAGGAACCCAAAGCACCCGCAAGCCCCACCCATGCCTGGCTGCTGAAATATTGCGGTGAAGTCGCAGCCGGGGCCGTGACCACCTGCGTGACTGCCCCGGTCGTGATGTCAAAAAGGCTTTCAAGCTGGAACTCCGCTTTGAGGCCTGCGCCCAAGTCTTCCGAGCCCTTGAGTCCCCAGCGCGAATTCGCCAGGCCGTCGCTGTCCACCACCGATCGTTTCACTTTCGCGGCGCCGACACCGGTGGTTTTTTGCCCCACGAATGCATCGGCTATGCCATAGAGCGTGACGCTCGATTGGGCATGGGCGGTGCCCAGGGCACATAGGCTTGCGACAGATAGAAGGCTCTTTTTCAGGTGCATGTTGTCTCCGTAAGTTAAGCGATTTTATTTTTCATATTTTATAAAATCAGTAAAATTACATCAGACTCCTAAACTGAATGCAAGCCCGTATGGGCTGGCAACTGCTGTCAATAGGGGCCTGACACAACCTTTCTGAAACAGCCGTCAGAGAGAGGTTTCATGCAAGAAGATAAACTTCAACCGCGTTGTGCCGCGTTGCAAGAGGGCTTAGGTGTAAACACCAATAAATTAACTATTTTATAAAATGTGTGTTTGACGTTAAACTACAGCCATGTCAGCCATCAACACCCCCACCTATATGCGTTTGCGCGACCAAGTGCGCGCAGACATCGTTTCCGGTATTTGGCAGCTTGGCAGCCACGTCACCCTGGCGGAACTGGCGAGCCACTATGAGGTCAGCGCCAACCCGGTGCGTGAAGCCCTGCTGCAATTGCAGGGCGAAGGTGTGATCGCCATGCGTATGAACCGCGGCGCGGTCATCCCCTTGGTCGACGCGAAATACATCGACAACCTGTACCGATTGCGTGGGGTTGTGCAGTCGATGCTGGTGCGCGGGGCAGCCCGGGTGGCAAGCGCCGAGCAGATCGAAATCATGGTGGCGCTGGCGTCGGATTACGAAGCCGCTGCCGGCGCAAGTGATGTTGCGGCCAGCGTGGAGGCCAACCGCGCATTACACCGCCATATAGATGTGATGGGCGACAACCCGCTGGCGGTGGACCTGCTGCAAGGGCGCTCGACCTTGGCCGATGCGTTCCGCCGCTCGGTCGGTTATGGCGCGGGGCGTCTTGATCTGGCGGTGGCGCAGCACCGGGAGGTGGTCAAGGCGATCGCCAATCGAGATGAAGACGCGGCATCGATTGCGATGCTGGCGCACACAGACTCGTCGCGGCAGGACTTGCTGGCGATGTGCAAGCAGCTTCAAAGCTGAAACGGTAAACCAGGGCACCGCTAGCGGTGCAAATCATTTTTACAACGAGACAGGAGACACCTGTGGATACAACACGTCTGTACTTTTCTGCGGCGCGCCGTCGCTTGGCCGTCTGGGCTTGCGCGGTGGGCGCCGGCATGCTCAGCTTAGGCGCTGTGGCCGATGCCGCTTACCCCGCCAAACCAATTCGCTTTGTTGTAGGGTTTGCGCCGGGCGGATCGGCGGACGTGGTGGCGCGTGCGGTCGCGCAAGAGTTATCGAAGTCCCTGGGGCAGCCGGTCGTGGTCGACAACAAGCCTGGCGCCAGCGCGCATATTGCCACGCAGGCCTTGCTCTCTGCGCCGGCCGACGGCTACACCATACTTTTTGCGGGTCTGACATTGGCCACAAATCCGGCGTTGTTGCCTGACATTGGCTACAACCCAGAGAAAGACCTGAGCATGGTGTCTCAACTGACGGCTATGCCCATCGTGGTGTTTGTCCCGGCCAAGTCTTCGATCAACAATTTGCAGGATCTGATCGCGGCGTCTAAAACGCGCCCGGGGGGCCTGAACTTTGGCTCGGGCGGCAATGGCACTTCGTCGCATCTGGGCCCCGAATTGCTGTCGCGCACCATGGGATTCAAATACACCCATGTGCCGTACCGGGGTGGGGCGCCCGCCCTGCAAGGGCTGCTCGGAGGGGAAACCGATGCCATGTTCGACACGGCCGTAACCCCCTTGCACCGAGCCAACGTGGAAGCGGGGCGCATCAAGTTCATAGGCGTGATGCAGAAGGACCCCATCTCCACCTATCCGTCGATCAAACCAGCGGGTGCACAAGGGATTCCGCCAGTGGCCTTCATGCGCAGTTGGCAGGGCATTGCGGTGCGGAGCGGCACCTCGCCGGACATCATCCAGAAGCTGTATGCCCATATTGGGCACGCGTTGAAGAACAAGGACGTGGTCGAGAGACTCATTGCCGCTGGCACCGAAGTCCAGCCCAGCGCATCGCCCGCCGAGTTCCAGAAACTTTATCTGGATGAGTTGAGTCGTTGGACCGCGCTGATCAAGGCCGCGGGCATCAAGGCCGAGTAGCCAGGGCCAACAAATCAAGGCCGACCCCACCCACCCGGCGCAGAAGGGCTGCGCCAGGCGCATAGTCAAAACACATGAAACGGAGCAAACGAAGTGGCTGAAACACAGGCCAACGACCTTCTGCTGACATCGCGTTCAGGACGCGCCTTGTTCCACGAGGTAGCGGCACCTCTGCCTATCATCGACTTCCATTGCCATGTGGATCCACAGAGCGTGGCGGACGATCAGCGGTTCGGCGACATCACCGATTTGTGGATTCGTAGCGATCCGTACAAATGGCGCGCCATGCGCATCAATGGGGTGAGCGAGGCTGAGATTACCGGCGCCGCGTCACATAGCCAAAAGTTCCACGCCTGGGCGCGCACCTTGCCACTGACCGTAGGCAGCCCATTGTTCCACTGGTCCGCGCTTGAACTGCGACAGGTTTTTGGCATCGAGAGCGCGCTTGCACCGACGTCGGCCTCGGCCATTTGGGACAGATGCAATACGCAACTGGCGCAGCCAGGCTTTAGCGCCAGGGCGCTGTTGCGCAAGGCCAATGTAGAGGTTTTGTGCACCTCGGACGATCTGCTGGATTCGCTGGCCTCACACGCGCAAATGCGTTTGTGCCCCGATGCATCGCCGCTGCAGATGCTGCCATCGCTGCGGGCGGACCGTGTGCTAACCCTGGACGCCAGCACTTTTGCAGGTTTCTGCAAGGCCTTGTCGCTTGCGACCGGAATCGTTGTCGAAAGTCTGGATGCGTACAAAGCGGCGATATCCAAGCGGCTGGATGCTTTTGATGCCTTGGGCTGCCGCTTTGCGGATGTCGGCCTTGAACAAGTGGTTTGCGAACTGGCGCCCAAGTGGCGCGTAGAGCAAATATTTGAGGAACTGCTGTCGGGACAAACCATCACGCCACATGCGGCGGCGCAACTTCAAACGGACTTGCTGCTGTTTCTGGCCCGTCAATACCACCGCAGAGATTGGGTCATGCAGATGCACCTGGGCGCCCAACGTGAAACCAGCGCGCGGCTGAAGAATCTGACGGGGCGTGCTGGCGGTTATGCCTGCATAGGCAACTCGGTCGATGTGTCGCGGCTGGTGGCTCTCTTGAACCAGTTGGAGCAAACCGAGCAGTTGCCCCGCACCTTGTTGTTTCCGCTGAATCCTGCAGACATGGAGATGTTGGCTTCCGTTGGTGGCGCGTTTGTGGAAGAGGGTGTGCCCGGCAAGGTTCAACTCGGACCCGCCTGGTGGTTCAACGACCACCGCGATGGCATGGAACGGTTACTCAAGGTCATAGGCAACCTGGGGCTGCTGTCGCGTCATATCGGCATGACAACAGATTCGCGCAGCCTGCTTTCCTATTCGCGCCACGGCTACTTCCGCCGCATCCTGTGCAACCTGCTGGGCAGTTGGGCCGACGCGGGCGAGATCCCGAATGACATGGCGAGGCTGTCCAAGCTGGTGCAGGACGTTTGTTACTTCAACGCCAAGAGATGGATGGCGCCACCTTCTTCTATTCAACTGGGGAGTCCCTAAACCATGAAGATCACCCGCATCACCGGACATCTTATGCAAGCCGGAGGACCGGCGCACACCGGATGGTCCGCCACCGGCAAAAGTGCCTTGGCCAGCGGCCGCAACTGGTTTTTTGTGAACATCGAAACAGACACCGGTCACATCGGCACCGGGGAAGGATCTGGTTGGCCGCGGGTTGTGTCAGCGGCAGTGGAAGACCTGGGCCGGCTGTTGATCGGCGAGTCCGCCGGCGACATCGAGCGCTTGCATCAGAAGATGCGCGTGGCCTTGATGGGCCATGGGCAAACCGGTGTTGTTGGCATGGGCGCGGTGGCTGCGTTGGACATGGCCCTGTGGGATCTGCAGGCACAGGCTTTGGGTGTTTCGGTCTCGTGCCTGCTGGGCGGTACTACCCGCAACAAGGTGCCTTATTACGTCCATGCCGCAGACGTTGAAACCGCCAAGGCCGCCGTCGCCCGAGGCATAGGTGCCATCAAAGTCGGCGGCACCCAGCGCATCGTCGAACGTGCACACGAGATTCGAGCGGCCGTCGGCGACGATATCGACTTGATGGTAGACCTGCACGGCCCACCATGGTTGACCGCCTCGGATGCCATTGCCATTGGCCGAGCGCTTGAACCCTTGCATTTGTTGTTTCTTGAGGAGGCCGTCGCGCCGGACGACCTCTCCGGCTGGAAACGCGTGCGTGACAAGGTGGCTCTGCCCTTGGCGGGCGGTGAACGTTTCGCGACCTTGAACGAATTTCGCCCATATCTTGAGAACGGCTTGTGGGATGTCGTCCAGCCGGACACTGGGCGTTTTGGCGGTTTGACGCAAATGAAAAAGCTGGCGGCCATGGCGGAAGCCTGCAGTGTGATGGTGGCGCCGCATTCCGGCTCGCTGGGGCCCGTGGCGGAGTTTGCCGCTGTGCATTTGCTTGGCGCCATTCCCAACGGACTCATACTGGAGCGGCTGGAGCCCGATTGGCCGGGCCGGCCCCAGGCCATCGTGGGCGCTCTGCAGACACATGAGGGCCACATCCAGGTGCCCCAAGGGCCAGGCCTTGAGGTGGCACTGCAGCACGCGTTTATTGCAGAACACCCCAGCCAGCGCAATCTGGCCATTGCCACCGGAGGCTGGAACCCCGGCACCGAAACCGAAACCGTATTGACCCAGATGAAGCGCGCCCGCGCTTCGCAATTTCGTACTGAAAGCCTTAAAAGCCATGAATGAACAAACTCGTGCGCGCTTGCTGCGTGTCTCCACCGCCACCTTGACCACGGTGCTCTTCAAGCGAGGGCTGCACAACACCTTCCTCCAGGGCTTGCGCACGGCCGGCGGGGCAGCCCACAACATGGTGGGCCAGGCCTACACCTTGCGCTACATTCCGGCGCGCGAAGACCTGGACGGCATAGACGCCTTTCTGGACACCAAGCACCCGCAACGGGTGGCGATTGAAGAATGCCCCGCAGGTCAGGTGCTGGTCATGGACAGCCGCAACGATGCAAGCGCGGCCTCCAGTGGTGGCCTGTTGCTCACGCGCCTGATGAAACGCGGCGTCGCGGGTGTTGTCACCGACGGCGGTTTCCGGGACACACCGGAAATCGCGCAGATGCCGATCTGCGCCTATCACCAACGTCCGTCGGCGCCGACAAACCTCATCAAGCACCATGCGGTGGATCTGCAGTTGCCGATTGCCTGTGCCGGAGTCGCGGTGTACCCCGGAGACGTCATGGTCGGCGACGCTGAAGGGGTGGTGTGCATCCCCCAGGGTATCGCCGATGCGGTGGCTGTCGAAGCCTATGAGCAGACGATCTACGAAGACTGGGTGGCCACGCGTATGGCGAGTGGTGCGGGGCTTTTTGGCGTGTATCCCTTGACGGCGGCGGACGAACGCCTTGCGTTTTTTGCTTGGCGAGAAAGCCAGCGATCGCATTACCCACTGGCTGATGCGGCTCAGAAATGAAGGCTGAGACGATTGTCCTGACCGGCGCGGCCGGCCGTATTGGGCGCTTGTTACGGCCAAGCCTCGCCGCCTGCTGCGCCCATCTGCGTCTGGTTGACCAGGCACCGGTGTATGCCGAACGCGCCAACGAGTCGGCGTTCCAATGCGATCTGGGCGATAGCGAGCGTCTGCTCGAGATCATGCAGGGTTCCACCGCCGTGGTGCATTTTGCGGGTTATCCGCGCGAGGCAGAGTGGTCGGTTTTGCTCAGCGCCAACGTCGTCGGGGCGGTGAACCTGTGGGAAGCCGCCCGCCTGGCGGGTGTGAAGCGCGTGGTGTATGCGAGCTCCAACCACGCTGTAGGCTTTTATCCGCGCAGCGAAGTCATTTCGCATCAAAGCCTGCCCGCACCCGACTCGCGCTACGGTGTCACCAAAGTCTTCATGGAAAGTCTGGCGGGTTTGTACGCTGCGAAACACGGCATCCGCGGGTTTGGCATGCGTATTGGCCACTGCTCGGAAAAGCCGACGGACGCACGCATGTTGTCGCATTGGGTTCATCCCCAAGACCTCGCCGCCCTGGTGCAGGTCGGGCTGAGCGCGGACTACCTGCATGAGCTGGTGTATGGCGTGTCGGCGAATAGCCTTTCCTGGTGGTCGAATGAGCGCGCGCAAGCGCTGGGTTACCGGCCACAGAAAACTGCCGATGTATGGATTGGTGAACTGCAGAGTTTGGTCAGCCATGATCCGGTGGCAGAGCATTTTCAGGGCGGTTCTTTTGCCTCGGCCGAATTCCAAGGCGCATCACCGCTTCGGAGTGGGGCTCAGCCATGACCGGGCCTGCCCCAAGCTGGATCGCGCAAAAGAGCCAAATACATGTGACGCGGCGGCAATTGCCGCCTCCATGGTCCGACTTTTGGCTGTGGGGCATTCAAAGCAGGGTAGGGGAATCGCCGGTGTGGGATGGCGCCCGGCAACGGCTGCTTTGGATCGATGTCCGTGGACAGGAGTTGCTGCGCCTTGATCCTGGCTCCCAGTTGCTGGAGCGCTGGACGCTACCGGACGTGGTCGGCGCGGTTGCCGTCGTGGGTGACGACAAAGTCATTCTGGCGCTGAGGCATCAGCTGGCCTTTTTCGACATGGGCAGCGGCGCGCTGGAACTGTTGGATCCGATGGCGCATGAGCCCTTCGGCAATCGCCTCAACGAGGGCAAGCTTTCTCCAGCGGGAAAATGGTTTGTGTTTGGCTCTATGGATGACCGGCCTGGCGCCAAACAGCCTACCGGCCGTCTTTATAAAGCCGATAGAAGTGGCATCGTGACCGCGCTGACGGCCGGGCTGACGACAGCGAATGGCATCGCCTGGTCGCCAACGGGTGCAGAAATCTACTTTTCTGATAGCTACGCCGGTGTTATTTACAAGGCCGACTGGAATGAGGCGTCGGGCGCAATGGGCGCCCGTCAAGAATGGGCACACAGCGATGAAGTCAACGGCCGCCCGGACGGTGCCTTGGTGGGGCCTGGTGGTGACTACCTTTCGGCCGGCGTTTCGGCTGCTTGTTTGAACGTCTTCAATGTGGATGGACTGAACACGGCCAAGATTGCGCTCCCGCTGCGCGCGCCCACCATGCCTTGTGTCGGGGGCGCCAGTGCTTCAGATCTCTTCATCACGTCACTGCTGCGCCCTGAATGGTCCACAACGGCGTGTCTGGACGGATATCTGCTCGAAACCGCGGTCGGAAACTGCTGGGATCAAAAATTCGGGCAACCGCAGGGGGCCGGACGGTGATCTGTGGGCTCAAATGAACCGTGATCAGGCTTTTGTTGCTGGCAAATAGGTGTTATTAACTATACATAATATACATCGTATAAAGCTAATTGCAGAAGAAAAAGGAGATGGATTGACTGTGATCACCGAGTGAGCCGCCCACAAAACACCTACTCCAAACAGCTTTGCTGCGGCATCAAACCACGAGCGATAAACCGCAGCCTTCGGTCGCAGTTTTATGCCGCTACCCAGCAGTGCAAGCATCTAACGCCCGAGACGGTGCCGAGGCAGGCAAAAAGAAGCAAGCTTAGCATCGCCACCAAAAAAACCGTCACATAGTTCGCCCTATGGTTTTACTTCTTGCCAGGCTTATGCTTGCGAGAAATGAATCGTTGAGGCGGCTTATGCCTTCGGACAATCTGCAGGCCCAGGTTGAACACGATGCTGGCAAGCAGCGTAAGCTGCTTCGCTTGGTCGTTTTATCCGATATTGCGGTGGCCATTCTTCTTGGCCTGCTGGTCTACTTGGTGCTGGGTGCCTCCAAACGCTCCTACGAAGACCAGGCAAAAGGGATTGCCGAAAGCATTGCCGCCATCACCCAACTGAGCATAGGCGCTGAACTGAGCCGCGCCGATGCTGTGATGCGAACCACCGTCGACGAAGTTCAACGCCTCAGGCCCGGCGTTGCTCCGGATGCCCTCATCAACCAAGTGCTGTTATCCCGTCTGAAACTGATGGGTGACCTGGAAGCCCTGCGTCTGGCAGATGCGTCAGCGTTGGTTCGCTGGGGAAACGAGCTGCCGCCGGGCGCACCAGTGGACATCTCCGACCGAGACTACTTTGTGCAAGCCAAAGCGCATGTGGGTGAGCAAAGCATTGTGGCCGGGCCTTTGCGATCCAGGGTTTCGGGAAACTGGGTCGTTGGATTTGCCCGGCCAATCCACGTGGATGGCATTTTTAACGGCGTTCTCTATGCAAGCCTGGGGACTCGGCATTTTGACGAGATGCTCAGCCGGTATGAAATTGACGAAGGTGATGCAATCTCGCTCCGAGGGGCCGATCAGCGACTGTTCGCACGCCATTCACCCGGCACACAAGGCAAGGCGGAAATAGGCAGCACCACTGCCTCCAATGAGCTGCTGCTCGCCACAAAAGTTAACCCCCGCAGCGGCGCATTTGTGTCAAAGGTTCTTTTTGACGGTGAGACCCGAACCACGGCCTACAGGGCCGTAGAGGGCTGGCCGTTTGTGGTGTACGTCGGGATCGGCCACAGGCGATTCTTTAAAGCTTGGGAACGGCAAGCATTGCAAATTTCTCTGCTGGCGGCGTTTAGTTGGACCTTGGTGGTCACTGCGACCTGGCTGTTGTACCGGGCCAGTACCCGAGAGGCTGAGGCCATGCGGGAAGCATTGCGCCATAGCCAGCGCACCGAGACCCTGTTGAGGGTCGCGGGTGAAGGAATTCACATCATCAATCACCAGGGTGTGCTAGTGGAAATGAGCGATTCCTTCGCGGAAATGCTGGGCACTACGCGTGACGACTTGATCGGCAAACATGTCTCGGAATGGGACGCCAACCAGAGCCGCGAACAGATCAATAACTGGCTGGTTTCGTTGAAGGACAGGGACAACCAACGGGTCGATGTGCAGCACCGCCGCAGTGACGGAAAAATCATTGATGTCGCACTTCAGGTCAGGGTCGCGGAGTTCGACGGCGAGGTGTTGATCTTTGGGTCGGGACGAGACGTCACAGAGGTTAGACGCTTGGCGAAAGAAAAGACTGCCATGCTGGAGAGCACGCTGGTGGGAATGGCCAAGGCAGAAGGCCGGGTCTTCACATGGACAAACCCCAGTTTCGACAAGCTGTTTGGTTATGCCCCCGGGGAGTTGGTCGGCCAATCCACACGTACCATCCATGTAGACGAGGCCAGCTTTGAGCGTGTTGGGCGAGAGGGCTATTCGCGACTGAGCGCAGGCACCCAATGCCGTACACAACTGCGTATGAAAAAGAAAAATGGCGACATGGTTTGGGTCGACCTTGGTGCCGTGCCACTGACCTCCATCCAAGTGCTTTTGATGGCGGTCGACGTAACGGCAGAAAAGTTGGCATATGAACAACTCTCGCATACCGCCTTTCATGACCCCCTCACCCAGTTACCGAATCGGCTGCTGCTCTCGGATCGCTTGAATCAGGCGTTGGCTGTTTCAGCACGAGACGGCACTCGTATTGCCGTTTGTTATCTGGACCTGGATGGATTCAAAGCCGTCAACGATGCCTACGGCCATGACGCCGGAGATCAACTGTTGAAAGAGGTCGCCGTGCGCTTGCTGGCCAGCCTACGCCCGTCCGACACTGCAGCGCGTATTGGCGGCGACGAATTTGTGTTGCTGCTGACGGCCGTGGTGGCAGACGAGTGGCGCGGCGTATTGGAACGTGTTGTCGCGGCGATTGAACAGCCAATTTCGCTGGCCGACGGAAACCAGGTGACAGTCAATGCAACCATAGGTGTCACACTGTCTGAGCCACACGAGACGGAGGCTGAGCTTCTGAGCCGAGCCGATCACCTCATGCTCGGGGGCAAACGCAGCGGCAAGGGGCGAACATTCTTGGGTTAGCTGCGGCATCCCCGATCGGGGGAGCACCGGCCGCACTGCCCACCTGAGCCCCCTCCTCCGGCCCATGTTCATCGGTTGGTG
Organism: Variovorax sp. HJSM1_2; assembly: GCF_049316285.1. Lineage (NCBI taxonomy): Bacteria > Pseudomonadati > Pseudomonadota > Betaproteobacteria > Burkholderiales > Comamonadaceae > Variovorax > Variovorax sp. HJSM1_2. The sequence continues at coordinate 309,521 of NZ_JBMOXA010000003.1, read as the reverse complement.
AAGCTTGCGTTGCCCAAGCCGGTGCCCACCGTCAGCACACCCCAGTGCTTCACGTCGCTAGAGAACGGTAACTCTGACAGGCCCTGCACCACCGCATCGTTGTGCAGCAATACGCGTGTAGCCGCCCCGTGGACCTTGGGCATCTTCTCGCGCAACGCGCTTGGCAGGTGGAAGCTGGGGCTTTCCCAGTCGCCGGGCAGGTTTTGCGTTCCGGCGGCGATCGCGCCGTCTCTCAGCACCTCGCCCGGACAAGACACACCTATGGACGGTGCCAGGTGGATGTCTTTGCGTTTTGCGTAGGTGGCCAGCTTCTCCAGCATCTCGACGATGCCGTCTAGGACATGGACACGATGGGTGGCGTCTTGATCCTTGGCATGGCTCCATTTTTCGCGCTCCACGACCTTGGCTTGCCGCAGGTCTTGCGACCTATCGTAGTTGGGCCGCACAATGCCGCAGCGCACGTTGGTGCCCCCAATGTCGACCGCCAGCATGGCGTCGAAATCACGCAGCAAGTGGTCTGGCATGAGATGCACCCAGCCTATCAGCCCACCCTCGTCGGCATGGTGCTGCAGCCTGCGCAGATTGATCCGCACTTTCTGCTGCTTCAGCAACTGGGTGGTGCGTTCCACGGCCAGCTTGCCTACCTCGCTCTGCTGGAAACCGCCTCCTATGATGATGCGCTCCACGCCGCGCCACTTCCTGTGCTTCAGAAATGCCTGCACCACATGGGCCAGTTGGTGTGCATAGTCTTCCACCGCCACGCGAATGATGTCGGCTGCGTCGCCGTCTTCGTTCAGCAGGTGATCAATGCCCTTCTTGCCGAGTTCTTGCGTAGCTGTGTCGCCCAGCGGGTCTTTGCCCCCGGCCATGCGCTTGAATTGTTTGCGCCAGGTGTCGAGCGTGTTGACGAATGCGGTTCGACTGGCGCGATCTCCCACAAAACTCACGCCATCTTTCTCGCGCAACGCCAGGCTGTAGCTGTTGATGCTCAGCGACTGAAGCTCCAGGCTGCCGTGTATATCAGCCAAGCGGAGTGGTTGGGGCGGCTTGGCTGGCATGGAATGCTTGGATGGTGGTGAGCAAGGCTTACATCCTGCCCTGCCCCAGCGCCGTCCCTAGCAGTCAAATGCGCATACTCTTGTCAGCCACGGCCGCAGTTGCCAAGTTGCCAGCCCGAAACTTCGCAGCCTGGCATGGCCGCGCCATCGCATCGGCATAGCAGCCGATCAAGCCCAGGGCGCCCGGCAGGCGTTGCCAAGCTAAGGAACCCCGGTTTGGGTTTTGTACCCTGGATTCAAAACGCAGGTGAGGTGAGCACCTTCAGGACAGTCAGCGGCGAGCATTGGTAAATCGGCTTAGGCCTACAGCAAAAAACTGCGGACGCTGATCGCTGAAGTACGCTGTCCCAAGGATAAATCTCCTTGTACAGGTCGGCGAAGCGTTGACGCCGAATTCATAGGAGCTTACTCATGAGCGGTAATCTTGTTATTTCTTCCTCCAAGGTCGAAGGCACGGCCGTCTATAACGGCAACGGTGAAAAGCTGGGGTCGATTGACGATCTGAAAATCGACAAACGCTCTGGCCTGGTGCGTTACGCCGTGCTGGAGTTCGGCGGCTTTCTCGGAATTGGCACCGACCGCTATCCCATTCCTTGGAAGTTGCTCACCTACGACACCAACCTGCAAGGCTATGTGGTGCCCATAGCCTTGCCCCAGCTTGAAAACGCGCCGCGCTATGTTGAAGGCCAGGCACCTGAATACTCCGACGACTATGGTCGCAAAATCGACGGACACTATGGCCTGGCGTGAGCTTAAAGCCTGAAGTTTCAGCCCTAATTCAGCCCTATTCAAGGGCAGCAGGCTGCAGTAGCGTCAGGACGTTTGCACGGCAAGCCTTGATGCTGGTCACAACAGCTGTTGTGGGCTGCGCTCAGAAAGTAATTCCTATAGAAGTCACGACGACTTGATTCTTCGATCCTGGACTGAACCAGAATCCGCCCAAGGTCACGCGCCCAAACATGAATTGGGCAAAAGGCCCACGCTGCGTGGTCGGCGTGTCCTCATATTTCCTTGTCCTTTGCGCGGCCAGTCCAACACGCAGCCAGTCGACCGGCTGAAACCCGAGTTCGCTCCATGTATAGATGTAGCTGTCGCTGTGGTTTCGGCGGTCACTGACATACTCCGACTCTATATACACATCGAGCCGCTTCCAACTCAGTGACGCCTCCAGGCCCGGCAAGAAAGCATTTGTCGTGCCCCATGCCCCGCCTAGAAGTGGTGTGATCTGCCAGCTCACCGTGCTCCCTCCGGAGAAGGTCCAGCCTATGAACGCGGAACTTGTCCCAATGGATTCGTAGTTGTGTCGCGCCTCAAGGTGCAAGGCCCCCCTGTCGGCGACGGCAATGGCCGAGGTGTAATTTCCGCCACCACGGACAATGGTGGGATAGAGGGTCGCACCGAACCCCCAGCTTGCGGCCTGGTCGCCAGAAGCTGGGGTTGCAGCCCCGTCATCCCCGCTGGCCAGCACCTCTCCCGCCGCCATGGAGGCCAGAACCAGGCAGATCACTTGTGCGCTTTTCATCCGCCGAGCACATTGATGGCGACGACAAGAAGGGTTCCGAGCGCAGTCATGATCAGCCCCGCCTTCCACCCGCCATATCCGGCATAACGGCCAAAGGCCATGCCACCCAAAAAAAGCATGATCAAAGCGATCAGCCGTGAAAGGCTCTTGGCCGTTGCGACATCCTGCATCAGTGCAAACGGAAGTACCACTGGAAAAGTGGCAATCACCACCAGAAGAAAAATTCCTCCAGCCGCACGTAAATCACCCCACATCAGTTTGGGCCGTGCCGGCACATCCTGCCGCTCGACAACACGTTTGCGAATAGCTTCAAGCTCTGCCTCATGTATCAGGCCAGTAGCGCCACGCGACAAAGAGCGTTCCAGCAGTTCACAACCCATTTTGGGGGTTGCGGCTGCACGCACGGAATGGACCAAGCTCAAGGTTCTGCCTCTATCGACAATGGTACGCACAAGGTACATGACGGCATCGACCAAACCCCAGGCCAGGTTGCAACCTAGGGCCGCAATAAACATCTCCTGGATCTCCGCGCGGCCTGAATCGGCGACAGAAATCGCGCCAACAAAACTGAGCGCCATCAAAAGGCCGAAGAGAAGTTCAGAGATCCGGTCTATGGGACTGAGTACTGGCTCGCGGGATATTTCAGGAGTAGTCATCTTGGTCAGTTGCTTCTGTGTGAGCAGATTGCTTCACTGTGGACGTGTGATTGTTGTTTGACGGACTCAATGCAAGCCAGCGCTACTCCACCAAACCCAAAGCAGGCGCTACTTTCTCGGTTGGCGTTTCGTAGGGGTCGTTCGCCACCCACCACATAAAGGTCTGATAACCCAAGGCCAGCAGTGTGGCTCCAATAAACATGCCTAGAATGCCGGCGCTCGCCAGTCCCCCCAGGGCGCCAATCAGGATGATGGGCATGGGGGCATCCACCCCTCTTCCCAGCAACAAGGGCTTCAACACGTTGTCCAGCATGCCCGCGAGAAACAGCAAAATTGAGTAGACGACAGCGCCAACGGTTTCATGGCTGCCACCTATCCATAGATAAGCGATGGCGGGCAAGGTGATCACCAAGGCAGGAATCTGGGCTACCCCCAGTACAAGCAAAACCATGGCCAGCAAGCCTGCGAAAGGTATTGCCGCAAGCATCATGACGATGCCTATCGCGATGGCCTGAATAAAGGCAACGCCAAGCACACCCATGGCCACGGCTCGAATCGTTGCGGTCGTCAAATTCGCAAACTCGGCCCCTCTTTGGTCGCCCACAATACGTCCGAAGATGGTTTTGGTGCTGGCGCTGCCGGAGTGTCCAAAAGCCATGACGATGCCCGCCACGATGAAAGCCGCTAGAAAAAGCAGCACCGTGCCCGCCAGACCGGCGACCATTTCCAGGGCCTGCACCGCAAGACTCTGCAATTGCGGCTGAAGCTTTTGCAGTATGACGGGAAGATCGGTATGGGCCATTGTCCAAAAGGCATGAGCCTTCTGACCTACGATGGGCCATGTGGCCAGCTCCGCGGGGGGCGCAGGTATTTGAAACGTGCCGCCTTGTACATGGTCCACGAGGCCGTGAACCGAAGCGCCCATGGACGTCAACAGCAAGGCCATGGGGGCAACGATCAGCACTGTGCCTCCGAGCACAAGAATAGTGGCGGCCAGCCCTTGTTTGCCACCCAGCCGCCGGGCGAGCTTTTGGTGAGCTGGAAAAAGTGTCACGGCCAAGATCAATGCCCAGGTCATCAAGGAGATGAAAGGCGCAAAGATGCGATAACAGAGTGCAGTCAATGTGAAAACCAGCCCGGCTCGGATAAGAACATCCATGAGCCGGCTCGACCTGCGCTTTTCCAGACTGATGTCGATGTCACGGGGCGTATTCATCTTCTAAGCTCCTGAGTTTTAGGGGTTAGAGCCGACTTCATATTGACCAGTGCGTGAGCTCGTTCTGAGAAGCTCGGTGTTCCTAGCGACAGGCCGGTGCTGCTGAATTGGCTCAGTCGCTTCGATGGGGTCTGATGTTGCTGTATAAATCGCTTACAAGCAATCCCATCCTCCAATTGGCGCGGTTTGCAAGCAACATTTGATGTTGTCAGCCGTCCGGACCCCGGCCTAGACCCAACGAACACATACGGATCAAGCGCATATGGATCAACGCGTTTTACGACGAAGCTTCGTGGCCGGACTCGTCAAAGGTTTGAGCGTGGTTTGGCCCATTCTGTCGGCCCTTCTCGCGCTGATCGTTGCACTCGGCGTGGCCACGGGCTTGGCCGAGGGCTGGTCCTTGCCGGAGTCGGTCTACTTTTCTTTTGTCACGGGCTTGACGATAGGCTACGGCGATTACGCCCCCAAGACACTCATCGGTCGTGCACTTGCCATCGGTATCGGCCTATGCGGGATCTTGGTCTTGGCGCTGGCCTCGGCCATTGGCGTGAGGGCCATGACAGAAGCTCATGAACGTGACGAGAACTAAGCTGATGCTCAGTATGCATTGCGCCTGAATTGCCCCAGATCCAGGTGCACAGCTGCCACACTCAAAACTGTTGATTCAAGACTGGGCCCACATAGTCTGCACTCACACCATGGGGGCCGCGCCCGAACATCGGTTTTTGGCCAATTGCGCCCCTTAGGCGCAAAGCCCTCCCTGCCCGGGCCAAACAGCGCCAAACAACAAGGTATTTGTGGCTGGTTTTCAGGCGCCTGGCGGCCAGCGCATTGTGCGTCCGATCAGAGCAGGTTGAGATTGAGGAATGCGTCTTTGACTTGGATAGGCTTGGGGATCAGCTTGAGCTGCGCAAACACATCGGCCAGGCCTTGCTGCTCTGCGGCGATATCGGCGGTGGGTGAGACCACGCCGTACTGGCGGCGCTCGGTGGCCAAGGCCAGCACCTTGGGCTCAACCTTCAACTGAGGCGATAACAGGGCCACGACTTCCTTTGGGTTGTCCTGGGCCCATTGATTGGCCTTTTTCAACTCAGCGAAGACGGTCTTCAGCGTGTCTTGATTGGCACGCGCGTAACCCGGCTGCGCAAAGTGATAGGTGCGGTTGCCGCTTAATCCTGTGCCGTCAAACAACAAGCGTGAATCAGTGGCAATCTGCGCACCGGCCAGGAACGGATCCCACAAGCCTATGGCGGCCACACTGCCGGATTGGTAGGCCGCCACAGTGTCCGAGGCGGTCAGAATGTAGACTGGCTCGATGTCTTCGTATGTCAGCCCGACACTTTGCAAGGCCTTGATCAGCACGTATTGTGTGTTGTAGCCGCGCCCCGTCACCACGCGTTTTCCCTTCAGGTCGCGCACGGTTTTGATGCTCGAGTCCTTGGGCACCAAAAAGCCCACACCGCCGGGATAAGGGCTCTCCGCCGCCAGATAGACCAGGCCCTTGCCGCTGGCCTGTTGAAAGACGCCAATGCCATCCGAGGCGTGGCCAAAATCGATGGCGTTGGCCGCCAGGGCTTCCGCCAACTGGCTGCCGCCGAGAAACTCGTTCCACTCGACCTTGATGTCTTTTTCGGCCAGTGCCTTCTCCAGGTTGCCTGTGCCTTTGAGGATGTTGAGGGTGTTGAATTTCTGGTAGCCGATGCGTATGGTTTTGGACGCGGTTTGCGCCAACACGGTTCCCCAGGCCAGCGTTGCTGCAGCACCTGCAGTGGCTTGGATCAGATGGCGGCGGCTCAGCAATGCATGCGTCTTGGAGGCGAGTTTTTGCGTCATATCAGGTGTTCGGTGTGAGGGAGACGCAGCACAGCAGAAGCACTGCGCTGCAAACATCAAAGCCTGAAGCTTAGGCATGGCCGCGACCTTTCGCCAAGGCGCTTTAACGCATGTTGATATGCGGAATATGCGCCATCAGCAAACGCATAAGCAAAGACGATTCGCTTCCTTGGTGCGGGCCGTCGCCACCACTAAAGTCGCCGCCTTCACCAACGTCGCGAGGACTTCAATGAAAACAAGAAATACTTTTGCCCGCCCCTTTGGGGTTGCCAGCCTGGCCATCATTGCCAGCCTGTCACTGGGTCAAGCTGCTTGGGCAGACCGATTGGACGACATCAAAAACGCGGGTGTGCTGCGTGTTGCGGCGTTTGACGGGAACCCGCCGTTTGGCTACATCGATGCCACCAGCAAAAAACAAGTCGGCCACGACATCGATCTGGCCACAGAGTTCGCCAAAAGTCTGGGTGTGAAACTGGAAATCACCCCCACCAACCCGGCCAACCGCATTCCGCTGCTCACCTCGGGCAAGGTAGACGTGGTGTTCGCCAGCTTCACCATCACCGACGAGCGCGCCAAGGTGGTTGACTTCAGCACGCCCTACTTCCTGGTGGGCCAGCAGTTTCTGGCGCGCAAGGGGCTTTTGAAAGATGCCTCGCAAATCAAGGACCTGCGCATAGGCACTGAAAAAGGTACAACCATGGAAAGCAACTTGCGAAACAACTACCCCGACGTAAAGGTGGTGCTGTACGACGACTCGCCATTTGCGCTGGCCGCGCTGCGCAACGGCAACGTGCAGGCCATCACCAACGACGGTGTGAAGCTCACCGCCCAGTGGGGCACGCTGCCTGACAAGGAAAAGTACGAAATTCCGCCCATCACCGTGTCCAAGGAATATCTGGGTGCAGCCGTGCCCAAGGGCGAAGCCCGCCTGCTGGGCGCGCTGAACACCTGGCTGGGTGAAATTGAGCGCAATGGCCGCGCCGTGGCCATTTACGACAGCTGGTTCGGCCCTGCCAGCAAGGCGCCGCTGCCGCGCCTGCTGAAAATTGGCGACCCCAAAGTTGCCGCTAACTAAAGTTAGGTTCGAGCCAACGTATGCCTTGCTGCCCCCCGCATGAGTTGGCTTGACGGTTTTGCTGCCTGGCGCGAGCAGCTACTCGCGCACAAATACCTGGGCTGGCTGTTCGACGGCTGGCTGGTCACGCTCTGGGCCGCGGTGCTGGTGATCGCCGCGTCGACCGTGCTGGGTCTGCTGTTTGCGGTGCTGCGCAGCAGCCCCAGCAGGCCGTTGCGCTGCGGCGCCAAGGCCTATATCTCTTTGTTTCGCAACACGCCGCTTCTGGTGCAACTGTTCTTCTGGTACTTCGGCGCGCCTAGCCTGCTGCCCGAGGTCGCGCGTGAGTGGCTCTACACCAGCCACGTCTGGCCGCTATTCGGCGGGCTGGTCAGCTTGCGTTGGCCGTCCTTCGAGTTCAGCACCGCCATCCTCGGCCTGGTGCTCTACGCCACGGCTTACGTAGGCGAAGAAATACGTTCGGGCATTCGCGGTGTGGCACAGGCCCAAAGCCACGCCGCCAGTGCCTTGGGCATGACGCGCTGGCAGGTGATGCGCTTTGTGGTGCTGCCGCAGGCGCTGCGTATCACGCTGTCGCCACTGATGGGCCAATACATGAACATCGTCAAGAACACCTCGCTGACCATGGCCGTAGGTTTGGTCGAACTGTCTTACACCTCGCGCCAGGTCGAGGCCGACACCTTCAAGACCTTCCAGGCCTTTGGCATCGCCACGCTGTTGTATGTGGCCACCATCGCGGCCATGGAAGTCTTGTCGGCCTGGCTCGCTGGCCGGGCGCGCCTGGCAAAAGCTTCAACCAGCACACCAGTTGCGGAAAGCGCCGGGCAGGCCCCTCAGCGGGTGAACCCAGCGCCGCTGCCACACGCACCATGAACAGCAGCGAAAGTGTGTTGGCCGTCTTGCTGGACAGCCTGCCCTATCTTTTGTGGGGCGCCTACCCGCAAGGCCCGCTAGGCGGTGCGGCGCTCACGGTGCTGCTAAGCGTGGCTTCGGCCTTGGCTTCGGCGCTGCTTGGCCTGGCAGGCGGCATAGGCCTGGCCCTGCTGCAAGGCCGAGTGAAAACACTGCTGATGCTGGTACTGGGCTTCTTTCGCGCCATACCGGTGCTGATGTTGATTTTCTGGACCTATTTTCTGCTGCCGTATGCGCTGGGCATCAGTGTGCCGGGCGTGTTGTCGGTGATGTGCGCGCTGTCGCTGGTCGGCGGCGCCTATATGGCGCATGCGGTGCACGCCGGCATCTCGGGCATAGGCCAGGGGCAGTGGGCGGCCGGTCTGTCGCTCGGGCTCACACACACCGAGACACTGCGCCACGTGGTGCTGCCGCAAGCGCTGCGCATCATGGCGCCGTCTTTCGTCAACCAATGGGTCACCCTGATCAAGGACAGTTCGCTGGCCTACATCGTGGGCGTGAACGAGCTGTCGTTTGTGGCCGCGCAGGTGAACGCGCGCACCATGGTCTACCCGGCGGAAATCTTCATGCTGATTGGCGCCATCTACTGGCTGCTGTGCCTGGGCTTGGAGCACACGGTGCGGGGCGCGGCACAACGTCTGGCGGGGCAGCCAGGCTGAGTACAGCTTAGGCCAGCCGGTGCTCAGCAAAGGCCGACAGATCGATCGCATCCGGCAAACCCAGCACCCGCCGAGCCAGCACTTCACCGATTGCAGCCGAATGTTTAAAGCCGTGGCCCGAGCAAGGCGAGGCCAGGTGCACGCCTTGCCAACCGGCCAGCCGGTCGATCACAAAGCCGTGGTCGGGCGTCACCGTGTAGAGGCAGGCGTGTGCCTCGGTACAACGGGCTTGCGACACATTGAAATGCGGGCTGACCAAACGGGCCAGGGCCGCATCGATCTCGTCGGGCGAAACCACCCGGTCTATGGTGGCCGGCGTGGTGCTGGTCTGGTATTGGGCCGTGGCTACCTTGAGCGCCGGTGTGCCCGGCCCGGCGGCCGGAAAGCCATAAAAGCTGCTGCCGGCTTCGTCGCCCAGCGTCCAGATGAAAACCGGGAAGTTCTCTGGTGCGAACGACGGCGTGGCCGCGCCCACATCAAACCAGTACATCACCTGACGGTAGACGTTGAAGCTTTGCGCCAGCGCAGGTTTGTCTATGCTGTCGCGCAGCAACTGCTGCAGCCACGGGCCGGCCGTTAACACCACCTGCTCGGCGCGGTAGGTGCCGCGCGAGGTGCTCACCAATACGCTATCGCCGTCCTGGACCAAATCGGTCACGGTTTCCTGCAGGTGCGCTGTGGCACCCAAGACCTGGGCCTGCTGCAACTGCGCGCCTATCGCCACTTCGGGGCGCACAAAACCGGCATCGCGCTCCCAATAGGCGAACTCGTCGCCGCGTAACTTGAACTGCGGGTAACGGCGGCGCAGGTCGGCTGTGTCAAGCACCTCATGCACGATGTTGTTGCGCTGCGCGATGTCTATGGTGTTGCGCACAAAATCGCCACTCTTGTCGGCACGCACGGCGGGTGCATCACGCGGGCCCAACACCAGGCCGTGGGTGCGGGTGTAGATCGATTGGCCGGTGGCGGCCTCGAGCTCGGCCCAGATCTCGTGTGCGCGCTGCACCAGCGGCACATAGGCATCGCCCTCACCCACCGCCAACCGGGTAATGCGGGTTTGGCCATGGGACGAGCCCAGTGTGTGCGGTGGCGAAAACTGGTCCAGCCCCAGCACACGCGCGCCACGTTTGGCCAGTTGGTACAAGGTGGCCGCGCCCATGGCGCCCAGGCCTATGACGATGGCGTCAAAGTGCGGGATTTTTTGCTGGGTCATGCAATGTGTTGGATGCTTGGAGATTTGGTGGAAATGAAATCAGCAGGTGCAGAGCAAGCGCATCAGCGTTGCTGCCCCCACTTGCGTACGGTAAGCCGCTCCAGTGTGGCAAAGCCCAGGCTTTCGACCAACAGGCCGATCAACACCACCATCACCAAGCCGGCGAATACACGGTCGGTGTAGAGCTCGTTGCGGTTCTGGAAAATGTACCAGCCCAAACCACCCTTGCCCGAGGCGGCGCCAAACACCAGCTCGGCCGCAATCAGGGTGCGCCAGGCAAAAGCCCAGCCGATTTTCAGGCCCGACAAAATCGCCGGCAGCGCGGCTGGCACCAGGATTTGCACCACGTAGGGAATGCCGCGCAAACCATAGTTGCGCCCCGCCATGCGCAGGGTTTCGGGCACACCCTGGAAGCCTGCGTAGGTGTTCAAAGCCAGCGGCCACAACACCGAGTGAATCAACACAAACACCAGGCTGCCGCGGCCCAGGCCAAACCACAGCAGGGCCAATGGCAACAGCGCAATCGCGGGCAGTGGATTGAACATCGCGGTGAGCGTGGCCAGCAGATCGCGCCCCAGTTGGCTGGATACCGCCAGCGTGGTCAAGGCAAACGCCAGCAGCACACCCGCCACATAACCCTGCAGCAACACCCCGACCGAGATCAACACCTTGTCGACCAACTCGCCCGAGGCCAGGCCTTCGACCAAGGCCAGCATGGTGGCGGAGAACGTGGGCAGCAGCAGGTCGTTGTTTTGCCAGCGTGCAGCCAGTTCCCACAACAGCGCCAACACCGCCAGAATCAGCCCTTTGCGCAGCCAGTCTTGCGCCCACAAGCGAGTGGCCAGAGGCAGGGCGCGCTCCACAGGCACGGCAGTGAAGGCTTCGAGGCGGCGTTCGTATTCCGCACGCACCGGAGGTGTCACGGGCGTCGATGGTTGCAGCACTCGGCTCATGGCGACAGCGCCTCTTCTTCAAACAACAAATGATGGATACGCTGCGCGGTGGCCTGAAACTCGGCACCGCCCAGGCTGCCGAGGTGAAAATCGTGGCTGTTGATCTCGGCGCGCATACGCCCGGGGTGCGGCGACAACAAGGCAATGCGGTTGCCCACCACCAGCGCTTCTTCAATCGAATGGGTGACGAACAGCAGCGTGAAACGCACCTCCTCCCACAACTCCAGCAACTCTTGCTGCATCTTGCGGCGGGTGAGCGCGTCTAGCGCGGCAAAGGGTTCGTCCATCAGCAGAATACGCGGCTGCATCGCCAGCGCACGCGCAATCGCCACGCGTTGTTTCATGCCGCCCGACAACTGGTGCGGGTGCACGTTGGCAAATTTTTCCAGGCCCACTTTCGCCAGGTAATGCCGCGCGCGTTCTGCGGCCTCCTTGCGCCCCAGTGTGTTGGATGCCAGCAGCGGAAACATCACGTTCTGCAGCACCGTTTTCCAGGGCGGCAACTGGTCAAACTCCTGGAACACCACAATGCGGTCTGGCCCCGGCGCGCTGACACGCTGGCCAGCGAGACGGATCTCACCCTCCACCGGCGCAATGAATCCGCCCACGGCCTTCAGCAGTGTGGATTTGCCGCAGCCCGATGGGCCCAGCAGCACAAAACGATCGGCCGCGTACAGATCAAAACTGACCTGGTGGGTGGCACGCACCACACGCTCGGCGGTGCGGTACTCCAGCGACACACCAGCCACCTCCAGCAGCGCCTGGGATGCCACCGGTGCCGCCACGCCAGTATTCACGGCCGATACACGCTCGGGCGCGGGCCGCGCATCGCTGGCAAAGCCTTGCCGCAAGGCCACATCGGGCACCGCCAAAGCCATGCTCAGTTGCCACCCGCGTTGTGTGCGTCGGCGAAGAAATAGTCTTTCGCCGAAGCTGGTTTGTTCTTGATGGCGCCCACACGGTGCATGAACTCGGCCAAGGCGTAGGTATTCTGCGGCGAGGTCTTGAACTGCACTTCGGGGTTCTTGATGATCTTCAGCAGCAGATCGCGATCAGTCTTGGCGTTGCTCACCTTCAGATAGATGTCGGCTGCCTTCTCAGGGTTGGCCGCAACAAACTGCGCCGCTTCGTTCAAGGCATCGACAAAGGCTTTGTAGGTCTTGGGGTTCTCGGTGCGCCACTTGTCGGTGGCATACAACACGGTGGCCGAAGACGGGCCGCCCAACACGTCATAAGAGTTCAGGATGATGCGCGCCTGCGGGTTGCCCGCAAGCTCTTGTTCCTGGAACGGCGGGTTGCCAAAGTGCGCCGTGATCTCGGTGCCGCCCTTGATGATGGCCGCTGCGGCATCCGGGTGTGGCAGGGCCACGCTGATCTTGTCGAGCTTGTTGAACTCCTTGTCACCCCACAGCTTGGCGGACGCAAACTGCAGCACACGCGACTGCACCGACACGCCCACCGCTGGCAGCGCGATGCGGTCTTTGTCGGTCAAATCGGCAATGCTTTTGACGCTGGGATTGTTGCTGACCAAGTAGTAAGGAAAGTTGCCCAAGGAGGCCACACCCTTCACGTCTTGCCGGCCCTTGGTACGGTCCCAGATGGTCAGCAGTGGCCCAACACCGGCACCGGCGATCTCGATGTTGCCCGACAGCAGTGCGTCGTTCACGGCCGAGCCACCCGACAGTTGCACCCATTCGACCTTGGCCTCCACACCTGCGGCCTTGGCGTGTTTTTCAATCAGCTTTTGCTCTTGGGCCACGTTCAACAGCAGGTAAACGATGCCGAACTGCTGCGCGATGCGGATCTGGCCTTCGGCTTGGGCGGCCAGGCTGGCCAGAGCCAAACCCAGGCCGGCCACGAGGGCTGTGGCTTTACGCTTGAATGGAGACATGGAAGTGTGCTTTCTCGGAGGTTTTAAAAACGGTTTTCAAAATGGCGTATCGCCCTGAATGGTGGTACGAAAGAGTTTGCGACGCAGGTGGTCCGGCGTGCCAGCCGCCAGGTGCATCAGCGAGCGGTTGTCCCAGAACACCAGGTCGTGCGGCTTCCACCGGTGGCGGTAAATGAACTCGGGCTTGACGCTGTGCGCAAACAGTTCGGCCAGCAAGGCATCGCCCTCTTCCTTGGGCAGGCCGACGATGCGCGTGGTGAAGTGTTCGCTGACAAACAGCGCCTTGCGGCCGGTTTCCGGATGTGTGCGCACCACCGGCTGCACCGCAGGCGCCACCTTGTCGATCTGCGCTTGCGACAGCTTGGGCCGCCACGGGTTCTTGGCGCGCAGTTCCTCGTATTTGGCCAGGTAGCTGTGCTCGGCCTTGAGCGGCAAGATGCGTTGCTGCAACGCGGGGCTCAGCGCCTCCCAGGCCAGATGCTGGTCGGCAAACAGTGTGTCGCCACCCTCGCTGGGCAGCTCTTGCGCATGCAGCAGCGAGCCCAGGCTGGGCTGGTGTTTGTAGGAGATGTCGGAGTGCCAATACACACCCGCGTCGCCCAGACCAATCGGTTCGTTGTTCTCTTTGATGTTCGAGACGATCAAGATTTCGGGATGGCCTGCCAGGTGAAACTGGTGCAACACATGGATTTCCAGCGGGCCAAAGCGGCGGCTGAAATCAATCTGTGCGGCGGGCGAAACGTCCTGGTCGCGGAACACCAGCACATGGTGATCGAGGTGCGCACGGTGGATGCGCGCAAAGTCGGCGTTGTTGATCGGTTTGGCGATGTCGAGCCCGAGGACTTCCGCCCCCACCGGGGCATTGAATGGGCGAATCTCGAAAGCTTGCGATGGGGGCGCGGGGGTCGCGTTCTCTACGGCGGTGGTCATTCGTGTGTCTTCTTACGATGTGGCGCAGCGACAGGCGCCCTGCATGAGCCGAATGTAGAAGCAGCTCGTCAGACAAGGAACGAATGATTTGTTGCTTGTTTATGAGCAAAACATCTGAAGATCTGGAAAATCAACCTCAAGCGCCGCTCTCAACCTCCGGCACGGCGCCCACGCCCGGCCTGCTTGGCACGGTAAAGCATGGCATCTGCGCGCGCCACCAGGTCGGCAAGACTGCCCGCCGCGTTGGCGCTGAAGGCCACACCCACACTCGCCCCGAGCAACAGGCGCAAGGCGCCAATCTCAAAAGGCATGTGGGCGGCCGCCACCACCTTGTCGGCCACGGCACCGGCGTTGGCCTCCTCGCGCACCCCCGCCAAGACGATGGCGAACTCGTCGCCACCCAATCTGGCCACCGCATCACTAGGCCGCACCAGCGCACTCAGGCGCTTGGCAAAGATCTGCAACACCTGGTCACCCACGGGGTGGCCATGCTGGTCGTTCACCGGCTTGAAGTGGTCCAGATCGATGTACAGCAAGGCAAGCGCGTTGTGGCTGCCGGGCCGTGTCTGGTGCGCCATGTAGCTCTCAAAGCCGGCACGGTTCAGCAGGCCGGTCAACACGTCTTTCTGGCTCAGCTGCAGCAGGCGCTCTTCCTCGGTTTTGTGCTGGGTGATGTCTTGGCCAATCTGCACAAAACCGTCTACCGTGCCATCCTCATGCCACAGCGGGACAAAGCTGATGGCCAGGTGCGACTGCGTGCTGCGCCCCGGGTAAACCTTTTCAAAGTTCACCGTCTCGCCAGCCATCACGCGCTCAATCCACTCGCGGCTGCGTTCGTACTCCACTCGCCCCGCCACCTCGACCATGGTACGGCCCACAATCATGTCCCTGGAGGTGCCTATCCAGCGCTCGAAGCCGCCATTCACGAAGCGGTAGCGCCGGTCAGCGCCCACCACACCCACAATCGCCGGAATGGCTTCGGTGACCGATTTCAGGGTGGCGGTTTGCCGTTGCAGCAGTCTTCTGGCTTCCATCTCGGAAGAAATGTCGCGTATGACCGCAGAGTAGCGGTCGATGCGTCCATCCTGGTCCTTGTGCGCAATCACCATGTGGCTTACCGGTAGTTCACGCCCGCCCTCGGCGAGTATGGTGGTGTCGCCAATCCAGCTACCGTGCTGCTTCACGGCCGGGCGAATGGTCTCCATGAACAGGCGGTTCGTGGCAGCGGTGTTGAATTCTGAAAAACTGCGCCCGGCCAGCCGCGCATCGCAGGACAAACCCACCACACGGCGCGCAGCCGGGTTCATGTAAGTCAGCTCCCCCTGATAGCTCGACTGCACCACGAAGTCGGGTGTGGTGTCAAAAATCGCAATCAATTCATGCAAGGCGCGCTCGCCGGCCTTGCGCTCGGTGATGTCAATTCCGGTGGAGTAGAAGCCGCGCACCGTGCCGTTCTCAGCCACGTCGGGCACCATGCGGCTTTCTATGCGGCGCAATTGGCCGTCGACCATGTCGTCGTATTCAAACTGTTGAAATTCACCTGCCAACGCCGCCGTGAGGCGCGGCTCTATCACGCCGTCCGTCGAGGTTTTCCTCAGCTCATTGCGCGTGCGTCCTATGATCTCGTCACGCGTCGCCCCCAGGCGTTGGCAGTGGGCCTTGTTGACGAACTGAAAACGCCGCTGCGCATCGACGTAGGCAATACGAATGGGCAAACCATCGGTCACGTGGTGCACAAAGCGCTCACTCTCGGTCAACTTGCGCTCCAGGTGCTTACGCTCGGTGATGTCTTGAAAAGCGCCAAACAGCCGGGTGGGCTTTCCATCCTCATACTCTGCTTCGCCAACGGCACGCACCCAGATTTGCCGACCACGTGCGGTGATCAGCGGCAACTCCAGGTCCCAGGGCGCGCCGTCCCGGATGCCGCGCTCCACCGCCTCGTGCATGTTCGCCTGTGCATCCGGCGCGTAAAACGCTATAGCACTCGCCATGCTCGGCTCGAAGTCCTCTGCCACTTCATGGATGCGGCGGGTCTGCTCTGACCAGATCACCTGCTCGGTGGCCAGGTTCACCTCCCAGCCTCCCACGCCGGCCACACGGCCGGTTCTATGCAGCAAGTCCTGGCTCGCACGTAGCGCGTCTTCCACACGTTTGCGGTCGGTGAAGTCGCGCCCCACCGAATGCAACAGAATTTCCCCGTCGGGTGTGTGCTGCAGGCTGTTGGTCCAGGCCACCCAACGCACCCGGCCGTCCGGGCCACGCATGCCGTTCTCGCTGGTGCGGCGTTCACCGGTGGCGAACACTTCGCTGATCAGGTTCCTGACATTCTCCTGCGATGCTGCATCCACTTCATCGAAGAGATTGCGCCCCGCCACATCGTTTGCGGCAAACTGAAACTGGCGCGCGTAAGCCGGGTTGACGTACACCAGATCGCCATTTCTGCGGGCCAGCGAAACCAGTTCCGACTGGTGCTCGATCAGCGTGCGATGCCGCTCTTCACTGCGCGACAGGGCTTTCTCATATTCCGAGCGTATCGACAGCGTCTTGTGTATCAGGTCGCGGCGCATCTCCAGCGCCTGGGTCGTCATCTTCGCCAGGGTGCTCAGCATCTCCCGCTGCTGCGTCGTCAACTGCCGTGGTGTACGGTCGATGACACACAGGGTGCCGACGCGTTCCCCGCTGGCCAGGGCCAGGGGTGCCCCAGCATAAAAGCGGATGTCGGGTGCACCGGTGACCAGCGGGTTTTCTGCAAACCGGCCGTCCAACGTGGCATCGGGCACGTAGAACAAGGCGTCGCTCTGGATGGCGTGGGCGCAAAAAGCCACGTCTCTAGGGGTTTCATTAACACCCGGCAGCCCGACATTGGCCTTGAACCATTGCCGTTCTTCGTCAATCAGACTGAGCAAGGCAATGGGTGCGCCGCAAATCGATGAAGCCAGCCGGGCGAATTCGTCAAACAGCGGCTCGGGCTCGCTGTCCAGGACCACCAGGTCGCGCAGCCGGGCCAAGCGTGAAGATTCAAGCGATGAAGCCAATGGGGTGTCAAGCATTGGAAACCTCTTTGAATGGGCTTACAGCAACTGTAAACCGAACAAAGAAGCTGTGCACGTAAGTCTGTACGTGCTTGTGGGCCTTCGCAGGCCCACTTGACCCTCAATCGTCAGCGCAGCGAAATACCAGCGGTCTTGATCGCCAGTGCGTATTTGGGCTGCTCGGTGCGCAAGCTGGCGGCCAGATCCGCAGGCTTGCCACCCGCGACCTTGAAGCCCATGTCTTCCAGCTTGGCATGCACATCTGGTGCCTTCAGCACGGTCTGGATGTCGCGGTTGATCTTTTCCACAATCGCCGCAGGCGTGCCGGCCGGCGCAAAGTAGCCCTGCCAACTCTCCACTGAAAAACCAGGCAAGCCAGCCTCGGCCATGGTGGGCACATCGGGCAAGGCAGGCGAGCGGTAAGGCGTGGTCACGGCCAGTGCACGCAGCTTGCCGGAACGCACGTATTCCGTCACTGCCGCCAGGGTGATGAGGGTGGCGTCGGTATGGCCACCCAGCACGTCCAGCGTGGCCGGACCACCACCGGGGTAGGGAATGTAGTTGACCTTGGCGCCGGTTTCCTGCGCAATGATTTCATGCGCCACGTGGGCAATGCCACCGTTGCCGGGCAAGCCCAGGCTGATGCTCTCGGGCTTGGCCTTGGCGCGCGCCAGATAGTCGGCAAAACTGGTGATGCCGGTGGCCGGGTTGACCACCAGGATTTGCGGGTTCACCACGGCCTTGATCACTGGCGCAAAGGCCTTGGAGTCGTAAGGCAGTTCACGGAACAGAATGGCGTTGAGCGTCAAACCCTCGCCCTGCTGCAGCAGGGTGTAGCCATCGGGTGTGGCCTTGGCCACCTTGGCCGCGCCAATGGTGCCGCTGGCACCGGCAATGTTTTCCACCACCACCGACTGGCCCCACAACTGGCTCAGTTTGTCGGCCAGCGTGCGTGTAAGTTTGTCGGCGCTGCCGCCAGCGGCCACCGGCACCACGATGCGCACCGGCTTGCTCGGGAAGTGATGGTCCTCGCCTGCGGCATGGGCCAATGTTGTGTGTAGACCGGCAACGGCCAAGGAGGCTGCGACGCTGGCGCGCAAAAGAAAACGTTTGTTCATGGGGGAGTCGCAGGCTGCGCCCGGGGCAAAGTCAAAAGATGGCTGGACTCTAGGCAGGCGGCCCAGGCGCGTGAACTAAGGATTGCTTCTATCGATAGTCGGTTTGCGTCGTTGTGTGTGTATGCATGGCCCTTTAGGCTGAGCAATCTCGCACACCCCGCGTGTTTCTCACAAAAGCCCCAACCATGACCCAAACCGCCATCTCTCTAGACTTCAGCGGCAGCGACCTTGCCAGCCGCCGCAGCGCCGCCGTTGCGGCCTTTATTCAAACGGCTCGCCGCTTGCTGCCCGAGCCGCAGCGCGCCACGCCAGAGCAACTCAAAGTGGTGGCCGAGGCGCTGGTGCAACTGGGTCTGCAGAAAGAGCTATTCCCAGCCGAGCACTTCCCGGTGAGTGCCGAGCGCCCGGCCGGGGTCTACCGCCTGGCCGAAGATCTGAACGGCGAATACGCGCTCTACGTTTCGGCTGGTTTGCCGGGCAAGGCGCAGCCGCCGCACAACCACACCACCTGGGCCATCATTGCGGGCATCAGTGGCAATGAGCGCAATGATGTCTACAGCCGCCACACCACGGAAGATGTTGCACGCGACCGCCTGCAACTCAGCCACACGGTGGACGTGGCCGCGGGCAAGGCCATCACCCTCACTGGTGATGATGTGCACACCATCGAATTGATAGACGGCCAGGCTGGCCTGCACCTGCATTTCTACGGCCTGGCACTAGACCGCCTGCTGGAACGTGTGGTGTTTGAAAGCAAGGCCGGCGGCAGCTACCGCACTTTTGCGCCGCCTGCGCTGATCCGCCATCCGCTGATCTCGGCCCGGGCCCTCAAGGCCACGCTGGCGCAGGGCCGCGATGCAGCCGACGCCGAAGAGCTCGCGGTGCTGGATGTGCGCGAGACCGGCGTTTTCACCCACCGCCACATCTTGCTGGCCGCCTCGGCCCCGCTGTGGCGCCTGGAATTGCTGATCGACCGCCTGGTGCCACGCCGCAACACACGCATCGTGCTGGTCGATGCCGACGAGTCCCTGGCCCACCAGGCCGCCGCCAAGCTGGTGCGCCTGGGCTGGCACAACGTCTCGGTGCTCGAGGGCGGCACCGATGCCTGGGCTGCGGCCGGCTATGAAATCTTCAGCGGCAGCAATGTGCCGAGCAAAGCCTTTGGAGAAGTGATAGAACACGAAAAACACACGCCGTGGATAGACACCGAAGAACTGCAACAACGCATAGAGCGTGGCGACAACATCGTGGTGGTCGACAGCCGCACACCCGAAGAGTTTGCCGCCTTCAGCCTGCCGTTTGCGCACAGCCTGCCGGGCGCCGAGCTGGTCTACCGGATTGGCGAAATCGCCCCCGACGCTAACACCTTTGTGGTGGTGAACTGCGCTGGCCGCACACGCAGCATCGTCGGTGCGCAGACCCTGATCGATGCGGGCATTCCCAATAAAGTGGCCTCGCTGAAAGATGGCACCATGGCCTGGCTTCTGGCCGGCCGCAGTCTGGCCCACGGCCGCACAACGCCGCTGCCCGAGCCCAGCGCCGCCACAGCCGCCACGGCACGTCAACGCGCCGCCTCGGTGGCGCAACGCGCCGGTGTGCAACGCATAGATGCAGAAACCCTGGCCCGCTTCGAAGCTGAAGCCAGCGAGCGCAGCCTGTACCGCTTTGACGTGCGCAGCATTGAAGAATACCAAGCCGGCCATCTTGAAGGCTGGCGCTGGGCCCCCGGCGGCCAACTGGTGCAGGCCACAGACGAGTATGCCGCCACACGCCATGCACGCATCGTGCTGGCCGACTGGGATGGTGTGCGCGCCTTGACCACCGGCGCCTGGCTGGCGCAGTTGGGTGGCCACGAGGTGTTTGTTTATTCGCCCCCGGCCTTGTCCGCACTGGTCACCGGCGCCGAGCCCGTACGTGTGCTGCAGTCACGCACACCCGCTTCCCTGGTGTCGCCCGCACAGGCGGCTGACCTGCTGGCCAAGGCGCAGGCCGTGGTGTTTGATGTAGACCGCCGCGCCGCGTTTGAACGCCGCCACATTGCGGGTGCACGCTTCGCGGTGCCGGACCGCCTGCGCGAGTTTTTAGCCACGCTGCCATCTGAACAGACCGTGTTGATCACCTCGCCGGACGGCGTGTTGGCCCGCACCGTTGCCGCAGAGCTGGCCGCACACCTGGCGTCTGAAGGACGCGCAGTTAAAGCCATCAGTGGCGGCACCGACGCCTGGGTGGCCGCCGGCCTGCCCACGGCCATTGGTGCGGACGGCGTGCTCACCGACGACGACGACCACTGGTACAGTCCCTACGCCCATGCCGACCTGGCCGCACGTGATGCCGGCTTCCGCGCCTACCTCGACTGGGAGCTGGGCCTGGTCGCCCAGTTGGAACGCGAAGGCGATGTGGGCATCCGTCTGGTGGCCGCAGCTTGAGCGCCGCGACACAACCGCCCTTCTTCACACTCCCCACTGAAACGGCGATACCGCTTTACCGCGTCACGCCGTCAAGCCTGCCATCGCTGCTGGAAAAGCTGCCGCCCGCCCAAGCCCAGTGGGTGCGGGCAGCGGGCTTTGAAGCTACGCCAGGGCGCAGCTTGCTGCTGCCCGGCGAAGACCACAGTGTGGCTGGTGTGTTGATCGGTGTGGATGCCGCGCAGCCGCTGTGGCAACTGGCCGCGCTGCCGCGTGTGTTGCCACCCGGCGTCTACACGCTGGCAGAAGCCACCGAGCCGGAGCACACCACGCTGTTGCTGCTGGGCTGGGCCTTGGGTGCATTGCCATCCAGCAAACAAACCAGCACAAACACTGCGCACCCTGTGGGCGCGGCACAACTACAGGCCAGCCAGGCCGAACAAGAGCTGATCACACCCCTGGCAACGGCGATTGGCGAGGTACGGCGTTTGGTCAATCTGCCGGCCAACCAGTTGGGCCCCACGCAACTCGCCGCCAACGTGCGCCAACTGGCCGAACGCCATGACGCCGAATACCGCGAATGGGTGGGCGACGCCCTGCCCGACGCCGGTTTTGCACTGGTGCACGCCGTGGGCCAGGCCGCGGCTGATGCGCCGCGCGTGGCGCAACTGCGGTGGGGCGACGCTAGCCACCCCCACGTGGTGTTGATCGGCAAAGGTGTTTGTTTCGACACCGGCGGCCTCGACCTCAAACCCGCCACCGGCATGCGCTGGATGAAGAAAGACATGGGTGGCGCAGCCCACGCCATCGCCCTGGCCGGCTTGGTGATCGCGGCCCAACTGCCGGTGCAGTTGACATTGGTGGTGCCAGCGGTCGAGAACGCCGTGGGTGCAGGCGCCTTGCGGCCTGGCGACATCGTGAAAGCCGGCAACGGTTTGCTGGTGGAGATCGAAAACACCGATGCCGAAGGCCGCTTGATCCTGGCCGATGCGCTGCACCATGCTTTGAAGGACACAAGCCATGCACCGGCCCTGGTCATAGACCTGGCCACGCTTACGGGCGCAGCACGCATGGCGCTGGGCCCGGAGCTGCCCGCACTCTTCAGCAACCACGACGGCTGGGCCCACGAGCTGCTGGCCCAGGCACAGCAACAGGCTGACCCGCTGTGGCGCCTGCCCCTGTGGGCGCCCTACCGCAGCATGCTCAAGTCAGACCATGCAGACACCTTGAACGCGTCTACCGCGCCCTTGGGCGGCGCCATCACGGCGGCCTTGTTCCTGGAGAACTTTGTGCCCAAACACGTGCCGTGGTTGCACCTGGACCTGTTCGCCTGGAATCTCGAGGAACGCCCCGGCCGCCCCAAGGGTGGCGAAGCACAGGGCCTGCGTGCGTTGTTCGCCCTTTTGGCGCAACGCTTCCCGAAGGCCTGAACGTTTATCCGGAAACCACCACCACAAAGCGCATTTGCTTAGGCGAATTCATGCTTTGTGATGGCGGCTGCGGTCGCCAGAATCCGCCCTCTCGCGCAGCGTTATCCGCTGCGCTTCTCTTTCCACTTGTATCCACCACCGTCGCACAGACCACACATGCTCCACATTCGCCATCTGCAACGCTCCGCCCCTTTCCGCACGCTGACGCTTTTGTCGGCCATGGTCGCAGCCTTGCTGTGCACACCGGCAGTACAAGCCGAAACCCTGCGCTGGGCGCGCTCTACCGATGCCTCAACACTCGACCCACACGCGCTGAACAACGGCCCCAACCACAACCTGCTGCACCAGGTGTACGAGCCGCTGATCATACGCACGGCCGATGGCAAGCTGGTGCCCACGCTGGCCACCTCATGGGCACTGACCAACGACCCCAATGTGTGGGAATTCAAGCTGCGCAAGGGTGTGAAGTTCCACGATGGCAGCCTGTTCACCGCCGACGATGTGTTGTTCTCGCTGCAACGCGCACGTGCACCCACGTCGGACATGCGTTCGCTGCTGGTGTCCATCACCGATGTGGTGAAGATCGACCCATTCACGGTGCAGATCAAGACCAGCGGCCCCAACCCGCTGCTGCCCGACAACCTGATCAACATCCAGATTCTCAGCGCCGCCTGGGCCAAGGTCCACGGTGTGGAGCAACCACAAAACGCCAACGCCAAGGAAGAAACCTACGCCACGCGCAATGTGAATGGCACGGGGCCCTACACCCTGGTGTCACGCGAACAGGACGCGCGCACGGTGTTGAAGCTGTTCCCTGGCTACTGGGGCCGTGGCCAGTTCCCGCTGGAGATAGACGAGCTGGTCTACCTGCCCATCAAGTCGCCCGCCACACGTGTGGCCGCGCTGTTGTCTGGCGAAGTCGACTTTGTGCAAGACCTGCCGATACAGGACATTGCGCGCCTGCGCGCCGACCCCAAGCTGCGTGTCAACCAGGCGGCCGAGAACCGCACCATCTTCCTGGGCTTGAACGTGGGCGCCGTACCGCTGACCTATTCCGACGTGAAGGACAAAAACCCGCTGGCCGACCGCCGCGTGCGCCAGGCCTTCCAGCTGGCGATTGACCGCAACGCCATCCAGAGCGCCGTGATGCGTGGCCTGTCGGTGCCGACCAACATCATCGCGCCACCGTTTGTGCGCGGCTACGAAAAGGCCTTTGGTGCCGTGGGCAAAAGCGACGCGGCCCAGGCCAAGAAACTGCTGGCCGAAGCCGGTTACCCGAATGGCTTTGGCATCACCCTGCATTGCACCAACGACCGCTACCTCAACGACGAAGCCATCTGCCAGGCCGTCTCGGGTTTTCTGGGCCGCATTGGTGTGAAGACCACCGTGGTGTCGCGCCCGCTAGCCATACAGACCGCCGCCGTCAACAACCAGGACACGGACTTCTACCTCTACGGCTGGGGCGTGCCGACTTACGACTCGGCCTACATCTTCGACTACCTGGTGCACACCCGTGGCAAGAACGCACGCGGCGCCACCAATGCCACGCGTTACAGCGATGCCGAGGTGGACCGGCAAATCGTTTCGCTCGCTTCTGAAGGCGACAGCAAGAAGCGTGACGCCACAGTCAAGGCCATCTGGACCACGGTACGGAAAGAGCTGATCTACCTGCCGCTGCACGACCAGATCCAGACCTATGCCATGGCGCGCAAGTTCGACATTCCGGTGAACCCGTCGAACACGCCCTACTTCAAGTACTTCAAGGTGGTGAATCCAGCCAGCGCTTCAGCCGCCGCGCAGTAAGCCCTCTTTCACCGCGTTTATCCCCTCTCGCTCTCTAGAAAAACCATGTTCATCCGCACCCTTTTGAACGCCGCCCTGGTGGCCGCCACCGTGTTTTCCGCCGGCGCCTTGCACGCCGAAACCGTGCGCTGGGCCCGCTCCTCCGATCCGGCCACACTCGACCCACACGCGGTCAACCTCAACACCAACGTCACGCTGCTACACCAGGTGTACGAGCCGTTGGTGCTGCGCACCGCAGACGGCAAGTTGCAACCCGGCTTGGCCACCAGTTGGAAGGTCACCGCCGACCCCACGGTGTGGGAGTTCAAGCTGCGCCCCGGCGTGAAGTTCCACGATGGCGCGGCCTTCAGCGCCGACGACGTGGTCTTCAGCTTCCAGCGCGCCAAGGCCGCCACCTCGGCCTGGAAGACCCTGCTGTCGCCCGTGGTCGAAGCCCGCAAGGTCGATGCGCTCACCGTATTGGTCAAAACCTCGGGGCCTAATCTGGTCTTGCCCAACACCTTGACCAACCTGTTCATCGTCAACGCGGCATGGGCCAAGGCGCACCAGTCGGAGCAACCACAAGATGTGTCCGGCAAGGATGAAATTTTTGCCACGCGCAACGAGAACGGCACCGGCCCCTACCAGTTGGTGTCGCGCGAGCCCGATACCCGCACGGTGTTCAAAGTATTCCCCGGCTACTGGGGCAAGGGCCAGGCACCGCTGGACGTGACGGAAATCGTCTATCTGCCCATCAAGTCGGCGGCCACGCGTATTGCCGCCTTGCTGTCGGGCGAAGTCGACTTTGTGCAGGACGTGCCCGCACAAGACGTGGCCCGCCTCAAGGCTGACAACGCCCTTCGCGTGACCGAAGGCCTGGAGAACCGCACCATCTACCTCGACCTGAACGTGGGCGCCAAGGAGCTCAAGTACAGCGACGTCAAGGGAAAGAACCCGCTGGCCGATGCACGTGTGCGTGAAGCCTTTGCGCTGGCCGTGGACCGCGAGGCGCTGCGCACGGCAGTGATGCGTGGTTTGTCGGTACCCGCCGGCATCATCACGCCGCAGTTTGTGCACGGCTACGAAAAAGCCTTCGACACCTGGCCCAAGCCCGATGTCGCCCAGGCCAAGAAGCTGCTGGCCGACGCCGGTTACCCCAACGGCTTTGGCATCACCCTGCACTGCCCGAACAACCGTTATGTGAACGATGAGGCCATCTGTACCGCCGTATCGGGCTTGCTGGCACGTATTGGCGTCAAGGCCAGCGTGGCCGCGCGGCCGATTGCACAACACGCCACCGCCATCAACCAGGCCGACACCGATTTCTATCTCTACGGCTGGGCCGCGCCGACGTTTGATTCGGCCTACATCTTTGATTACCTGGTGCACACCCGGGGCAAGGACGGCCGTGGCTCGGCCAACGCCATTGGCTACAGCAATGCCGAGACCGATGCCCAAATCGCCTCGCTGGCCACAGAGGCCGACGCCAAGAAACGCGACGCAACCATCCACAACATCTGGCAAACCGTGCAGAAGGAAGGCTTCTACCTGCCGTTGCACCACCAGGTACTGGACTACGCGATGAAACGCAAGTTCGACATTCCGGTGAATCCGGAAGACGCCATCTTCTTCAAGAACGTCAAAGTCGCCGCACCCTGAGCCGCGCCAGTTTGTAGACCCGCATGCTGTTGTTACTCCTACGCCGCCTGGGCCAGGCTATCCTGGTCCTGCTGGCGGTCTCGTTTGTCTCGTTCATGGTGTTCCGCCACATTGGCGACCCCACCATCAGCCTGCTGGGTGAAGACGCGTCCCTGGCCGACCGCCAGGCCGTCATCACCGAGCTGGGCTTCGACCAACCCGTACCGGTGCAATACCTGCGCTATCTGCGCAACGTGGTGCACGGCGAGTTTGGTATTTCGTACCGGCTCAAACGCCCCGTGGTCGAGGTGATTGCCGAACGCCTGCCGGCCACGCTGGAGCTGGCTCTGGTGGCCGGCCTGCTGGCCGTGGCCGGTGGTGTGGCGCTCGGCGTGTACACCGCCATACGGCGCGAAGGCTGGGCCAGCCGTGTATTGATGACGCTGTCGCTTGTGGGTGTGTCGCTGCCCACCTTCCTGATCGGCATCGGGCTGATCTACCTGTTTGCGGTCGAGCTGCGTTGGCTGCCCTCTTTTGGCCGGGGCGACACCGTGGCCCTGGGCGGCTGGCGCACCGGGTTTCTCAGCGCCTCGGGCTGGGCCTCGCTGGTGCTGCCGGTGTGCACGCTGGCCTTGTTCAAGCTCACGCTGATCATGCGCCTGGTGCGTGCCGAAATGCTCGAAGCCCTGCGCACCGATTACGTGCGTTTTGCGCGGGCACGCGGCCTGCCCGAGCGGCGGATCCACTACCGCCACGCGCTGCGCAACACCCTCATACCTGTGGTCACCATCACCGGATTGCAACTCGGCTCACTGATTGCGTTTGCCATCGTCACCGAGACGGTGTTCCAGTGGCCGGGTGTGGGCTTGTTGTTCATCTCGTCGATACAGGCGGTGGACGTGCCGGTGATTGCGGCCTACCTGCTGTTGATCGCCGTGTTGTATGTGCTGATCAACTTTGTGGTCGACGGTGTGTACCTGCTGGTCGACCCTCGACTGCGCAGGTCTTAAGAAAAAATGCTGCTTGCGCTTACCTGGTAAGCGCGGGCAGCTATCAATGGCATAGCAGACCAGATTCCTCATGACAACATCCGTTCCGGCTTCCGCCGACCTTCCAAAACGCAAATGGCGCCACTCCGACTCGGCCGTCCTGCGTTCGTTCGCGCTCTCGCGCACCGTGCAAGCCGCCGTGCTGGTGCTCGCCCTGCTGCTGCTAGGCGCTCTGTTCGCACCGTGGATTGCGCTGCAGGACCCGTTCAACCCAGCGGTACTGGAATTACTCGACGCGTTCACGCGGCCCGGCCAGGCCGGGCTGTCGGGTGCGGCCTATCCACTGGGCAGCGACGACCAGGGCCGCGACGTGTTCTCGGCCATCTTGTATGGCCTGCGTATGTCGCTGCTGGTGGGCGGCGCCTCGGTGGCGCTGTCGCTGGCCATTGGTGTGCCGCTGGGCTTGATCGCCGGTTATGTGGGCGGCTGGTTCGACACACTGGTGATGCGTGTGGCCGATGTGCAGCTGACCTTTCCGGTATTGCTGGTGGCGCTGCTGGTGTTTGGCATTGCACGCGGCATCCTGCCCGAAGGTTACCGCGACGACATGGCGCTTTACGTGATTGTGCTGGCCATTGGTCTGTCGGAATGGGTGCAATACGCACGCACCGTGCGCGGCGCGGTCATGGTGGAGAAACACAAAGACTATGTACTGGCTGCACAAGTCATAGGCCGCTCGCGCACCGGCATTCTGGTCAAGCACATCTTGCCCAACCTGCTGGCCCCGGTGCTGGTGATTGCCACCATCAGCTTCGCACTCGCCATCGTAGCCGAGTCCACGCTGTCTTATCTGGGTGTGGGCCTGCCACCCACCCAGCCTTCGCTGGGCACACTGATACGCATAGGCCAGGGCTTCCTGTTTTCGGGTGAATGGTGGATTCTGCTGTTCCCCGGCCTGGTGCTGCTGGCGCTGGCGCTTTCTGTCAACCTCGTCGGCGATTGGCTGCGCGACGCCTTGAACCCCAAACTGCAATGACCGCACGCGATCCTTTCCTGGCCGACGTAGTCCATGCTGCTGCGCCCTCTGCTCCCGCGGCCCCTGCGCAGTTGCCTACGCTGCGGGTGCGCAATCTGGGTGTGCGCTTCGACAGCCACCGCGGCCCGCTGCAGATTCTGCAAGACGTGTCGTTCGACATCGCACCGGGTGAAATCCTGGGCGTAGTGGGTGAATCGGGCGCGGGTAAATCCATGACCGGCAATGCCGTCATCGGCCTGATCACCTCACCTGGCCGGCTGAGCAGCGGCACGGTGGAATTGCGTGGTGAACGCATAGACACACTCAGCGCCGAAGACCAGCGTCGCCTGCGTGGCAAACACATTGGCATGGTGTTCCAAGACCCGCTGACCAGCCTGAACCCGGTGCTCACCGTGGGCCAGCACCTGGTCGAAACCATTCGTCTGCATTTGCCGCTGGATGCCCAACAAGCCCGCGAACGTGCGATCGCACTGCTGGCCGAAGTGGAGATAACCGACCCGGCCACGCGCATAGACCAGTACCCGCATCAGTTCTCCGGCGGCATGCGCCAGCGTGTGGCGATTGCGCTGGCGCTGTGCGCCGAACCCGAATTGCTGATTGCCGACGAACCCACGACCGCGCTGGATGTGTCGGTGCAGGTGCAGGTGATCCGTGTCTTGCGCAAGGTCTGCCGCGAGCGTGGCACGGCCGTGATGCTGATCACCCACGACATGGGTGTGATCGCCGAAGCTGCCGACCGTGTGATGGTGATGTACCAGGGCCGGGTGCTGGAAACCGGTCCGGTGCGGCGCGTGCTAGACCACCCGCAAGCACCCTACACACGCGCACTGATGGCAGCAATTCCATCACTCAGCCAAAGGCAGGAGCGGCTGCCGGTGCCCGAGATAGGCGCTGATCTGGCGCAGGCGGCAGCCCCTGTGGTGCGGCCAAGCCAAGCGCCAGGCAAACCAAGCGAAGCCGCCGCAACGCTGCTGCAGGTGCAAAACCTGTCGCGCGATTTCGACCTTTCTGCCCCTTGGCTGTTGCGCACACTGGCGCGCCAACCCAAGAAGCTGTTGCACGCCGTGCAGGACGTGAGTTTCAGCATCGCGCGCGGCAGCAGCTTTGGCCTGGTGGGCGAATCGGGCTCGGGCAAATCCACCGTGGCGCGCATGATTGCGGGTTTGAGCAAGCCCACTGCCGGGCGCGTGCTGTTAGGCGGTGTTGACCGCTGGGCCGACGTGGCAGGCGCTGCGGCACAACGCAAGCGTTTTCAGATGATCTTTCAAGACCCCTACGCCAGCCTGAACCCGCGCTGGCGCGTGGACAGGCTTATTGCCGAGCCGCTGGAGGTGCTGGGCTTGACAAGTGGAGCCGACGAAACCGCAGAACGTGTGAATGAGGCGCTGCGCCTGGTGCGTTTGCAGCCGGACGACGGTCGGCGTTACCCGCACCAGTTTTCCGGAGGCCAACGCCAACGCATCGCCATTGCGCGCGCCCTGGTGAGCCGCCCGGAATTCATTGTGTGCGACGAGCCCACCTCGTCGCTGGACGTTTCCGTGCAAGCCCAGGTGTTAAATCTGATGCGCGACCTGCAGGACGAATTTGGCCTGACCTACCTGCTCATCAGCCACAACCTCGCCGTGGTGCGCCACATGTGCGACCAGGTGGGCGTGATGCAACACGGCCGCCTGGTGGAAGTGGGCACGGCAGAAGCCGTGTTGACCGCGCCCAGCCACACCTACACACGTGAGCTGATGGCCGCAGTGCCCGACATCGGCCGGGTCAGGGCTGCGGCCTGATGCGCTGATGTGTGCAGCCCCTGAGCACATACCTTCATTCGGATTCTGCAGCGCCCTCGCTTTTGAGTTCAGCAAACTTCGCGGCCATGGTCGGGTTGCCGCGTGTCAGTTTCTTGATGGTGAGGTCTTCCGCCTTGTCATTGGCGAGCCGCAGATTATTGGCCGACTTGTAGAGCGCATCCTTGGTTTTCTCCAGATCCTTGATGGCCTCGTCAATCCTCTTGATCGCCTCCTCAAACCCGTCGGAGGCGAGACGCCAGTTCCGGCCAAACGCCGTCTTGAAATCGTCCAGCTGCGTCTCGAATTGTGTGATGTCGAGGTTCTGCGCCCGCACCAGTGCCAGCTCTGATTTGTAGGCCAGAGACTTCATCGCGGCATTACGCAACAGCGTGATCATGGGGATAAAAAACTGCGGCCTGACGATGTACATCTTCGGGTAGCGATGAAACACATCCACAATCCCGGTGTTATAGAGTTCGCTGTCGGGCTCCAGCAAAGAGACCAGCACCGCATACTCGCAGCCCTTTTCGTTGCGGTCTTTGTCGAGTTCCTTTAGAAAGTCCTCGTTTTTCTTCTTGCTGGCAGTGGCATTGTTTTCGTTCTTCATCTCGAACATGATGGACACAATTTCGGTGCCATCCTTGTCCAGGTCGCGGAAAACGTAGTCGCCCTTGCTGCCACCCTGCACGTCATTGTCTTTCTCGAAGTAGGCACTAGGGAAAGCGGTTGCACGCAGCCGGTTGAACTCGGTCTCACAATGCTGCTCCAGGGTTTCGCCCACCATCTTGGTGGACAAGCGGGCCTTCATGTCACGCAGCCGTTCAATCGCGTCGTCGCGGTCCTTGATCTGCGTCTCGTACTTTTCTTTCAGCGACTTTTCGGCCAGCGTCTTTTCAAGTTCCGCACGTTGCAGGCCACTCTTCAGTTCATCCCGCTCCTTTTCAACCACACCCACCGCCT
This sequence comes from Variovorax sp. HJSM1_2, assembly GCF_049316285.1. NCBI lineage: Bacteria > Pseudomonadati > Pseudomonadota > Betaproteobacteria > Burkholderiales > Comamonadaceae > Variovorax > Variovorax sp. HJSM1_2. The sequence continues at coordinate 279,432 of NZ_JBMOXA010000003.1, read as the reverse complement.
CGGTGACCGCGAGTTTTTGCGTGACACCGCTGGCCTCAATTCTGGCCTTCAACTGCTGAATCTCTGCCTCTTTCGCAGCGGTGACTTTCTGCAGTTCATTCGCCAGTTGCACCTGCGCCAATTGAGATGCGGCTTGCCGGTCGCTTTTGGCCTGGCCGAGTTCGTTGGCCAGCACATCACGTTCTTTCTCGAGCGCGGCCAGGGCCTGCGTCACGGCGAGCTTGCGCTCCACCTCACCCGCATCCAGCCTGGCCTTCAGTGCCTGGATCTCGGCGTCCTTGGCCGAGGCTGCCTTGTTTAATTCGCTCGCCAGCTTGGTTTGTGCCAGTTCGACCGCGTTGCGTTTGTCCTGTTCGGCCAGTTCCAGCCTTTCGTGCAACTGCTTTTCAAAAGCGCTGTCGCGCACCTGCTTCAAAATGTCCGCGTACCCGGCCTCGTCAATTTTGAAGGCCTTGTTGCAGTGTGGACAGATGATTTCATGCATGCTTATTTATCCTCTGCTTTGACCGAGATGGGCAAAAGCATTGAAGAAATACTGCTTTCGCCGCCCATATCACTGTGCGGCAGATTTCTCTGGCACAGCCCAATGGGGCGACTCTAACTGCACTTTGGCCTGAATCCGCTTATGCAGGCAACAGGCTTTGCTTCTGCGCGGCCCACACGGCCGCGGCTTTGGCCAGGGCCTGCTGCACATCGGCGATCAAGTCCTGCGGATCTTCCAGCCCGATGTGAAGCCGCACCACGGGCTGAGCGCTGTTCCAGGTGCGGTAGGCCGCCAGGCGCTCGGGCGGCGCAATCAGGGCCAGGCTTTCGTAGCCACCCCAAGACGCCCCAATGCCAAAGTGCTGCAGAGCATCGATGAACGCGTTCGCCACCGACACATCGCCCTCTTTCAGCTCGAATGACACCAGGCCACTGGCGCCGCTGAAGTCGCGTTGCCACAAGGCATGGCCCGGGTCTTCTGGCAGCGCCGGGTAGAACACCCGTGCCACCTGGGCGTGTTTCTGCAGCGCCTTGGCCACCAAGGTGGCATGGCGTTGGTGCTGGGCCAGGCGCACGGGCAAGGTGCGTATGCCGCGCAGCGACAGGTAGGCGTCGTCGGCGCCAATCGTCAAGCCCAGCGACTCGTAGGCCGAAGTAAGTTTCGCCGCCAGCGCCGGGCTGTCGACCACCACAATGCCTTGCATCAGGTCCGAATGCCCGGCAATGTATTTGGTGGCGGCTTGCACCACCACGTTGGCCCCTAGCGACAGCGGTTTGTAGAACCAACCGCCGCTCCAGGTGTTGTCGGCCACCACGGTGATGCCGCGTGCGGCAGCAATCGCCGCCAACGCCGGCAGGTCGATCACTTCAAACAGCAGGGAGCTGGGCGACTCCAGGTAGACCAGCTTGGTGTTGGGGCGGATCAATGCCGCCAGCTCGTCATGGCCGGGCGAGAAGTATTCGAGCGTGATGCCTATGCGTTTCAGCAGGCCATCATCAACCCGGCGCACCGGCGCGTAGACGTTGTCGGCCACCAGGGCGTGGTCGCCGGGTGCCAACAAGGCCAGCAGCGTCAAAGAAATCGCCGCCAGGCCAGACGGCGCGAGGAACGCGCGGTGGCCGCCCTCAAGCTCGGTCACCGCGTCTTCCAGCGCCTGGTGGGTGTCCAGCCCATGGCGGCCATAACCGGCCACACGCTCACCGGTGGCGCGGCGGTGGTGTACGTCGGCATGGGTGGCGGTATCGGCAAAACGTACGGTGCTGGTGCGCACCACCGGCACGTTGACCGGGCCCGTGCCGTCACGCAGCGGCGGCACCCCGGCGTGTATCAGCCGGGTGGCGGCTCCCAATGGTTGCGCGTTACTGTGTTGGCTTCCACTCTTCTGGCTCATGCAGCCACCTTGCTGGGCTTGAACTGGGTGGCGTTGTAGTTCACCACTTCGCCGGTCTCCAGGTTCACACCGATGCGGCCAGAGAGTTGTTCCAGCGCACGGCCATACAAGTGAAAGTGCAGCGTAGGTTTGTCGCCCACCACGTGGATGCTGTGGATGTCGTCCGGCAGGAAAGACACCGAAGTGCCGGGCTGCACGGTCAGTTCACGCACCAGTTGCAGTGTGGCCAGGGCCGGGTTGGCGCCGTCATCGGTACGGCGGTAGATGCGGTTTTCTTCCTGGCCTTCGACCGCCACGATCACCGCCCAGGTGGTGTGGTTGTGCGGAATGGTGGTTTTGCCGGGGTTGATGGAGTTCAGGTACAGCGACAGGCCTTCGTCACCATCGGCGGCGTTCAAGCGGTAGCGTGTGGCAGCGCCCACACCTTCGCTGGCCAGCGGAGGCGCGAAGTCGGCACGCGTGAAAAGTTTCTTTTGCGCGGCCAGGCGCTCCAGCCGCGCGGTGATGGCTTCGAGTGTGCTGCGGTCTACCGGCTGGCTCTGCGCCAGGATGTGGCGGATGTCTTCCAGTGCTTCTTGCACTGCGCTGGCACGCTGGGTGGCAATAGAGTCGCCTAAAGGGATCAGGGTTTCGGCCATCATGGGCTCCTTGTCGTGTGGGGATATTGGTTGAAGCGCATTCAAAGTGCGAAGCGCAAGCGGTCAAACGCCAGTGGCGGGTCGGGCAGCAACACCGGCGACGGCCGGTTGCGCCCACCCTCGCCCAGCGCACGGTGCAGGAAGGCGCGCGTGCGTTCACTCGCCGGGTCGCCAAAGATGCGTGCCGCCGGGCCGTGTTCCACAATCAGCCCGGCTTCGGTGAAGTACACCTCGTCGCTGATCTCTTCGGCAAAACGCATTTCATGCGTGACCAGCACACAAGTCAGGCCGTCGTTCACCAGGTCGCGGATCACGGTAAGCACCTCGCCCACGGTTTCCGGGTCCAGTGCCGAGGTCACTTCGTCAAACAGCATCAGCTCGGGCTGCATGGCCAGCGCGCGTGCAATCGCCACACGCTGCTGCTGCCCGCCCGACAACTCGCCGGGGTAGGCGTTTTCCTTGTGCGACAGCCGTACCTTGTCCAGCAAGGCACGCGCCTCGCGGTGCACCGGGCCCCGGTCGCGCCCGGCCACTCGGGTGGGGGCGATCACCAGGTTCTCCAGCACCGTGAGATGCGGAAACAGGTTGTACTGCTGAAACACAAAACCCACGCGTTTGCGCAGTGCAATCAACTCGGCCTCGCTGCGCAGCGCATCGACCTGGGTGTCGCCCACCCGTATGCTGCCCTGCTGTGGCCGCAGCAGCCCGGTGATGCAACGCAGAATGGTCGATTTGCCCGAGCCCGAAGGCCCGATGATGGACACCGCCTGGCCGCGCCGGACCTCCAGCTTGATGCCCTTGAGCACCTGGTTGGCGGCGGGTGCCTTGCCAAACGACAAGTGCACGTCGTGCAAGGCCACCAGGGGTTGGAGTGCGCTGCTCACGGCGGGGTTGTGGCTCAGGAAAACATCATTGGCGGTCATGGCGGCGCTCCAGTGCGCGCGTGGCGCGGGCAATCGGGTAACAGTAGGCGAAAAACAAGGCCAGCAGCGTGAAGTAGACGAGGATGGTGAAGTCGGTGCGCGCAACCGTGTTGCTGGCAATCTGTGCCGTGTCGACCACGTCGTGCACACCCACCAGCGAGGCCAGCGAGGTGCTCATGGTGATGCTGGCGTAGAGGTTCATCCACGGCGGCAACATGCGCCGCAGACACTGCGGCAAAACAATCAAGCGAAAGATCTGCGTGCGGCGAAACGCCAGCGACTGCGCGGATTCCCACTGCGCGCTGGGAATCGACTGGATGGCGCCGCGGAAAATCTCCGCCACGTTGGCGCTGGCCGGCAAAGCCAGGCCCAGCACCACCTTGATCCAGTCGGGAAACGGAAACGTCCACGACACCAGCTGGATCTCAAACGGGAACACATAGGTGGTGAAGTAAATCAACACCAGCACCGGCGCATTGCGAAACAGCTGCACATACCAGCGTGTGGCCCAGCGCAGTGTTTTGCCGGGCGACAGCGACAAAGCCCCTATGACCAGGCCCACCAGTGTGCCCAGCGCCATGGCCAACAGACTGATCTCGATGTTGACCAGCAGGCCGCGCAGCAGCACCGGCAGCCATTTCCACAGATGCAACAACACAAGGGGTGTGCTGCCGGTGGTGATCCAGAAGCTGAGCACGGCGGCCAGGGCCAGCGCCGTGACCACCCAAGGATTGCGCCACGGGCTTTGGCCAGGCGGCGCCGCTCCACCGGCGGCCGACGCCCCTAAAACGAATTCATTGGCCATAACCGGGCATCCTCCAGCGTTGCTCCAACCATCGGCCCAGCAGGCTCACACCCCAGGTCAGCAGGCCAAAATACAGCAGGATCAGCAGCAGCAATTCGAGCACGTTGTCGCGCTGCGTCCAGATCATGATGGACTCGTAGGTCACGTCGCCCACGGCAATGGCCGAGGCCACGGCGGTCATCTTCACCAGGTCGATCAGGTTGTTGACCAGCGCCGGCAGCGCAAACCGCACGGCCAGCGGCAGCTCCACCCGGGCCAGCAACTGGCGCTGTGAGAAGCCTAGCGAACGCGCCGCCTCCAGCGTGGTGCGCGGCACGGCCTCGATGCCCGCGCGCAAAGCCTCGGCGTGGAACACCGCTTTGTGCAACGACACCACCATCACCACCCAGACAAAAGGCGTGAGCGGGTTGGCCATCACACCCACCGACTTGAGCTGCTGGCTGATCAGCATATTGAGCACCAGGAAGGCGCAATACAACTGCACCAGGGTGGGCGTATTGCGAGTCACTTCCACAAAGGCGCGGGCTGGTTGGGCCAGCCAGGGGCGGCCCGAGGTCAGTGCGGCGGCAATCGCCACCCCTGCGGCCAGGCTGCAGGGAATGGTCAGCAGGCAAAGCTGTAGCGTCACGCCCAGGCCGCGTATAAAAGCCTGGCGCTCGCCCACATCCAATAGGAACGCGTAGTTCAGGCCCAGCGGCTTCAGCGCCGCAACCAGGCCAGGCAAAAAATCCACACTCATGGCCGCGTCACACCGAAAGCGCCGGCACGGGCACCGGCAGACGCAAGGCGTTGACCGCACGGCGGATACGCTGGATGGCGTCTTCCAGCACCGACTCGCTGGCCGCAATCGAGATGCGGAAGTACGGCGACAAGCCATACGCGCCACCGTCGACCACGGCCACCCCCTCGGACTCCAGCAACCAGTCGACAAAGTCGCTGTCGGATGTGATGCTGCGGCCATCGGGCCGCTCCCAGCCTATCCATTTGCCTATGTGTACGTAGGCGAAGAATGCGCCCTCAGGCGCCAACAGGCTCAGACCCGGGATGGCGTTGAGCCCGGCTGTCACCAGCGCGGCGCGGCGTGAATAGGCCAACCGCGCTTGCGCCACGAAACTCTGGTCGGCGGCATTCAGCGCCGACGCCAGCGCCGCCTGGCCTATGGAATTGGGCCCGCTCGAGGCCTGCGACTGGATCACCACCATGGCTTCGATCAGCGCGGCAGGCCCTGCGCCCCAGCCAATGCGCCAGCCGGTCATGGCGTAGGTTTTGGAGGCGCCGTTGACCAGCAGGCTGCGCTCGCGCAGATCGGGTGCCACATGCAACAAGTGTGCGGGCGCCTCGGGTGTGAACCAGATGTGTTCGTAGATTTCGTCCCACAACACCAGCACGCGCGGGTGCTGGCGCAGCACCTCGGCCAAAGCTGCCAACTCGGGGGCGCTGTAGACCGCGCCACTGGGGTTGCCGGGCGAGTTCAGGATCAGCCAACGCGTACGCGGCGTGATGGCGCGGGCCAGCGCCTGCGCCGTGAGCTTGAAGCCCGTGGCCTGGTTCACCGGCACGATCACCGGTATGCCGTCGTTGACCGAGACCATGTCCGGGAATGACGGCCAATACGGTGCGGGCAAGATCACTTCGTCGTCCGCATCCAGCGTGGCCGCCAGCGCGTTGTAGATCACCTGTTTGGCGCCGTTCGACACCATGATGCGCGAAGCTGTGTATTCGAGCTGGTTTTCGCGCAGGTACTTGGCGCTGATGGCGCGGCGCAACTCGGCCGTGCCCGCCGTCGGTGTGTATTTGGTTTCGCCACGCGCCATGGCAGCCACAGCGGCTTGTTTGATGGTCTCGGGGGTATCAAAATCGGGCTCGCCAGCGGTCAGCACCAACACATCGCGGCCTTGCGCGATTAGCGCCGAGGCACGTGCGCTGGCGGCCGCGTTGGGAGACAGCTTGACGCGCTGCACACGCTTGGACAGCGCAAAGGGAGTTGTGGTCATGAAAATCCTAAAAAGTCTGATTCGGCCAAGAAAGATTTAGCCGAGAACCTTGCCGGGGTTGAGAAAACCCAAAGGGTCGAGCGCTCGTTTCACACGCAGCATCAGGTCCAGCTCGACACTGCTCTTGTAGCGCGGCAAGACGTCGCGTTTGGTCTGGCCTATGCCATGCTCCGCGCTGATGGAGCCGCCAAAGGCATGCACGCTGTCGTGCACCACTTCGTGGATGGCGTCTTCCTGCGCAAACAGCGCGTCCACCCCTAGATGCACGGCATGCGAGACGTTGTAGTGCAGGTTGCCGTCGCCCAGGTGGCCAAACACCACCGGACGCACACCCGGAAAACGCGCCTCCAGGGCGGCGGCGGTTTCACGCAGAAACGATGGCATACGCGAGATCGGCACCGAGATGTCGTGTTTAACGTTGCTGCGCCCCTCAGCGTCGCGCCGCTGCGCCACACCCAGGGCCTCATCACGCAGGCGCCACAGGGCCTGGCTTTGCTGCAGGCTTTCGGCTATGGCCGTGTCGACCACCAGGCCGTCTTCAAACGCCGTGCCCAGCACTGCCTCAAAACGCTCGCGCGCATGGGCTTCGCTTTCGCTGTCGGACAGGTCCAGCAGCGCATACCAAGGTGCATTTGTGGTCTCCAGCGGGATGGGATGCTCGGGCACATGCTGCGCAATCAGTTGCAGCGCAGTGTTAGACATCAGCTCAAACGCCGTGAGACCGGCGCCAAAACCAGCGCGTGCGATGGACAGAAATGCAATCGCATCGCCAATACACGGAAACGCCAGCAGCGCCGTGTGTTGTGCCGCCGGCAGCGGGTACAGCTTGAGTGTGGCGGCGGTGATGATGCCCAGCGTGCCTTCGCTGCCAATATAGAGGTCGCGCAGCGCGTAGCCGGTGTTGTCTTTGCGCAGGCCGCGCAAGCCGTGCCAGATCTCTCCCTCGGCCGTCACCACCTCCAGGCCCAGCGTCAACTCGCGCGTATTGCCGTAACGCAGCACCTGGGTGCCGCCCGCGTTGGTACTCAGGTTGCCGCCTATGGTGCAGCTGCCTTCCGAGCCCAGGCTCAAGGGGAACAAGCGGCCGGCTTCCAGCGCGGCCTTCTGCACATTTGCCAACACACAGCCGGCTTGCACGGTGATGGTGTCGTTGTCGGTATCGACCTCCAGCACTTTGTTGAGCCGCGCCAACGACAACATCACCGCTTGGCCGCTGTTGTCTGGTGTGGCCGCGCCCATCAAACCCGTGTTGCCACCTTGCGGCACCAAGGGAATACGGCGCTCGCGGCACAGGCGCACAAGCTGGGCCACCTGCTCGGCGTTGGCCGGGCGTACCACGGCCAGGGCACGGCCAGTCAAACGGCCGTGTTGGTCGGTCAGAAAAGGCGCGGCATCGGTGCCGCTAAGCACCTGGGCAGCACCGAATTCACTGCGCAGAATGTCGAGCAACGAGAAGGTGGTGGGCGGCGTTTGGGTCATCGCGTACGAGGCTTGAGAATGCTTGGTTTGACCAGCTCTTACGCAGGCGTCTTCTTGAACTTGTCGTGCAGTTGGTAGAGCAGCGGCGTGGGGGTCATGCCGTTTTTCTTCTCCACCTCGATCAGCCAGCCGCTGCGGTGCCACTGCTGCACGATCTTGTCGATGGCATTTTGTGTATCGGCCTCGCCCTTGCGCAGCCAGATGACAGACGGCGACGGAATCAGATCACTCCTGGAAACGATCTCGTATTCCTTCCAGTCGGCGTTTTCCGCCACCAGTTCGCGCAGCGTGGGGCTCACATGCACGGCCGTCACGCAGTTGCCGCCGCGCAAGGCCAAAAGCGACTCCGGCTGGCCGCGAAAGGCTTTGATCTGTGCGCCGTAGTCATCGGCCAGCGGCTTGGTGAAATTGCTGCCTTGTGAGACACACACCGGCTTGCCACGCAGGTCTTCCCACTTGCTGATGCCGCTGCCTTTTTTGCTGATGGCCGCGCCGCCGACTTCTTCAAACGGCGTGGGCACAAAGCTCAGGATTTCGCTGCGCTCCTGCGTCCACTGCATTTTGGCGATCAAGATGTCGACCTTGCCCTGCTGCAGAAACTGCACGCGGTTGGACGGTTGTACTTGCACCGTCTCCAGCGCCACACCCAAGCCTTTGGCCACAGCTTCGGACAACTCCACGTTGTAGCCAATGTGCTTTTGCGTGACGGGGTCTATGCTGCCAAACGGCGGGCCGGACAAGATCACGCCGACGACCAGTTTGCCGCGCTGCTTGATCTTGTCGAGGGTGGCGTCGGCGTGGGCGGCCTGCGCCAGGAACACGAGGCTAGCCACGAGGAGGATGCCACGCGCAACACCGCGGATCCGGCTTTGCCGGGCCGCTGGTGTTGCCCCTTGCAAGGGGGTTGGCGAAGCGACACGCAGTGCGCGCAGACTGGGGGGGAGCGTCATTTCGCGTCGCTTTCAAAAGGCGCGCGGTCGAACCTGCCTTGCTGCGCCTTTTGGTTGGCGGAAACAAAGTAGCTGTCGGGCACTCCGTACTTTTTCGACAGGCTCACCAGCGTGCCGCTGCGGTGCCAGTCTTGGATGGCCTTGTCCACGTAGGCCTGCGTATCGGCCTCGCCACGGCGCGTCCAGATGACGGTGGGTGATGGAATCAACTGCTCGTTGGTCGCCAGTTGGAAGTCTTTCCATTCGGCGGCACTGGCGCCAGTCAGCGTTTGCACCATGGCCGGCTGGATGTGCACCGATGCAGCACAGGTGCCGCCCTTTAATGCGAGCAGCGATTCAGGAATGCCCTTCAGTCCTTTGACCACTGCGCCATAGGTGTCCTGCAGCGGCTTGGCGAAGTTGCTGCCTTGCGACACACAGGCCACCTTGCCACGCAGGTCTTCCCATTTGGAGATGCCGCTGCCCTTGGCGACGATGGCGGCGCCACCGACCAGGTTGTAAGGTGTCGGGGCAAAGGTCAATATCTCGCTGCGCTCCTGCGTCCACTGGATGTTGGCAATCAACAAATCCACCTTGCCGGCTTGCAGAAACTGCACACGGGTAGCGGCGGTGACGGGCACCACTTCAAGTTCCACGCCCAGGCGCTTGGCGATGTCGCGCGCCAGGTCGGTCTGGAAACCGCCGACCTTGCCGGTGGCGGTATCGAGCAGGCCAAACGGCGGCTCCGGGCTGTCCACGCCTACCGACAACTTGCCGCGTTGCTTGATTTTGTCCAGCGTGGCATCGGCGTGTGCCGCACCGGCAAAGCTGGCGGCCAGCAAACCCAATAGGCCCAGGGATAGGCACAGGGTTTTAGAAGAGAGCTTGAATTTCATGAGACGGACATGAGAAGGGTTCTGGCCGCGCACGCCTGGCGGCATGCGCTTGTGGTCAAAATTTCGTGCTGAACAGAAAGCAGAAAGGCTTACAGCGCCGCCTTGAACTTGGCTTGCAGTTCGGGCAGCAGCGGCTGTGGCGGCTCTATGCCAAGGCGTTTCTCGGTGGCAATCAACCAGCCGCTGCGGTGCCATTCCTGCAACACCTTGTCGACGGCGGCAATGGTGTCCTGCTCACCCTTGCGCGTCCACACCACGGACGGTGCGGCCAGCAGTTCGGTGCTGATGGGCGCGGCATAGGCCGACCACTCTGCATTGCCACGCAGCGTGGGGTGGATCAGCGTGGAGTCGTGCACCGCCGCCACACAGTTGCCGCCACGCAGGGCCAGCAAGGAGTCGGAAGAGCTTTTGTAGCCGTGCACTTGTGCGCCGTAGTCGGCGGCCAGTGGCTTGGCAAAGCTGCTGCCTTGCGACACACACACGGACTTGCCGCGCAGGTCTTCCCACTTGGTGATGCCGCTGGTCTTTAACACGGCGGCCGTGCCGCCCACACGGTAGAACGGGGTCGGTGCGTAGCCCAGAATCTCGGCGCGGTCGGGGTTGAGCTCCATGGAGGCAATCAACAAATCAACCTTGCCGCCTTGCAGAAACTGCACGCGGGTGGCCGTTTGGACCTGCACCAGGTCGACCTCTACACCCAGGCCTTTGGCCAGCGCACGCGCCAGTTCGGGGTTCCAACCAACAAGTTGTTGTGTGGCCGGGTCGATGGAGCCGAACGGGCCACCGTTGACCAAGACCCCAATGCTGACCTTGCCGCGCTGTTTGATTTTGTCTAGCGTGGCGTCGGCATGGGCTGCCGTGGATGCCAGGGCCAGAAGAACGTAAGCCAGCGCCACGGCGCGAGGCTTGAAAAGCCTGGAGATGGGGTTAGAAGTAGACAACATGGATAAGGCTCGCAAAACAAAAAAGCAGAAGCGCTATCTTTTGCCAAGCCCACCCCACTCACAAGGAAGCTTTCCGGATATGGATATGCAGCTAGTGGGCTTGCTTTACCTCGGGCAAGCGAAACACCGCCAATTCGTCCGGCTCGCATTGGGCGATCAGGCCGGTTTCCCAGGCCAGGTACTGGCGCGCAGCGTCCAGGTTGCCCTCGTGCCGGTCGTGCACAAAAAACAGGTAGTCGATGGCGTCGCCATCGGCCGGCAGTCCTGGTGTTGCTTCGACCCGCAGGCCGGCCGCTATCCAATCGTCCAGGCGTGTCCAACGCACATCGCGCCAACCGGCCTCAACCAGGTCGGCGGCGGCAATACGCGCCACGCCGGCATCGGCGGCAAACAACAAGACCGGTTGATCCGGCCTGCCACGCTCGCGCACGTCGGCCACCAGGCGCGGCCGGACCGTCCACAACGCACCGCGTGCATGCTGCTTGCGGTAGGCCATGGAGGGCTGCACGTCCACCAGCAACGGTGCTTGCCGCGCCACCCAGGCGGGCAGTTGGCCATGGTTCACTTCGGGCAGCGGCGCCAACGGCCCCAGGGCGCTGGAGGGCTGTGCGGGCAGGTTGAGGCCGGCGCGCACCCCGCCCTCCACCACCGCGGTTTCAAACCCCAGGCGACGCAGCCAGGCGGCGACCACCGGGGCGCGCACCGCCTCGTCGTCTAGCAGGATCACCCGGCTGTTGCGCACCGCAATGGTTTGGTCGGTGGCCTGCAGCAATTGCCCGCCGGGGGCGTGGCGCGCACCAGCCAGGCTGCCGAGTGCAAACTCCTCGGCGCTGCGCACATCCAGCACATAGGTGGTGCGTTGGCCGTCGTCCAGCCAGGCTTGGGCCTGCATCACGCTGAGCTGCAACACCCCCGCTGCTTCGGCCTCGCGGGCTGCGGCAGCGCGGTCTTGGGCTTGTGCCGGAAAAGCCTTGGTGCTGCGGCGCAGGCTGCCGTGCTCCAGCTTCAGGCCTTGGAGCGCCCAGCCCTGGGTGCCGTTTTCCAGCGCGATGACCGGGTTGGGAATACCCAGGCTGCGCAAGATCTGCGCACCAATGATGCTGCGTGTGCGCCCCGCGCAGTGGATCACCACGGGCGTTGTGGCGTCTGTTACCAGCGCGCGCCAATGCAAGGCCAGCTCGCCGTTGGGCACCGATACCGCGCCGGGAATGGTCATCTTGCGGTGTTCTTCAAAGGTGCGGCCATCCAGTAGCACCAGTGCTTCACCGGCTTGTTGCCGCGTGTACAGGTCTTGGGCCGAAAGGTGTGGCGTGGCATAGGCGTGCTCCACCAGTTCACCAAAGGTTTTGGAGGGCAGGTTCACGCCCTGGAACAACACATAACCCGCAGCCGCCCAGCCCGGCGCCCCGCCTTCCAGAATAAAAACCTGTGTGTAGCCCAGGCTGGCCAAACGTGTGGCGGCACGCTCGGCCACACCATCGGCCGCATCGACCAGCGCGACCCGCGTGTCGCGCCGCGGCACCAACTGGCCCAGGTCCAGTTCCAGGCGGCTGAAGGGCAGCGGCACGGCAAAGAATGGATGGCCTTCGCCAAACTGCCCGGCTTCGCGCAGATCCAAAAGGGCGATCTCTCCACCATCGCTGAGCCATTGGCGCAGCACAGGGGCAGAAACAGAACGCGAGAGATTGACGGGTGTACGGTCCATATCGATGTTGCGACGCCATGGGCGCGCAATACAAGCACAAAACGCCACCATAACGGGCATCACGCCGTCAATCTAGAAGCATCTCAACTATGCATATTTGGTTTGTGTGCAGTCGATTTCATGCCGCAGAAAACTTGTTCAGCGCTTCTGTGGATAAGTTTGAGGGTAAGCATGGGGATTGTCAAAAATAAGAGCAAGAAACCTATGCCCTATTGGCGCTCCAATACAGACAAAACAAACTGCTTAAGACGTAAGCACTGGCATAACCCGGCCTTGCCGACAAGCCAAAGCGCTTTGCACAGGCCCAGGATTCAGGCCGTCATGTGCACCGACACGGCCCCAGCGTGTGCCGCTTGCAGCGCCCGGCCGTGCGGTGGACCAAGGCATAGCCCAACTGCCGAAACCGTTTGCCGGCTCACCTCCGGGCGGCGACACATCCCGTCAAGCCCCGCATGGCCAACTGTGACGCAACTGTGTCATCCCGTGCCTGAGCCTGAAAAAGCGGACCAAATCGACATTGCAAAAGGGGCTGAAGTCAGAAAATTCCGGACATGAACATCACACTGACCACCGAGACAAACGCCTGCGGCTCGAAAGCGTCGCGTATTCCCCAGGAATGGCGTGCCTGGATCACCCTGGCAACAGCGCTGGCGCTGGTCTTGGGCCTGGGTGTGTTGCTGCTGTGGCGCGGTTACCAGCGCGTGACAGAAGAGCAGCGCAACCGCTTGGAAACCCAGGCGCTGGTCGTCGCTGAAAACATGGACCGCCAATTGCACAGCATAGACAACGCCTTGCGTGCGGTGCGCTCAGACTTGGGCGCCGGCACCGGGCAGCCCTCGGCCGTCACGTCGCGCCAGTTGAAGACCTTGGGCGAGGCCATGCCGGGTTCACGGGGAATTTTGACCACAGACGCCAAGGGTGTCGTGAGCATTGCCGAACGCAGCGTTCTGCACGGCATCAACTTCAGCTACCGCGAATACTTTACGGCGCCACGTGACCGCACCGACTTCGGCATGTTGTACATATCGTCGCCCTTTGTGACGCGCGAAGGCAACTACTCCATCAACCTGACCAAGGCGGTACCCGACGCACAAGGCCGCTTCAACGGGGTTGTCACGTCCAACCTGGATCCAAGCTACTTTGAAATTCTGGCGCGCTCGGTGTTATACGCCCCCGACATGCGGGTCAGCCTGGTCCACGGTAGCGGCAAGATCTTCATCGACGCGCGCCATGCGGTTGAATTGATAGGCAGCGACATAGGCACCTGGGGTTCACTATTCTCGCAACATGTGGCCAGCGAACGCGACGAGAGCGTGATGCAGGGCAAGGAATCGGCCGACAACACCAGCCGCATGGTGGTCTACCGCACCATACTGCCTGCGGATCTGAGCATGGACACCCCGTTGGTGGTCGCGGTCAGCCGCGAAGTTAATGCCATCTACGCCGTATGGTGGAAAGACCTGGCCACCTATGCACTGCTGTTCATCGTGCTGTGTGTCGGCAGCGGCGCCTGGCTGCGTCTCAGCCAGCTGCGCAAGGCCGCCGCCCGCCGAGACCAACGCGAGAAGAAGGCGCTGCAGGACAGCGCAACCGCCAAGCTGATGGCCGCCGCCGCGTTGCAACGGCGCACCGGCAAGCTGGCCAAGGTTGGCGGCTGGCAATTGGAAATGGCCAACATGGAAATGACCTGGACCCAGGAGATGTTCGAGATCTACGAACTGCCAAACGCCACCTCACTCAGCCTGGAACAAGCACTCTCACCTTATACGGAGGAAACCCGCCCGGCTCTGGAAACCGCCATTCGCAAAGCCATGGCCTTTGGCACACCCTGGTCGGTCGAGGCCTGCATGGTGACAGGCAAGGGACGCAAGCTTTGGGTGCGTTCGCAAGGTGAGGCCGTGGTGCAAGCCGGCAAAGTGGTGCGTCTGGCGGGGGCCTCACAAGACGTGACCGAGCGTGTGCAATACGCTGCCAAGCTGGCCACGGCCAACAAGAAGCTGGAGCTGCTGGCCGTGACCGACAGCCTGACCGGTGTGGGCAACCGCCGCTGTTTTGATCAGCAACTGGAAACCGAATGGTCGCGCTGCCAGCGGCGCAACATTCCCCTCGGCTTGTTGATGCTGGACATAGACCACTTCAAGCTTTACAACGACCGCTACGGCCACCCGCGTGGCGATGAAGCGCTAAGCCATGTGGCCAGCATCTTGAGCGAATGTGCACAACGCTCGGGCGAACTGGTGGCGCGTTATGGTGGTGAAGAATTTGTCGTGCTGCTGCCCGGCAGCGACCTCGCGAACACACGCAAAATGGCGCAGGACATCCTGGCCGAACTGGCCCGGGCGCACCTGCCGCACGGCACTTCACCAACTTCGCAATACGTGACGGCGAGTATTGGCGTCGCCAGCACCACACCGGAGGCATCGGTTGACGCCCTGCTATTGGTGCAAACCGCCGACATTGCGCTGTATGCCGCCAAGACCCGTGGCCGCAACCGCGTTGAGGACGCGCAGTTTCCTGCGGCGAGCGACGCCTAAACCTCGCACTTCAGCGCAGCGCCACCGCGTGAGGCTCAAAAACCTTGCTGATGCCTGCCAGCAGCCTGCGGCCATTGTCCGAAGGTGGATCTTCGGCGCGCAACGCCCCGGCCAGCAACTCGCCATCGGCCATGCGTTTGATGAACTCTGCCGCAGCAGCAGACGCACTTCCGCCCTTGCGCTGCAGAATACCGACACGGCGGCTCGCTTCTGGGGCGGAGATATCCAGCAGATGTAAACGGCGCAAACCGCCCGACAAAATCACCAGCGCGGGCAGGTAGGCCACACCCAAGCCGGCTTCGGCCATGCCCAGAATGGTTTGCTGGTGCAGCAGCACATGTGCGATGTTGGCAAAGATGCCGTGGTCTTGCAGTGCATGCTCGGTGGCTTCACGAATACCCGCGCCCTGCTTGGACGCCAGCATGGGGTAGGCCGCAAGCTCGGCAAGAGTGGCTTGATTTGACCGCGCCAGTGCGTGGCCCAGTGGCACCACCCCGAAGAACTTCTCCGTCAGCAGCAAGGAGAAATCAAGGGTGGCCGTTCTTTGCGGCTGCGGCGCTATGCCGAAGTCGGCCAGACCGCTGGTCACCATCTGTTCCACATTCAGCAGAATGTCTTCGTGCAGCTGAATCTGGATCTCCGGAAAGCTTGCCTGGAAACTGTTGATGGCCTGCGGCAGCAAGGTCGACGACACCGAAGGTGTGGCCGCAATCACGATACGGCCATGGTTGAGCGAGCACAGGTTCTGCATGTCTGCCACTGCGTCGCTCAGGTCGCGCAGCAGTTGCCGCGCCCGCTGCAGAAAGCGCGCGCCCTCTGCGGTCAACGCCACCGAACGTGTGGTGCGGTTGAAGAGGCTCACGCCCAACACCTGCTCCAGCTCGCGCAGCTGCGCGCTCAAAGAAGGCTGCGAAGTGCCCAGGCGTTGCGCCGCTTTGTTGAACTGGCCTTCTTCGGCAATGGCGATGAACATGCGCAGCTTGGCCAGGCTCACCGTCATCGCAACTGACTCATGCGCCTACAGGAGCGGCAAACTCCTTGGTTTGTGCGCCCTGCTCTTCATCCAGCTGCCGCAGCAGTGCATGCGCGGCGGCCAAGGGGCCGGGTTGAATCCAGTCATCCACCGAAAAGTCGTTGCGGATAAAGCCATGGGCCAGCAGAAAGTCCTTGCGCAGCTTCAGCGCGTTGACCAGGTCGGGCCGCAGGCTGGGCTCCAGGTTGTCGTAGATCTGGGCGTCGAACGCGTCGGGCAGCCATTCATCCACGACCGACACTTCACGCGCAATGATGCTGTCGGCCTCGCGCGGGTGTGAGCGGGCCCAACGCGCGGCACGCAGCACCTGCAGCAGGTAGCGCGCCACCAGATCAGGGTGTTCACGCACCAATTCGCCGCTCACGGACAACACATTGGGCGTGCCGTTGTTGACGGCCACGCGTGTATCCGGGTGGTGGGCAATGTCGGCCACCACGTGTGCGCCCAGGAACTCCTGCAGCGCCGGGCCGGTGGCACCGTAGTGGTAGAGCACGTCCACGTCCCCACGGATCAGAGCAAAGGCCTCGGCACGCGCGTTGCTGGCCGATTGGCGTGCATCAAACAAGCTGCCCGAAGACGATGCCTTTTGCGCCTGGATATAGGGCGTGCTGATCGGCAGATCAACAAAACTGACGTCTTCGGCACCCAGGCCTTCTGTGGCCAAGACCTGCAAATAGGCCTGTAATGCAGACGCACGCCAGAAGTCTATCTTCTCACCCACCCGGCGCGGTAGCGCCAGGCGTTTGCCTTTTAAATCGCGCACCGTTTGAATGCCCGAGCCCGGCAGGCTCAGTAGGGACTGGTATTGCGGCAGCCACGTCAGCCCCACTACCACCACATCTTGCCCTTCTGAGCGCGACCAGATCGGCGGCGCATTGCCACCTTGGCGGAACGAGTTCAACTGGCGGTGGTCGAAATGTGATTCACGCACCTCGCGGTCGGCCGACGCGCGCAGCGACGACACCGTGATGCCATCGGCGGCAAACTCGGCGGCTATCCAGCCGTGGTGTATGGCAATGCCGGATGCCGTGGGCACAGGGCAGCGGGTGTACCAAAGGCGATCGATGCTGGAAGTGGATGAGGACATGAGCAGGTCTCCTTTATGGGGTGCCGGTTGACACTATCAATCGAGTCGAATGTTGTTGGCCTGAATCACCTTGCCCCAGCTGCCTATGCTGTCTTCAATCACCTTGCGAAAGGCTTCAGGCGGGCCACCGGCGGGGTCGAATGCCTGGGCCAGCAACTGCTTGCGCACCTCGGGGTCTTGCAATACGGCGTTGAACTCGCGGTTCAGCCGGTCGATGATGGCTTGTGGTGTGCCGGCCGGCGCCACAAAGCCTTGCCAGGAGTCGAAGTTGAAATCGGGCAGGCCTTGCTCGACAAAAGTCGGCACATCGGGCAGAGCGGCCGAGCGTTTGGCGGTGGACACGCCCAGCGCGCGCAGCTTGCCTTCGCGAATAAAGGGCAATGCGGGCGCAATCGTCACGATGATGCCGTCGGCATGGGCGCCGAGCACGTCGGTCAGGGCCGGCTGGGCACTGCGGTAGACCACGGGCTTGACCTGGATCTGTGCCTGGGTTTGCAGCAGCAGCACACCCAACTGGCCGGTGGTGCCCACCGCCGGCGAGGCCAGCGCGTACTTGCCAGGCTCGGTCTTCGCCAACTGCAGGAACTCTTTGAGCGAACGTGCTGGCACGGCCGCGTTCACCGCAAAAACCTGTGGCGAGGAGATGGCGTGCACGATGGGCGCAAAGCTGGTGCGTGCATCAAACGGCAGCTTGGCAAACAGCGTTTGGTTGATGGAGATGCCATCGGCCGCCACCAGCAAGGTGTAGCCATCCGGCGCCGCACGCGCCACAGCCTGCGCGGCGATGTTGCCCGCACCCCCAGGCTTGTTTTCAATGCTGACCGACTGCCCCAGCCGAACCGACAAGGCCTGCCCCAGGATACGGGCCAGAATGTCCGGGCTGCCACCGGGTGCAGCCGGCACGACGATTTGTATGCCACGCGAAGGATAGGTGTCGGCATGGCCTGCGTTGGCAAACGTCAGGCCCGCAGCGAACACAAGTGCGAGACCGAATAGGGATGGTTTCATGAGACTGCCTGTAAGTGATGAGTAGATTGCAATGGCGGGTGCTAGGCCACACGACAAAAGCCGAACTCTAGGCAGTCCATTCATAAATTTGAACGAATGAATCAAAGCTTACTTATTTGAAAATCGTCTGAGTCGGGCCAAACCGGACCGCGCAAGCCACCACCGTTTGGCGCATAAGAAAAGACGAATAACGTGCTTCGCTTGGCACATAGGTTGAGGGACAGTGGCGCCTTTGGCCAGCCGCCGCTGCAGCGGGCCGGCTTTCTTCTCCCCCCCTGCCCATGCCCAGTACACACCCCAACAAGCCCGCAAACCCCACAGACGCCCAACTCGCGGAACGCTTCCGCCCGGTTTTTGCCCGCATAAGCGAGGGCGCGATCCAGCGTGAAAACCAGCGTGCCCTGGCCTACGAGCCGGTGCAATGGCTGCGCGAGGCCGGATTCGGTGCCCTGCGTGTGCCCGCCGCCCTGGGTGGCCTGGGCGCATCGGTAGAACAATGGTTCGACCTGTTGATAGACCTGGGCGAAGCCGACTCCAATCTGCCGCAGATCTTCCGGGCGCATTTTGGTTTCATCGAGCGCCTGTACGCCGAGATCGACCCAGGCTTGCAAACGCAGTGGCTGCGGCGCGCGGGCGAAGGTGTGGTCTATGGCAACGCCACCA
This sequence comes from Variovorax sp. HJSM1_2, assembly GCF_049316285.1. NCBI lineage: Bacteria > Pseudomonadati > Pseudomonadota > Betaproteobacteria > Burkholderiales > Comamonadaceae > Variovorax > Variovorax sp. HJSM1_2. Next base: position 260,920 of record NZ_JBMOXA010000003.1, on the reverse strand, counting down.
CCGAGCGCGGCGAAGGCGCGCTGGGCACACTCAACACCACCCTCACTCCGCTGAACGGAGCCTGGGTACTGAACGGTGAGAAGTTCTACAGCACCGGCACCCTGTATGCCGACTGGATTGCGGTTTCGGCCCAGCGCCTTGATGGCTCAGGCCAATCCAGCCGCGTGATCGCACTGTTGCCAAAAGCCGCGGAAGGCGTGCGCTGCGACGACGACTGGAGCGGCTTTGGCCAGCGGCTGTCGGCATCGGGCAGCACACACTTTGAGAACGCACTGGTCGATGCCGGCCACGTGCTCAGCTACCCGCGCGACCGCGCCACCCCCATGACGGCTTACTTCCAGCTGATCCACCTGGCCACACTCGCCGGCATTGCGCGTGCCATAGAGCGCGACGCGGTGGACTTTGTACGCAAGCGCAAACGGGTCTACAGCCACGGCAGCGGTGGCACAGCCGCTGACGACCCGCTGGTGCAGCAGGTGATTGGCCAATTGGCCAGTGCCGCATTTGCCGCCACGGCCGTGGTGCGTTCTGCGGCGCAGCCGCTGGGCGATATCGACCGCCTGCGCCAAGCCGGCCAGCCGATTCCCGAATCACTGATCATCGAAGCGGAACTGCGCACCGCCAAGGCCCACCCGGTGGTGGCCGATCTGGTGCTGAACGCGGCCACACACTTGTTCGACGTGGGCGGCGCCTCGGCCCTGCAGGAAGACCTGCGCCTGGACCGCCACTGGCGCAATGCGCGCACGCTGGCATCGCACAACCCCAGCATCTACAAGTCTCGCCTGGTGGGCGACCACGCCATCAACAACACCCGGCCTAGCTTTTACTGGTCGGTGGGGACCACGGGGGGTTGAGTGGCCTGACGGCAGGTGTTGCTCATCCGTTTTGCATCTTTGCTTGCGCGCAAATCTTCGTTTGTGCGGCGCATGTCGCAGCCTAGAGTGATGTGATTGTTTTGCATCCACTCACCCAAGCTTCACCTATGAAACTGCATTTCTCCACCGCCTTGCGCAAACGTTTGTTGGGCCTGCTGCAATCCACCGCTGTGGTGGCCGTTGCGAGCGCTCTTTCCACCGCCGTACTGGCCGCCGACCTGAGCATTGGCTTCATGCCCGGCCCCTACCGCGATGCGTTCAGCAAGGGCATAGAGCCGCTGCTCAAGCAGCAGGGCTACAACATCAAATACGTGGAATTCAGCCAGGGTGTGCAGCCCAACGACGCGGTGCAGCGCGGCCAGATCGATGCCAACATCTTCCAGCACAGCCTGTACCTCAACGCCAGCAACCAGCAGCAGGGTTTCGATCTGGTGCCGGTAATCCAGGTGCCCACACCGCCCATGGGCCTGTATTCGCAAAAACACAAATCACTGGACAGCGTGCCCGAGGGTGCCACCGTCACCCTGCCCGCAGATCCGGTCAACGCCGCGCGTGCGCTGAACATCCTGGCCGCCGTGGGCTGGTTGCAGCTCAAACCTGGTGTGAACCCCATCAGCGTCTCCGAGCGCGATGTGGCAGCCAACCCCAAGCGCCTGAAGCTGGTGCCGATTGATGCCGCCCAGGCGCCGCGCTCGTTGGCCGATGCCGACATTGCCGCCGTGCAAGGCAACTTCGCCGTGGCCTCGGGCCTGAAACTCACCGATGCCTTGAAGCTCGAAGACATGACACCACCCTACGTCAACGTGGTGGCCGTGAAGCGTGGCAACGTCGACGCCAAGTTTGCCAAGGACATTGCCGCCGCCTACCAGTCGGCCGAATTCCAGCGCTTGTTCAAGGCCAACCCGGTGTGGTCGGGCTACCGCCTGCCTGAATATTTCGCCAAATGAGCGCAACCCAAGACGACAAGCTGCTGGCCACTGCTGTGGCGCTGCGCCAGTCTTTTCAGCACGACGCCGTGGCCCGCGACCAGGCTGGCGGCCGGCCCACGGCGCAGATCGCGCTGCTGAAGCAAAGCGGCCTGCTCGCGGCGCGCATCCCCACCGAATACGGTGGCGGCGGCGCCTCTTGGGCGGCGGTGCTGCGCGTGGTGCGTGAATTTGCGCGCACCGATGGATCGCTCGCGCATCTGTTTGGCTACCACCATCTGCCGCTGCACACGGTTCTGGCGCGTGGCAACACAACCCAAATGGCGCAATGGCTGAGCCAGAGCGTGCAGCACCAGTGGCTGTGGAGCAACTCGGGCAATGCCTTGTCGAAAACCTCATCAGCGCAACGTGCGGGCGACGGCAAAGGCTGGGTGGTGAACGGCTTTAGGCCGTTTTCCAGCGGCACCCACGTGGCCGATGTGATCCAGGTCAGCTGGGAAAACAAACAGGGCCAACGCCTCACCGGCGTGGTGCCGGCACAGCGGCCCGGCATCGTGATCGAAGACGATTGGGACGGCATTGGCCAACGCCAGACCGGCAGCGGCACAGTGACGTTTGAAGACGTTCAGGTGCACGACGACGAACTTCTGGGCCAGGCCGCTGACCCGCTGACACCTTTTGTGTCATTGACGCCACTGCTGCAGCAGGCCGTGCTGCTCAATGTGTTCATAGGCAGCGCCCAGGGCGCACTCGACGAAGGCCGCAACTACACCCAAACCCATTCACGCCCATGGATACATTCCGGCGTGGCGCGGCATGTGGACGACCCATGGATACAACGCAAATATGGCGACCTGGCGATCCGGGTATTGGCTGCGGTTGAACTGGCCGAGCAGGCCTCGGCCACACTGGACGAGATTTATGCCCACGGGCACCAGCTCAGCGAAGAGCAACGCGGCCGCGCCGCCATCGACCTGGCCGTGGCCAACCTTTATGCGGGCGAAGTTGGCCTGGCCGTGTCCAACGATGTTTTCGAGTTGATGGGGGCACGCTCGGCCACCACCGCGAATGGCTTCGACCGTTTCTGGCGCAACGTGCGCACGCACACGCTGCACAACCCCGCCGAATACAAAAAACGCTCGGTTGGCACCTGGGCGTTGACCGGCGCCTACCCCGAGCCCGCGCTCTACCGCTAAGACGGCTAGTCCCCAGAACAACACCCTCACTTATCAGGATCACCATGTCACGCGACCGTCTCATCTTGCTTGCCCCTGGCTTTATCGACCCCAAACACGCTGGCGAAACCTTTGTCTGCCCGCACGGCCTGCCCATAGAAGGCCTGCTGGCGGCCGACCCGGAACGTGCTGCCGGGCTGGACGTGGAGCGTGTAGGCTTCGCGCGCCCGCGCCCTGCCGTGATCGCCGCACTCGACGTCGACCACCAGGGCCTGCCGGTGCTGATCCTGGGCGATGCAAAGCCCGCACCGGCCGACGCGAAAGTGCTGGGCAACACACACTTCGTCACCGACTCGCGCCGCATTCTGGATCTGTTGGCCGAGCGCCACGGCTTCCCACGCGTGCACTGAAATCACAAACATCTGGACCTTGCCGCATGTCCGCCAATCTCGCCTACCTAGATACAGCGGCCAGCCAGGCGCCGCCGCTGTTCGAGCCCAACACCAACAACCGCTTCATCGCCCGCGCAGTGTTGTTGCGCGACCGCTTTGAAAAAGACGCCATCGCGCGCGACCGCGCGGGTGGCAAACCCACGGCGCAAATCCAGGCATTGAAAGAACAGGGCCTGCTGACGCTGCTGCTGCCCAAAGCCTTTGGTGGCGAGGGTGAGAGTTGGTCCACCGCTCTGCGTATTGGCCGCCTGTTCGCCCAGGTGGATGGTTCGCTGGGCCACCTCTACGGCTACCACCACTTCAGCCTGCTGGGCATGACGCTGCGTGACGACCCGGCGAAAACCGAAGAGCTGTGGCGCCGCTCGGTAGCCGGCAACTGGTTCTGGGGCAACACCACCAACAGCTTTTCGCAAAGCCTTTTTGGCAAGCGTGATGGTGAATGGTTTGTGCTCGACGGTTTTCGCCCCTTCACCTCGGGCTCGCATGTGGCCGACCGCCTGGCGATCGCCTGGGAAGACGCCGACAGCGGCGAGCGCCGCTTCGCCGCTATTGAGGCCAACCGCGAAGGCCTGGTGATAGAAAACGACTGGGACGGTATAGGCCAGCGCCAGACCGGCAGCGGCCGCGTGAGTTACCACGGCGTGCGTGTGCACCAGAGCGAGGTGCTGGGCGCCCCCGTGCCGCTGAACCCCACAGGCGCTCCGGACCAGCCCTATCGCACGCTGACCGCACTGCTGCAGCAAAGTGTGCTGCTCAACGTGTTTGTTGGCACTGCCCAAGGTGCGCTGCGCGCCGCACGCGGCTACACCGTGCAGCATTCGCGTCCCTGGGTACATTCAGGCGTCGAACGCCATACCGACGATCCCTGGGTGCAGCGCCAATACGGCGAGCTGTTTGTGCAAACCCGTGCGGCCACGGCCCTGGCCGACCGCGCGCTGCAGGCCCTAGACCACGTCACAGCGCGGGGCACGGCCCTCACGGCCGAAGAGCGCGGCGAAGCGGCGGTCGCCATTGCCGCCGCCAATGTGCTCGCGGGCGAGGTGGCACTCAAGGTTTCCAGCGAGATTTTTGAGGTGACCGGCGCACGCTCCGCCGTGCGCCAACGCGGCCTGGACCGCTTCTGGCGCAATGCGCGCATCCACACGCTGCACAACCCAGCGGAATACAAGTCACGCAATGTCGGCCGCTGGTTTCTCGGCGAAGGGCATCCCGAACCTGGAACCTTTCAATGACCCAAGCCCTCAATTCAACAAGGCTGCCGCGCCGCCTGCACCTCAACGTCAACATCCTGCATGCCGGTTTTGTGCCCTCGGCCTGGCGCCTGCCCAGCAGCGACCCCGGCGCGTTTGTCGACGCGCAGCACTACATACGCGTGGCGCAGATTGCCGAAGCCGGCAAGCTCGATGCGGTGTTTCTGGCCGACAACGCCGCCATCGTTGACCAGATCCACTTTCGCCCCATTACCGCACTCGAACCCACGGTGTTGCTGGCCATGGTGGCCGCCGCCACCACCCACATCGGTCTCATAGGCACGGCCTCCAGCAGCTACAACGAGCCCTACAACATCGCACGCCGCTTTGCCACGCTGGACCATGTGAGCCGTGGCCGTGCGGGCTGGAACGTGGTGACCACGGCCGACCTGCCCTCGGCGCGCAACTTTGGCCGCGACGCCGTGCCCGACCATGCCCAGCGTTATGCCCGCGCCGACGAGTTCACCAGCGTGGTCAAGGCCTTGTGGAACAGCTGGGAAGACGACGCCTTCATTGGCGACAAGGCCAGCGGCCGCTTTATAGACCCGGCCAAGGTCCACCCCATCAACCATCACGGCGAACACTTCTCGGTGCACGGCCCGTCCACCCTGCCACGCTCGCTGCAAGGCTACCCGGTGGTGGTGCAGGCCGGGGGCTCGGCCGATGGCCGCGAGCTGGCCGCGCGCCATGCCGAGGCGGTGTTCTCGGCCTCGCAGTCGTTTGAAGAATCGCTGGCCTATGGGCGCGGCCTGAAGGCCCGCGCCCAGGCGTTGGGGCGTGGGCCCGATGCGGTCAAGGTCTTGGCCGGGCTCACCACCATCATTGGTGCCACCGAGGCCGAGGCGCTACGCCGCCGCGACGAACTGGTGGACTTGATTCCGTGGGACTACAGCCTCACACGCCTGGCCGGCATCCTGGGCCTGACACCCGACCAGCTGAAGCTGGACGAACGCCTGCCCGACAAGCTGGCCCTGCCCACCAATGGCAACGGCAACCACACCTTCTTCAACGCCACGCTGGCCGTGGCACGGCGCCACAACTACACCGCGCGCCAGACCATACGCGCGCTGGCCGGTGGTGGCGGCCACCGCGTGGTGGTGGGCACACCCGAGCAGATTGCCGACGACATTGCACTCTGGTTCGAGGGTGGTGCGGCCGATGGTTTCAACCTCATGCCCGACGCCCTGCCCGACGGCCTGCAGGATTTTGTCGACGGTGTGCTGCCCATCCTGCGACGCCGTGGCCTGTTTCGCACGGAGTACGAAGGCACAACCCTGCGTGAACACCTGGGCCTGCCGCGCCCCCCGGGCCGCGACCCGGTGCGCCAGGCGGCCTGATTCTCATCCCTTGACACGGCACAGCCACCATCACCACACCATGACACAGCGCAGCGGAACCCTGAGCCTGGGCGCGTTTCTCTACCCCACAGGCCACCACATCGCCGCCTGGCGCCACCCGGACAGCCCGGCTGGCGCGGGTGTGAATTTCAAACACTACGCAGCCTTGGCCCAAGCAGCAGAAGCGGCCAAGTTCGATCTGGTGTTTCTGGCCGATGGTGTGGGCACACGCGGCGACGATGTGGACTTTCTGAGCCGCACCGCACACAGCTACCAGGCGCAGTTTGAGCCCATCACCCTGCTGTCGGCGCTTTCATCGGTCACCGAGCGTATTGGCCTGGTGGCCACGGCCTCCACCAGCTTCAACGAGCCCTACCACGTGGCGCGCAAGTTCGCCTCGCTGGATCACCTCTCGGGCGGCCGCGCGGGCTGGAACCTGGTCACCTCGTCCAGCGCACACGAGGCGCGCAACTTCAACCGCGAAGAACACTTGGCACATGCCGACCGTTATGGCCGCGCCTCGGAGTTCGCCGATGTAGTGGCGGCCCTGTGGAACAGTTGGGAAGACGACGCCTTTAGCGTAGACAAAGCGGCCGGCCGCTTTTACAACCCGGCCAAGCGCCATGTGCCGCACCACAAGGGTGAACACTTCTCGGTGCAAGGCCCGCTGAACGTGCCGCGTTCACCCCAGGGCCACCCGGTGCTTGTGCAAGCCGGCTCATCGGAAGCCGGCAAGGAACTCGCCGCGCGCACCGCCGAGGCGGTGTTCACCGCACAACAAACACTGGCCGACGCGGTGGATTTTTATGCCGACCTCAAAGGCCGGTTGGCGAAGTATGGCCGGGAGGACAACGAGCTGAAAGTGCTGCCCGGTGTGTTCCCTGTCGTGGGCCACAGCGAAAGCGAGGCGCGCGAGAAGTTTGAACAACTGCAGGCCTTGATAGACCCGGTGGTAGGCCTGGCCTTGGTCTCTGGACTGACGGGTGGTTTTGACCTTTCTGCTTACCCACTCGACGGCCCCATCCCGCCACTGCCCGAAACCAATGCCAGCAAGAGCCGCCAGCAATTGATGATAGACCTGGCTCGCCGCGAAAATCTCAGCATCCGCCAGCTCTACCAACGCGTGGCAGGCGCGCGCGGCCATTGGCAACTGGTGGGCACACCCGAGCAGATCGTTGACCAACTCGAAGAACGCTGGCGCCACTTCGGTGCCGACGGCTACAACATCATGGCGCCGGTGCTGCCGGGCGGCCTCAGCGACTTCATCTCACTGGTGTTACCCGAGTTGCGCCGCCGTGGTTTGTTCCGTACCGAATACAGCGGCAGCACCCTGCGTGAGCACCTGGGCTTGAAACGCCCGGCACATCCTGCACAAAGGGCCGCTATCACCAGCGTAGCGGCGCCTGCAATCGCCTGATCCCACACGCTATCACGCCACTAGCCCTATTTGCCATGTCTGAACACACCACAGCCTTCAGCTTCGACCACCTGGCGTCCGAGACGCTGCGCCTGCTAGGCCCGGCGCCCGAGAACTGGGTGCCCGACATTCCTGGCATAGACCACAACGTGGCCATCATTGGGGGTGGCCAAAGCGGCAGCGCCTATGCCTTTGCGCTGCGCCGTGCCGGCATTGGCCGCGTGACGCTGCTGGATGCGGCGCCCAACAGCACTCAAGCCGGTGTCTGGCGTACCCGCGCACGCATGCACAAGCTGCGCACACCCAAGAACCTGGTGGGGCCGGAACTCGGCCTGCCCACACTGGGCTTTCAGGCCTGGTTTGAGTCACGGCACGGCGCCCAAGCTTATGCCGCCATCGACCGCATTCCACGCACCGCCTGGGCCGACTATCTGGATTGGTTTCGCAGCTTTCTCAACGTGGAAGTGCGTTACGCCACACGCCTGCTGCGTATCGAGCCGGTGCTGCACGAGTCGCTGGCGCATTTCAGACTACACCTCGAAGTGGATGGCAAACAACGCATAGAGACCGCGCGCAAGATCATCCTGGCCAACGGCGTGGCGGGCAACGGCGAGCCCTTTGTGCCAGCCGAGTTGAAGGCCGCCGTGGCCGCCGGGCGCGCGGCCCACACCGCAGAGATCATAGACTTCGCCGCCTTGCGCGGGCGTGTGGTGGCCGTGGTGGGGGCCGCAGCCTCGGCCTTTGATGCGGCCGCCACGGCGCTGGAGGCCGGGGCCAAGGCGGTGCACCTGTTTGCGCGGCGCGACCAGATTGCGTCCACCCCGGTCTCCAAGGTCCGCGCCTACCCCGGCATCTACGACAACTACCACGCCCTGCCCGATGCGGTGCGCTGGCAACAGGCGCTGCGTTACCGGCGCGCGGGCTCCACACCACCGGCCGATTCGGTGCAACGTGTACTGAAGTTCGCCAACTTCCATCTGCACCTGGCGGCCCCCTGGCAGGCCGTCGAGGTCCCTGCCGAAGGCATCACAGCGCAAGTGGGTGATGAGGTCTTGTATTTCGACTTCGCGATTGCCGGCACCGGTTACCGCGTAGCCCCTGAGGCCCGGCCCGAGCTGGCCGAGATTGCGCCGCACATCCTGCGCTGGCGCGACCGTTACACCGCACCGGCCGATGCGCGCGATGACGAACTCGGCGCCTCGCCCTACCTCGGCCCCGGCCTGCACTATCTGGAGAAACACCCGGGCCGTGCGCCATGGCTGCACAACATCCACGTGCAGAACCCCGCTGGTTTTGCCAGCACCGGTGTGCCGCTAGGCGACGTACCCAGCATGCGCCGCGACATTCCGGCCGCCGTGGCGCAGATCAGCCGTGACCTGGCCCTGGCCGACCTGCCACTGCACCTGCGCCGCATCGAGGCCGAGGTGGCCCCGGACTACGGTCCCGAGTTATACGCCGCTGCGGTGTGGCAACACAGCGCCGTGCCCAGCTTGGTGGATTGATTTCGCATGGGTCCGGCGCTGATCGGGCTGGGCCGCTACCCTTGGGCTGTGGGTTTTCGGCAATGTCTTTTCCCAGGCACGAATCGGCTCCATATCCGCTTTGAGCATGATGGGCTTTTTGCCCCAGCGGCACCAAGGCGCACGCCAGTGGGTTTTTAACGTTTGTCGAGGCTGCGCGCCAAGCTGTTGCCAACAAACTGCAGAATCTGCACCAGTACCACCAGCAAGGCAACGGTGAGCACCATCACATCGGTCTGGAAGCGGTAGTAGCCGTAGCGGATGGCCAGATCGCCAATGCCGCCACCGCCCACCACACCGGCAATCGCCGAATACGACAGAAAACTCACGGCCAGCACCGTCAAGGCCAGTACCAGGCCAGAGCGCGCCTCGACCACCAGCACGCGCCACACAATCTGCAGCTCGGAAGCACCCATGGCGTGTGCGGCTTCGATCACGCCACGCGGCACTTCTCGCAGGCTCTGGTCCACCAGGCGCGCGAAGTATGGAATGGCGGCGAAAGACAAGGGCACCGAGGCCGCGAGCGGCCCGATGGAAGTGCCCGCAATCACACGCGTGAACGGCACCAGTGCCACCAGCAAGATGATGAACGGGAACGAGCGCACGGTGTTCACCAGCCAGTTCAACACCAGGAAGGCGGGCCGGTTGTCCAGCGATTGGCCGGGGCCAAGCAGAAACAGCAAGATGCCCAGTGGGCCGCCTATCAGCAGCGCGGCCGATAAACCTATGGCCAGCATCAGAAAGGTTTGGCCGGTGGCGGTCCAGAGTTCGGGCAGGATGGCGAGCAGATTTTCAGACATGGGCGACGCCTAAAGTGAAGGCTTGTGATGGACTTGGAGTGCCGGTAGATGTGGCGCTGAATGTGGCTTGTGGCGCGGCCGCCTTCAGCTGCGCAATGTCGCTGCTCTGCAGCGGCCTAGACTCGCGAGCCTCTCGTTCACGGCGCCGCACCAAGGCGTCGATCTCGCGGCCCAAGGCGGTTTGCCGTGCTTCGGCCGGTGCATCCACCGCAAACTGTTCAATCAGGCGGCCGTTCTCCAGCACCGCCACCTTTTGGCACAACACCTCCACCACCGATAACTCGTGTGTCACGATCACAATCGTCACACCTATCTGCTGGTTGATGTCGCGCAGCGTTTGCAGCAGATCGCGCGTGGTTTCGCTGTCCAGCGCCGAAGTTGGCTCGTCGCATAACAACACCTGGGGACGTGGCGCCAAGGCACGTGCAATCGCCACGCGTTGTTTTTGCCCGCCTGAGAGTTGCGCCGGGTAGCTGTCGATCTTTTGCGACAGGCCCACCAGCGCCAGGCACTCGCGCACTCTGTTATCGATGTCGGCCTTGCTGTGGCGGCCGTGTATCTTCAACGGGAAGGCCACGTTGTCGAACACGGTGGCGTTCTGGATCAGGTTGAACTGCTGAAAAATCATGCCTATGTTTTGCCGCGTGTCGCGTAACTCACGCCGCGACAGGCTGGTGAGGTCCCGTCCACCCACCAGCACCTGGCCGGCATCGGGTCGCTCCAGCAGGTTGATCAAACGCAGCAAGGTCGACTTGCCGGCGCCGCTTTTGCCTATGAGGCCGAAGACCTCGCCTTGGTGGATGTCGAGCGACAGCGACTGCACGGCATCGAACACTTCGCCGTTGGGCAGCGCGAAGGACTTCTGCACACCGGCGAGCCGGATCAGCGGCTCGGCTGGGGCCGAAACTTTTATGGGGGCTTGAGGGCTGGTCATGTGGGCTTGGACTGGATGCCTAAACGCGCGAGTATGCGAATACAGCCCATAAAACCCAAGTGACAAATCAGCCGCTGCTTATGCCGTTTCCGACTATGTGAAGGTCGCCGTCCCCCCCCCCCGGGGATTTCAAGCCGCCTTGCGCTGCTCCGCGCCCGGCACCGAGGCGATCAGGCTACGGGTGTAAGAGTGCTGCGGGCGCTCCCAGATGTCCTGGTGGCCGCCGGTTTCGACGATCTTGCCCTTGTGCATCACCATCACACGGTCGGCGATGTAACGCACGACCGAAAGGTCGTGCGAGATGAACAGATACGACAGGCCGAAGTCTTGCTTCAGCTCCACCAGCAGGTTCAGAATCTGCGCTTGCACCGACACGTCCAGCGCCGACACCGGCTCGTCGAGCACCACCAAAGAGGGCCGCACCACCAGCGCACGTGCAATGCCTATGCGTTGGCGCTGTCCGCCGGAAAACTCGTTGGGGTAACGGCTGGCGGCGTCTGCCGGCAAACCTACGCGGTCCAGAATCGCGGCGATGCGTTTGCGGCGTTCTTCCTTTTGCTTCACACCGTGCACCACCAGTACCGACTCCAGAATATCGAACACGCTGCGGCGCGGGTTGAGCGAGGCATACGGGTCCTGAAACACCATCTGCACATGCCGGCGCCATGGCTTGAGTGCGCGCGTACTCAGCGGGGCAATGTCGGTACCGTCCAACAGAATACGCCCGCTCGCCGGTTGTACCAGGCGCAGCAAGCTGCGCGACAGGGTGGACTTGCCGCAGCCCGATTCGCCGACCAGGCCCAGGGTTTCACCCGCGCCGATGTCGAATGACACACCATCCACAGCGTGCAATACGCCACCCTGGCGCAATGGGTAATCGGTGCGCAGGTCTTGCACCGACAGCAATGGCGCGGCATTGTGGCGCTGCGCAAGCTGTGGCGAAGCCACACGGGGAGCGACGACCGGCACATGCAGCGCGAAGTTGCGTGCCTGTGTGACCGGGTCCACACTCACACGTATTTCGGGCAGGCGCTGTCTGGTGTAGTGCAGCGATCGCCCGGCGTGCAAAGATGCGCCTAGCAGCCCCTTGGTGTAGGCATGCGCGGGTTGCGCAAAAAGTTGCGCCGTGGGCGCTTCTTCGACTTTTTCACCGCCATACATCACCGCCACCCTATCGGCCCATTGGGCCACCAGGCCTAGGTCGTGGGTGATCAGCAGCAGCGCCATGTTGAACTCACGCCGCAGGCCGTCCAGCAGTTCGAGGATTTGCGCCTGCACCGTCACGTCCAAGGCGGTGGTGGGCTCGTCGGCGACCAGCAATCTGGGGCGGCAAGCCACGGCCATGGCAATCATCACACGCTGGCGTTGCCCGCCAGAGAGATGGTGCGGATGGTCGTCGATACGCCGGTGTGGCTCGGGAATGCGCACCAGGTCGAGCAGCTCCACCACACGCTTGCGCGCGGCGAGCGCCGACAGGTCTTCGTGCCGGCGCAGCGTCTCTATGATTTGCGCGCCTATGCTGTGCACCGGGTTGAGCGAGGTCATGGGCTCCTGGAACACCATGGAAACATCGCGGCCGCGCAGCGCACGCAGTTCGGCCGGTGGCAGCGCCAGGATGTCGCGCCCATCGAAGAAAATGTTGCCACGCAGGCTGGCGCCGGGCGCCAACAAGCGCAGCACGGCCAGCGCCGTGGTCGATTTGCCGCAGCCCGATTCGCCCACCAGGGCCAAGGTTTCGCCGCGCTGAATGTGCAGGTCCAGCCCACGCACGGCCTGTATGCGGCCTTGCGCGCCTCGGAAGCTGATGTCTAGCCCACGCACATCGAGCAGGGCCGGCGCAGGTATCAGGTCCAGTGTCATTTCAACGGCCTCGCAGGCGGGGGTTGAAGGCGTCGTTCAGGCCGTCGCCCACCAGGTTCAATGCCAGCACTGTGAGCACAATGGCCGCACCCGGCAACGCCGTGAGGTACCACGCGGTGCGCAGCAGCTCACGGCCCTCACCTATCATGCTGCCCCACGACACCGCATTCGGGTCGCCCATGCCGAGAAACGACAGTGCCGACTCGATCAGGATTGCACTCGCCACCAAGACCGAGGTGGTGACGATGACCGGTGGCAGCGCATTGGGCAGCATCTCCTGCAGCATGATGCGCAGGTGGCCGAAGCCCTGGCTGCGCGCGGCCAGCACAAACTCGGTTTCGCGCAGCGTGCGGAACTCGGCGCGCACCAAACGCGCAATCACCGGCCACGATGCCAGGCCTATGGCCAACACAATCACCTTGACCGAGGGCTGGCCTATGGCCACCACCACAATCACAAACAGAAAGGACGGCACGGTTTGGAACAACTCGGTGATGCGCACCAACACATCGTCGATAAAACCACCAAAGTAGCCCGCCGTGGCCCCCACCACAATGCCTATGAACAGGCTCAATACCGCGGCCACCACACCCACGGCCAGCGAGACACGCGCACCGTGCGCAATGCCGGCAAGCACATCGCGGCCCATGGAGTCGCTGCCCAACGGGAAGGCTGCGTCCTGCCCTGGCCATAACAAGGGCGTGGCCACCATGTCTAGCGGGTCGCCGGGAAACAGCAGTGGCGCGGCCAGTGCAAGCATCAACACCGCCAGCAACAACACCACCCCCGCAACCGCGGCGGGGTTGCGCACGAAGGCGCGCAAGGCCGCATGGTGGCCGACTTGTGTTGGCGCAACGTGAGCTGATGTGCTGGAGCGCACAAACCATTGCCTGGTGCGGCCCCACCAGGCTTTGAGTGGTTTGTCGCGCACCAGCGTTTGTGGGCTGGCACCCTCAATGGGATAGGGAGTAGACATGGAAAATAGGTTTTAAGAAGCAGAAGAACGTGGCGCGGCTCAGCGCAACTGGATGCGCGGATCCAGCCAGGCGTGCAGCAGATCGACCAACATATTGGCCACGATCACCAGCAACGACGACAACAACAAAATGCCGAGCAACACGGTGTAGTCGCGCGCCATCACCGATTCAAAAGCCAGCCGGCCCAGGCCGGGCCAGCTGAACACCGTCTCGACCACCACCGCCCCGCCCAGCAGGGTGCCGAAGTGCATGCCGGCCACGGTGCTGACAGGGATCAAAGCGTTGCGCAATACGTGGTGCACAGTGACGGTCAAGGGATGCAAACCCTTGGCCTCGGCCGTGCGCACAAAATCTTGCCGGCTCACTTCCAGCATCGAAGCGCGTGTGAGTCGCGCAAAAATCGCGATGTAGAAACCCGACATGGCCAGGGCCGGCAACACCAGATGGCGCGCCGTATCGGCCACACTGGCCCAGCCGGTGTAACCCGCGCCAATGCTTTCGCTGCCGCCTGTGGGCAACCAGCCCAGATGCACAGAGAACAAGACAATCGCCATCAGCCCCAGCCAGAAGCCTGGCGTGGAGTAAAGCAACAAGGCCAGCACCGACAACAGCCGATCGGGCCAGCGCCCCACCCTGCTGGCCATCACGCTGCCCAGCAGAATGCCCACGGCCAAAGCCGTGCCCAGCGCGGCCAGCATCAGCAGCAAGGTGTTGCCCAGGCGCGCACCGATCAGCGTGGTCACCGGCAGGTTGTAGCGCGGTGAGGTGCCCAGGCTGAAGTGCGCCAGGTTGTTCAAGTAGCCGGCCAACTGGTGCAGCACCGGCAGGTCCAGCCCGAAATGGCTGCGCAGCTGCGCCATGGTTTCGGCCGTGGCCGCGCCCGACTCTGCGGCGATCACGTCGGCCGCGTCGCCGGGCACCAGTTGCAGCAGGCAGAAATTGAGAATGACCACGCTGATCACGGTGGGTATGGCTTGCCATAGCGTGCGCCTGAGGACGCGGCCGGCTTTGAGGAGATTCATGTTGGGGGTCTGCTGAAAGAAGAATGGGCCACGGGGCCAGTGCGCAGCATAAAAGCCCCCTCGCCGCAGGCAACGAAGGAAAGCGAATAAGCAAAAGCCTTTATCAGACGCAGCCAGTCAGCCTGTGCCTGACGCATAAGAACATGCGGGATTCTTCGTTCCACCCCAGGCACCATCGTGGGACATTCGCGGCACTTCAACTTAGGAATGATTTTCATATGACACTCTCCCTGACCCGCCGCCGCACCGCCCTGGCCATTGCCTCCATCGCCATAGGCCTGATGGCGGCGACCGGTGCCAGCCACGCGCAAGACAAAAAGACGCTGAAGGTCGGCATCTCGGTGGGCAACGCCGAGCAGATCTTTGAAGTGGTGAAACGTGTGGCCGCACGTGATGGCTTGACGCTGGACGTGGTGGTGTTCAACGACTACCAGTTGCCCAACGCCGCGCTGGCCTCCGGCGATCTGGATGCCAATGCCTTCCAGCATCAGCCGTTTCTCGACAACCAGAACAAGGCGCGTGGCTTCGACATCGTGCCCGTGGGCCTGACCATTACCGCGCCGCTGGGCTTTTACTCGCGCAAGATCAAATCGATTGATGCCTTGCCCGAGGGCGCCTCGGTCGGCATCCAGAACGACCCATCGAACGGCAATCGCGCGCTGTTGCTGCTGCAGAGCGCCGGCCTGATCACGTTAAAACCCGAGGCCGTCAAGAACAACAACGCCACGCCGCTTGATGTGGTGAACAATCCCAAAAAACTGAAGCTGGTGACGCTGGATGCAGCCCAACTGCCACGCTCGCTGGACGACTTGACGATTGCCTCCATCAACAACGACTACGCAGAAAAGGCCGGCCTCACCTTGGCCAAAGACGCGGTCATCAAAGAGTCGCCAAAGGGCCCCTACGCCAACCTGATCGCTGTGCGCCAGGCCGACAAAGACAAGCCCTGGGCCAAGCGCCTGGTGGCCGCATACCAATCACCTGAGGTGAAGCAGTTTATTGAGTCGAAGTTCAACGGCGCCCTGGTGCCAGCGTTCTAAAGCAAAACCCCGGAATGCCGCAAGGCAGTCCGGGGTTTAAGTGAGCCAAACGAACGGTTTAGACAATCTGCGCCACTTCATTGAAGCTCAGGCGCGGTCCGCGTGGATGTGTGCCGCTGTGGTCGGCCACACCCAGGTTGATCAAGAAGTTGGCCTGGTAACGGCCATCGGGGAAGAAGGCCTTGTTCACCGCGGCCGCATCAAAGCCCGATTGCGCGCCCGCATCCAAGCCCAAGGCTCTGGCCGCCAGGATCAGATAAGCGCCCTGCAGGCTGGCATTGCGGAAAGCCGTGGACTGCGCGGCCTCGGCGCTGTTTTCAAAGATTGGCTTGGCGTCGTAGGCGGGGAACTGCGATGGCAGGTGCTCGTAGAAGCGGCTGTCCTGCGCCACGATGACGGTCACGCCCGCAGCTTCGGTCTGCTTCTTGTTGCCGCCAGACACTGCCGCCAACAACTTCTCTTTGGCTTGCGGACTGCGCACAAACACATAACGTGCGGGCTGCGCGTTGAATGCCGTCGGGCCCCACTTCAGCAAATCGTAGAGCTGGTGCAGCGTGGCGTCGCTGATGGGCACGGGCTGGAAGGCGTGCACGGTACGGGCATCGCGAAACAGGCGATTAAGGGCTTCTTCTGACAGTGCCTGGAGTTGACTCATGGTGTGTGCTTTCTATCTAAAAATCGGCGCCAGCAAAGGCGGACGCAGCCAGCCCATTCTGCGCAACACAGGGCCAAAGGCGAACTGCTCATCGGTAGCTTGCATAGACGAAAAACGCCTTAGAAATAAAGTAGTTTGCTTGCTCCTAAATGTTCTTTGGTCAAGCCGCAGCAGCACCCTAGATTCAACCCCTTCATCCAAACATGAGGAGAGGGAGTTCATGCTTTTTTCGACGATTTCCAAGCCGGCCGTGGGACGATTGACATACAGTCTGGCCATCGCTGGCGTACTGGCCCTTGGTGCCTTGGGCACACTCACGGCGCAAGCCCAGCCCAAGGCCGGCGGCACCTTGAACTGGGTGGTCAACCCCGTGCCCTCGTCCCTCGTGCCGCTGACCACGACCGCGGGGGGCAACACCGAAATCGGCCCGAAGATCGTCGAAGGCTTGCTCACCTACGACTACGACCTCAAGCCCAAGCCGCTGTTGGCCACGGCGTGGAACGTGAGCAAAGACGGCCTGCAGTACCGCTTCGACCTGCGCAAGGGTGTGAAGTGGCACGACGGACGCGACTTCACCTCGGCCGACGTGGCCTTCTCCATCTTGACGCTGAAGCAGGTACACCCGCGTGGCCGCGGCAGCTTTGCCAACGTGGTGGAAGTCAAAACACCCGACGCCCACACCGCCATCATTGTGCTGAGCAAGCCGTCGCCTTTCCTGCTCACGGCCTTGGCCGCGGCCGAATCGCCCATCGTGCCCAAGCATTTGTATGAAGGCAGCGACATTGCAACCAACAAATACAACAGCAGCCCCATAGGCACAGGGCCGTTTATCTTCAAGGAATGGGCGCAGGGCAGCCACGTCATCCTGGAGCGCAACCCCAATTACTGGGACAAACCCAAGCCCTATCTCGAGCGCATCGTAGTGCGCTTCATCACCGATGGTGTGGCACGCGCCGCCGCGCTTGAATCCGGTGGTGCCGACCTGGGCGCGGGTGCGGCGGGTGTACCGCTGGCCGACGTGGAGCGCTTCAAGAAGCTGCCCAACCTGAACGTCGATTCGCGCAACTGGCCTTATGTTGGCGACCACCAGCAGCTCTACTTCAACCTCGACACCCCGGCGCTGCAGAACATCGAAGTGCGCCGCGCGATTGCCCAGGCGATTGATGTCAACGCCTTCGCCAAAACAGTGTGGTATGGCTACGGCAAACTCTCGGCCTCGCCCATTGGCACGCTGCAAAGCCGCTACCACGACAGCAGCATAAAGCCCTACCCCTACAACCCCAAACAAGCCGAGGCGGCACTCGATGCGGCAGGCTTCAAACGCGATGCCTCGGGCACGCGGCTGAAGCTGCGCCTGCTGTTCAACCCGTTTGTCGAGCGCCGCGCGGCCGACTTCGTGCGCCAGTCGCTGGGCCGCATTGGGGTCGAGGCCAATATTGAGAGCTACGACTTCGCCACCTACGTGACCAAGGCCTATACCGACCGGGCGTTCGACATCACGTTTGAATCGCTCACCAACATTTTCGACCCCTCGGTGGGGGTGCAGCGCATCTTCTGGTCGAAGAACTTCAAGGTCGGCTTGCCGTTCTCCAACGCGCCGCATTATGTGAACCCCGAGGTCGACAAGCTGCTGGAGGCCGCCGCGGTCGAAGTCGACGAAGGCCGCCGCCGCGAACTGTTTGTGCAGTTCCAGAAGGTGGTGCACAACGACATTCCATCGATTGAAGTCGGCGCCAATCCGAACATCACCGTCAGTGCCAAGAAGGTGCGCGACTACGCACCCACGGGCGAAGGTTTGCGCGGCAGCTTCTCCGAGCTGTATCTGCAGCCCTGAATCTTCCAACCGCGCGCACCACTAGGGGTAATCCATGTCACATGCTCTGGCGTGGCTGAATGACCATGAGGCGGATGTGCGGTACGGTGTTCTTCACATGCGACGTGGTGCCAAAACCACCCGTCGCAGTCCATTCCGGCGACGACGCCACAGATCAAAGGAAAGCATATGACTAGCCATGTCTACAAAACCATTGAACTCACTGGCTCATCGCCCACCAGCATTGAACAAGCGGTGGAAACAGCCATTGCCAAAGCCCACGAAACCATACGCAACATCCACTGGTTCAATATCGTAGAGACACGTGGCCACGTGGAAAATGGCAAGGTGGCGCACTGGCAGGTCACACTGAAGATTGGTTTTACGCTGGAATAAGCCAAGGCCTTGGAGCGCGATTCGCGGCATTCGGTGATGAGTTGACATGCGTCCCACACCTTTTAGTCTGCAGGTGCCCGAGGCCGCCATCTCCGACCTCAAGGCACGGTTGGCTGGTACGCGTTTTCCCGATCAGGCAGACGCTCCAGCCTGGGCCTTTGGCACCGATCTCGGCTTCATGAGGGCATTGGCCGGCTACTGGAAAGACGGCTTTGACTGGCGCGCCGCCGAGGCCAGGCTGAATACCTTTTCTCAGTTCAAGCTGGCGATTCACGGCATTGATCTGCACTATCTTCATGTCCCGGGACGGGGTGCTGCGCCTCTGCCGCTTTTGTTGTCGCACGGCTGGCCGGGCTCGGTTTTTGAGTTCATGGAGCTCATCCCAAGGCTTACCGATCCTGCCCGTTTTGGTGGTGACCCGGCCGATGCTTTTACGGTGGTGGCACCCAGCTTGCCGGGTTTTGGACTGTCTTTCCAGGCAGGTCAGCCACGTTTTTCGGTGGAACAGATGGCCGATTGTTTTGCCACGCTGATGACCGAGGTGCTGGGCTACCCGCGTTTCGCGACCCAAGGTGGAGACTGGGGTGCCTCGGTCTCGGCGCGCCTGGGTTTCGCCCATCCCGACAAAACCATAGGTGTGCACCTGAACCTGCTGCCTTTGCGCAGGGACACGGCCCAGCTAGGCACAAGCCCGGCGGAACAAAAATACCTGGGCGAACTCAGGCATTGGCTTGCAGAAGAAACCGGCTACAGCCATCAGCAAGGCACACGGCCGCAAACCCTGGCCTTTGCGTTGACCGATTCACCTGTAGGCCTGGCGGCCTGGATCGTCGAGAAGATGCGCTCATGGTCCGACTGCGCCGGCGATGTGGAGTCCGTTTTTTCGAAAGACGAACTGCTGACCAATATCAGCCTGTACTGGTTCACAGGCGCCATAGGCTCCTCATTCTGGCCCTACTATGCGCGCCAACATGCGACGGACTGGCCTATTCCAGACGGCTGCAGCGTCGACGTTCCCATGGGCTACTGCGAGTTCCCCGCCGAAATCGTTCGGCCGCCGCGCATACTGGCCGAACGCAGCTTCAGCGACATCCGTCGCTGGTCGGTGATGCCGCGCGGTGGGCATTTTGCGGCCATGGAGCAACCCGAGGATCTGGCCCAGGAGATCCGGGCCTTCTACCGCGGGCTGCGGTAGAACGACAGACCTGATCCACATCCATGCGGCCATCCAGGCCCAGGCCGCCGCCTGCAGTCAACTAGGCCTGAAGGCCCAGACCGCGCAATTCGGTGGCAATCAACTGCCGCATCTTGTGTTGCCGCTCGAAGCCGAACCTGGCGGTCAGCGTCGCGATGCTCACCGCACCCATGCCGTGGTCGCTCATGCGGAACGCAATCCCGAAGCCTGCCACGCCAACCTCACCAAACGAATCGAACACCACACAACAGCCCTGTTCGCGTACCGCCATGCCCATGGCATGCAACTTGTCCAGCGTCATACCCTGCTCGGCATAAGCCGCTGCGTTGCGCGCAAAGGTGGCGGCGATTTCAGCATCGTCCATGAGTGCCAACACGGCCGTGCCGCCCGTGCCGGTGCCGATCAGTCGACGCTGGCCGATGTTTGTCGTCAGGATCTTGATCGGTGAGCTGCCCTCCTCCCGGTGCGCGCAGTAGACGAAGTCACCCTGACGCATCATCAGAAAAGTGGTGTCGCCACCGATGCGCCCTACGCGTTTCATCATAGGCACGAAACGGCGCAGCAAGGGTGTGGGTTGCGGCAGCAGCGAGCCTAACAGCACGGCCTCCGGGCCCAGGCGATAAAGATGTTCGCTGTCCCGGTCGATGAACTGTTCTTCTACCAGGCAGGTCATGAGCCGGTATGTGGTGGCGCGGTCCAGGCCCTCGGCCCGCACCAGGTCCGCAAGCTTGATGCCTTGGTCGTTGCACTTGGCCACGCGCCGCAGCAGTTGCAGGGCTCGCCGTACGCTCTGCGCACCGCGCACCTGCTCTCCGGCCGTGCTGGCCGTGTCAGCGTCCGGGGCCGAAGCATCGGCAGTGAAGTGGTCGGAGAAGTTCAAAAGGACACCTCGTCTAGAACACACTCATTCTATGGACCGCCCTGCCTCTTCCAGAAACACTGCGGAACCGGCTTTGCCGGGCCGCGGGTGTCGCCTCTTGCAAGGAGGTTGGCGAAGCGACTTGCGTTCTCGGGCCTTTGGCCCGATCCCGGGCAAGTGCGCGCGGCCTGGAGGTGGTCATTTCAGCGGCGAAAACCCTGTGGGTTTGAGCAGCCGGTTGTCCATACGCAGGATCCAGGGCAGCACCTTGGCCGAATAGGCCAGCCATTCCGGGTCGTTCCACATCGCTTCGCGGCGCCGCTCACGGTCGGCCATGTCCTCGAAGGCCCAGACGTGCACGGCGGTGTTGAGCTGGCCGGTCTCGGTCGTGAAGTAGGCGACCAGTTTGCCGAGGTGTTTACGCGTCAGCTCCAGGCCTTCTTCCTCGAAGAGCTTGAGAAAAGGCCGGAAGTTCAGGGGGGCGAAGCTGTAGTTGCGTTCTTCGTAGATCATGTGGATTCCTTCAATTCAAGGGGCCGGTGTAGGCGTCACCCACGGCGCCCCAGGCCATGTAGCCGCCGTCCACGGGCAAGGTCACGCCGGTGATGAATTCGGCACTGTCGGACGCGAGGAACAACATCGCATCGGCGATGTGCTGCGCGCTGCCGAGCCGGCCAGCCGGCGTGCGCCGGCGCACCAGGCCGGCATCGAGCTTGCCGTCGTCCACCAGCTTCTGCATGAAGGGCGTGAGCATGTAGCCCGGTGCGATGGCATTCACACGTATGCCCTGCGCCGCCCATTCACAGCCCAGCGTGCGTGTCATCATGCCGATGCCAGCCTTGGCCGCGCTGTAGGCGTTGCGCCGAGCCAGGCCCAGTACACCGGCCACGGAACTCAGATTGATCATCGCCCCGCGGCCCTGGCGCAGCATCTGCGGCGCCGCAGCCTTGCACATCATGTAGGTGCCGCTCAAGTGGATGTCGACCAGGCGCCGGAAGTCGGCCACGTCCTGGTCTAGCGTGGGCTTGAAGCTGTCGGGAATGCCGGCGCTGTTGATCAACACGTCGAGCCGGCCGTAACGCGCCAGCGTGGTGTCGACCAGCGTCGCCACATCGGACTCGCTAGACACATCGCCCCCCAGGCCCAGATGCCCCGCACCGATGCGGGCGGCTTCGGCCACGGCGTGCTCCGCACGCAGATCGGCCAGCACCACGTGCGCTCCTTCGCGCGCGAAGCTCTGCCCCGCCGCCAGGCCCAGGCCGCTGGCGCCGCCGGTGACCAGCACCACTCTGCCCTTCATTTCAGGATAGGGCATAGGCTCATTCCTCCAGCTTGATGTTGGCCTGGCGAATCACACCGCCCCAAAGCGTGTTCTGCGCCTTGACGAAGGCCATGAATTCATCCGGCGTCGTGGGTGATGGCTCGATGCCGAGGTCGCTGAGCTTCTTCTGCACTTCGTCCGACGCCAGCGCCTTGTTGAGTTCGGTGTTGAGCCGCGCCACCACGACTGGTGGTGTACCGGCCGCCACGGCCATGCCCTGCCAGGAATAGGATTCGAAATCGGGCACGCCGGCTTCGGCGAAGGTCGGCACATCGGGCAGCACCGGGCTGCGCTTGCCCATGGACAGTGCGATCGGCCGTACCTTGCCGGAGCGGATATACGACAGGCTCGCAGCGGTGTTGACCAGGTACATGTCGACCTCTCCGCCCATCAGGCCGAGCAGCGCCGGTGCATCGCCCTTATAGGGCACATGCAGCAGTTGCACACCGGCCTTGCGCTGGAACAGCTCCATGCCCAGATGGTTAGGACCACCTAGGCCGGGTGTGGCGTATTTGAGGCCGCCGGGCTTTTGCTTGGCCAGCGCGATCAGCTCCTGCAGGGAGTTGGCCGGCACCGAAGGGTTCACCACCAGCACAAAGGGAAAACGCGTGGTGCCGCCGACGTAGACGAAATCCTTTTCCGGCTTGTAGGGCACCTTGGCGTAGAGGTGCGGGGCCAGTGCCACGGTGGAGGTATCGACCGTGCCCACGGTGTAGCCGTCGGCCTTGGCGCGCGCCACCAGGTCGCCGCCTATCATGGTGCCGGCCCCAGGTTTGTTGTCGATCAGCATCTGCTGCCCCATGGCCCCGCCCATGGATTGCCCCAGCATACGCGCGACGATGTCGGTGCCACCGCCGGCCGGATACGGCACGATCCAGCGCACCGGCTGGTTGGGATAGGCCTGGGCCTGGGCCAGCGTGGCCCCCAGGGCCAGCAGCGTGGCCGCAATGGCTTTCCAGAAATTCGTCTTCATTGTTTTGTCTCCTTCAGATGATTCTTGATGTGTTCAGGCCTGAACGCCGGGCTGAACACCGGATCTCACGCCGCCGAAAGTGTTCCACGAGCCGGCGACGAGCCAGCCCGCGTCCACCGGCAGATTCACGCCCGTGATCATGCCGGCCTGTTCGGACAGCAGGAACACCACGGCGTTGGCGATGTCGGCGGGTGCGATGAGCCGACCCAAGGCGCTGTTCGACTTCAGCTTTTCCGGATCACGCAAGCCCAGGTCGATCTGGCTCTGCAGCGCGGCGGTGACGGTATAACCCGGCGACACGGTGTTCACGCGCACACCGGAACGGCCCCACTCCCCGGCCAGGCATTCGGTGAGCGACACTACCGCCGCCTTGGCCGGCGAATAGGAATGCAGCGGCATGGAGCGCATGCCCGCCACCGAAGCAATGTTCACGATGGCGCCGCGTCCACGCTGAGCCATCGCCGTGCCGAACTCGGCGCAGCAGGTGTAGGTGCCTTCGAAGTCGATGGCCAGCACGCGCCGGAACACTTCGTGCGGCATGACCGAGGGCGGCTCGGGCGACTGCACGATGCCGGCGCAATTCACCAGCAGCTCGACGGCGATACCCTGCTCGGCCAGTTGCCGCTGGGCCGAGGCCACGGCGGCACGGTCGGCGACGTCGAAGGCCGAGGGGATGGCGCCCACACGGCTGGCCACCTCGGCCGTGCGCGCGGTGTTCAGGTCGGCCAGCACCACGCGAGCGCCACGCGCCAGCAGCAACTCGACACAGGCCAGGCCGATACCGCTCGCGCCACCGGTGACCAGGGCCGTACGGCCCGCGAAATCTTGTGGGGAAGACACAGACTGGCCCTCCTCAACGGCCAACAAAGGTGGGTTTCTGCTTGCTCGCGAAGGCTTCGATCGCCGCATGGTGGTCCTGCGTGAGGTTGCTCAGGCATTCGTAGGCCGTGCCAGCGTCCATGTGGCCATGCGCCAGCTGTCGCAGCGGAATGGTGTAGCCGGCCTTGGTCCAGCGTATGGCCTTGGTGGCGCCGTTGCGCATCTTGGCGACGAAGGATTCGACCTTGGCATCGAGTTCGGCTGCGGGCACCACGTTGCCGACTGCACCGAGTTGTTTGGCCTCGGCCGCGCCGAGCAGGTCGCCGGTGAGCAGCAGTTCGCGCGCCTTGCCGAAGCCGATAATTTGCGGCCAGAGGAAGCCGCCGCCATCGGCCGCGTTCAGGCCGACACGCACATGCGGATCACCGATGCGCGCGTGGTCGGCCATGACCGTGATGTCGCAGAGCAGGGCCAGCGTCGCGCCAAGACCCACGGCGTCGCCGTTGATGCGGCCGATGATGGGGATCTCGCAGTCGAGCATGGCGTAGACGATGCGCTTGGCCTCCCAGGTCACGACCTCGAACTGCTCGGGGTCGCGCACCGCGGCCTTCATCCACTCGATGTCGCCACCGGCGCAGAAGGCCTTGCCTTCGCCCGTGAGCACGATGGCATTGATGTCGCGGCGTTCGCCGAGGTCTATGAAGATACGCGACAGTGCGGTGTGTAATTCGCCGTTCACCGAGTTCATGGCCTCCGGGCGGTTGATGGTGAGTGTGGCGATGCGGTCCTTGACTTCGAGTCGCAAGGCGTTGGTGGTCATGAGGCAGGTTCCTTTGAAGCGATGGGGTTGAAAGATCAGGCTGGCAGCAACTGGCTGCGCACGTCTATGCGCGCCAGTTGCGTCTCGGCATTGCCGAACAGCGCGGCCGCGACATGCAGCCGGCGGTAGAAATGGGTGAGCTTGTATTCCTCGGTGACGGCGATGCCGCCCGACACCTGGATCAATTGACCGCAGGCGCGCAACACGCGCCGCCCGAGGAAACTCTTGGCCGGCGCCAGCGTCGGCCAGGGCCCTTCGCGTGCCGCATCGATTTCCGCCGCCACGCGGCCCGCCAGTGCGAGCAATTGCTGCAGGTCGCAGAAGATCTCGGCCATCTTGTGCTGCACGGCTTGCTGTGCCGAGAGCGGCTTGCCGAACTGCACGCGCTGTTTCAGGTAGTCGAGCGTGAGGTCGAATGCCGCATCGAGCACGCCGGCGCTGTCGGCGATCTGCGCCGCGGCAGCGAGGTCGATGGCGCGTTGCGCCAGGCCCGGGCCTTCGATCCGGCGCGCAGGAGTGCGGTCGAAACGCAGGCGCGACGTGGCCCGCGCATCCACCAGGCGTGCCGCCTCGGACGAGATGCCCGGCGCATCCAGGGCGACCAGCGCCAGCGACGCCCCATCACCCTGGCCCACCGGCAGCAGCAGGTGCGTCGCGTGCTCGCTGCCGAGCACGACGCCTGCACGGCCTTCGAGCCGGTCCCCATCGTGCCAGCGCACGGCCTCGGCGCCGAAGGCCGTGTCGGCCATCGCGCAGCGCAGCGTGCCCGCCGACAGTGCCTCCGCGTGTTCGGGCATGAGGTCGGCCAGCAAGGGCGCCACCAGCAGGTGCAAGGCCAGCGGTTCGGGCCGCGCATCACGACCGGCCTCGCGCAGCAGCGCGAAACAGGCGGACTGGCCTGCGCCAAAGCCGCCCACGGATTCGGGCAGCGACAGGCCCATCCAGCCCATTTCGGCCATCAGCGCCCACGCATTCGGTGTTTCATGCTGGCCGGCCTTGAATGCGGCGACACGCGCCTCCAGTGGCCCGTTGGCGCGGAACCAGCGCCGCGCCGTGTCCAGCATCAGATCGATTTCTTCGCGTTCCATGATGTCCTTACATGTCCAGGATGGACTTGGCGATGATGGTTTTCTGGATCTCGTTCGCACCAGCGTAGATGGTCACCACGCGGCGGAAGAAATGGCGCTCGGCCCAGCCCAGGCCTTCGGGCGCGAGCAAGCCGCCGCCGTAGTCGGGTGCGAGCACAATGCCCGCCTGGCCCAGGAAAAGCATGGCGGTCTCACTCACTTTTTGTTGAAGTTCGGAGCCGCGAATCTTCAAGGTCGATGCGGCCGGCCCGGGTTCCTTGCCGGCCATCTGCTCGGCCAGCACACCGAGTGCAGCAGACTCCAGCGCCACAAAATCCGCAGTGAGCGCGGCCAGGCGCCGCCGCACGCGCGGGTCTTCAATCAGCGGCCGGCCCGCTCCATCGCAGCGTATGCGGGCCAGGCGCTCCAGCTCCTGGATGTCGCGCTTGGTGCGCGGTGCCTGCGCATTGTTCACGCGTTCACGCGCCAGCAGTTCCTTGGCATAGGTCCAGCCCTGGTTGAGCTCGCCGATCACGTTCTGCCGCGGTGTACGCACGTTGTCGAAGAACACGGCGTTGACGCTGTGGCCCTCGTCCATGGTCAGGATCGGTTGCAGCGTGATGCCGGGTGCAGACATGTCGAGGATGAACTGCGTGAGCCCAGCCTGCGGCTTCACATCGCTGTCGGTGCGCGCCAGGCAGAACATCAGGTCGGCGTGGTGGCCGCTGGAGAGCCAGGTCTTCTGGCCGTTGATGACCCATTCGTCACCTTCTAGCCGCGCCGTGGTCTTGAGTGAGGCCAGGTCCGAACCGGCATTCGGCTCCGAGAAGCCCTGGCACCAGAATTCTTCACCCGCCAGCACCTTGGGCAGGTAGCGCGCCTGCTGCTCGGGCGTGCCTTCGGCGATGATCATGGGCCCGGCGAGAAACAGGCCGTGCACGTCACCGAGCGGCGCGTCGGCAAAGGCGGATTCCTCCTCGAAGATATAGCGTTGCAGCTCGTTCCAGCCGGTGCCGCCGAGTGACTTGGGCCAATGCGGCGCCCCCCAGCCGCGCGCA
Organism: Variovorax sp. HJSM1_2; assembly: GCF_049316285.1. Classification (NCBI taxonomy): domain Bacteria; kingdom Pseudomonadati; phylum Pseudomonadota; class Betaproteobacteria; order Burkholderiales; family Comamonadaceae; genus Variovorax; species Variovorax sp. HJSM1_2. The sequence continues at coordinate 234,359 of NZ_JBMOXA010000003.1, read as the reverse complement.
TCCAGTGTGGCCTGCCAACGCGCCATGGGCTCGCGTTCGAGGTGCAGTCCGCCACGTGTGGCCTGCACCAGTTCGTCGCTCAGGTTTTGCTGCAGAAAGCTCCGCACCTCGGCACGAAAGGCGCGTAGTTCGGGCGTGTGGAAGATGCTCATACGCCCTCCGGAATCAGGATCAACGAGCCATTCGTGCCACGGCCCTGCAGCGCGGTGTGCGCCTGCGCCGCATCGCGCAAGGCGTAACGGCCGCCGATGTGCACCTGCAATTCGCCGCTGCCGATCAGGCCGTACAAGGCGTCTGCGGCCGTCTGCAGATCGGGATGGGTGTTGACATAGGCGAAGACCCCCGGCACCGACACCGTGAGCGAACGCGCCGGGCCGAGGTCGGCCAGCTTCAACTGCGGCAGACCTTCGGCCACCTGGCCCAGGTTCACGATCTGCCCGAAGGGCTTGAGGATGGTCAGCGAATCGTGGAACACCTGGCCGCCCAGTCCTTCGAAGACGATGTCCACACCCGCACCGTCGGTCAGGCGATTCACGCCTTCGGTGAACGGCTCCTGGTTATAGAGGATGACCTCGTCGCAGCCGCGTGCCCGCGCCAGCGCAGCTTTTTCTTCCGAGCCTACCGTGCCGATCACGCGGCAACCGAAGCGTTTGCTCCACTGCGTGAGCAGCGAACCCAGCCCCCCGGCCGCTGCATGCACCAGCACCGTATCGGCGGCTGTGGGCCGCGTCACGCGGTGCAGCAGCATGTGGGCGGTCAGGCCCTGCAGCGTGGCGGCAGCGGCCTGCTCGAAAGACACGGCATCGGGCAGCTGCAGCACGAGCTTGGCCGGCAGGTTGCGCAGGCTGGCATAACTGCCGATAGGCGGGCAGGCATAGGCCACGCGGTCGCCGGCCCGCAAGCGCGTCACGCCCTCGCCCAAGGCCGTCACCACGCCGGCCGCCTCCACGCCCAGTGCGCCCGGCAGTGCACGCAGCGGGAACACGCCGCGGCGGTGGTAGGTATCGAGGTAGTTGATACCGATGGCGTGCTGGCGTATCTGCACTTCGCCCGCGCCGGGGGCCGGTACGTCCATCACTTCGTAGCGCATGGCCTCTACACCGCCATAGGCATGGATGTTCACCGCGTAGGCCTGGTTCGCCGTCATGCCGCGGCCCCCAGCAACAGCTCGCGCAAGTCTCTTTTCATGATTTTTCCCATAGGATTTTTGGGCAAGGCGTGGAGCACATGCCATTGGCGCGGCACCTGGTAGTCGGCAAGCTGGAGCGCACAAAAAGCTTGCAGCGCGGCCAGGTCCAGCGTGCTTCCCGGTGCGGCGACCACGCAGGCCGCGATGTCTTCACCAAGGCCGGGATGCGGCACGGCGACCACGGCTGCCTCGGCCACGCCGCGGAAGCGGTACAACACCTCCTCCACCGCGGCCGAAGCGATCTTCAGGCCGCCGCGGTTGATGATGTCCTTCTTGCGGTCGACAAAATGCAGATGGCCTTCGTCGTCGAAGCGGCCGATGTCGCCGGTGCGCACCCAGCCGTTGACGAAGGCCTGGGCCGTGGCCTCGGGGTTGCGGAAGTAGCCCAGCGCCATCGACGGACCGGAGAACTCGATCTCGCCGGTCTCGCCGGGCGCCACCGGCCGGCCTTCGTCGTCGATCACGCGCACGGCGCAGCCGCGCATCGCCATGCCGATGCAACCCGCCTTGCGCGGCAGAAACCACGGCGGCAGCACCGTGCCGGACGGACCGGTCTCGGTCATGCCCCAGATATGCACCTGGTCCACCCACGGCAGGCGCTCGCTGAACTTGACGATGACCTCGGCCGGCATGGCCGCGCCGCCGTAACCCAGGCGCCGCACGCGCGACAGGTCGTAACGGCCGCGTGGATACTCGTCTATCATGAAATGTAGCGGCGAGGTCACGCCGTGGTAGACCGTTGTGCCTTCGCTTTCGATCAGCCGCAGCCGGCCGGCATTGTCCAGAGGCGACTCTTCGAGCACCACCCCCGCGCCATGCACCCAGGACGACATGCAGGCCATGTTCAGCACCGAACTGGTGAAGATTGGCCAGGCGCCCTGGTAGGTGTCTTCACTCGTGAGGCCGAGTGCACCGCCAACGGCATAGCCGCAATACAGCTGGCTGCGGTGGCAATGTGTGACAGCCTTGGAGCGCGCCGTTGTGCCCGAAGTGAACAACAACACGCTGGCATCACCGGGCTGCGCCACTTCGGGCAGGTCGAGGTCATGGAATACACGTTCGGGCTCCGGCCAATGCGGCTCGTCGTTCGGATCACCGCCCAGCACGAGCAGCTTCGCCGCTGGATACAACTGCCCAAGCCGCGCGACCGCATCCGCGGTGGTCACGATCACGGCAGGCTCGACCAAGGCGAGCGCGTGTTGCAGCTCGTCGTCGGATGCGCGCACATTGAGCGGCACCACCACAGCGCCCAGCCGCCAGCAGCCGACCGCCGTGAGCACAGCCTCACGCACCGCCGCGTTGGACAGGAACAGCGCCACCCTTTCGGTTTGGCGCACGCCACGCAGATACAGGCCACGCGCCACCGACTCCATACGGATCACCAGCTGCGCATAACTCAGCCGGTCGCGATGGCCCTGGTGGCTGTGTGCGGACAGCGCCAGCTTGAACGGATGCTGTCTGGCGCGCAGCCGCAACAAGTCCGGCACGGTGAGGCCGTGCAGCTCGTTGTAGAGGTTCATGCCGGGATCGCTCATCGTCGTCATGCCACGCTGTACCCGCCGTCCACGGGTAAAGTCACACCGGTGATGTAGCGCGCATCGGCTGACGCCAGGAAGGCTGCGGCCTTGGCGATGTCGTAGGGCTTGCCCCAGAAGCCCGCGGGCAGTCGCTTCTTGATGGCCGTGCTGCGCTCGGCGTCGGCAAACGCGGCCTGCGACATGCGGGTTTCGATCCAGCCCGGCGCGACAGCATTCACACGCACACCCTCGGCCGCATAGGCCACCGCGAGCGCTCGCGTGAGCGAAACGATGGCCCCCTTGCTCGCGCTGTAGGCCGGGTTGCGCGCAGAGCCGAAGTAGCTCCACATCGAGGCGAAGTTGACGATGCTGCCGCGCGCCGCGGCCAGCGCGGGCCGCAGCATCAGGCAGGCGAGTTGGGTACCGTTGAGGTTCACGTCGACCACCTTGCGAAAGCCGGGCAAGGTGAATTCGGCGCCGCCGTGCTGGATGATGCCGGCCGCATTGACCAGCACGTCGAGACGTTCGATGCCGGCCGTGGCCTGGGCCATGGCCGCTTCGTCGGTGATGTCCAGACGCTGGAACTCGATGCCGGACCCCTCGAGTTCGGGCTCCGTGTCCAGGCCGAGCGCGATCACGCGGTGGCCGCGCGCGCGCAATTCCAGACCGGTGGCAAGGCCAAGGCCGGTGCCGCCGCCGGTAATCAGTGTCGTGGGTTGTGCAGATGTGCTCATGAAGGTGTGTGTTTCAGGCAGCCAGCTTTTCGAGCCGGTGCATGGCGTTTTCGAAATCGGCGGCCGTCAAAGGCCGTTGGAAATGTTTAAGGTGCGGCGAAGTCATGGTGCCGTCGGCAATAGCTCGGATGGTTTGGCCGATGGTGTCCGCACCGACATCACGCACGCCGAGTCCGGCCAGGTTCACGGCCAGGCCGACCGATCGGTGAAAGGCCAGTTGTGCCGCCATGAACTCCGGCGAGCGCTCCTCGAGGATGAACTGCACCAGCAGGCCGTAGCCCACGTGGAAGCCATGCAAGGTGGTCTCGGTGCCAGCCGCCAGCGGCAATCCACGTGTCAGCGAATGCGCCAGCGACAGACCGCTGTTTTCAAAGGCCAGTCCACTGAGCAGCACCAAGGCCTCGGTCAGGCGCTCGAAGGCCGGCGTCGGCTTGGCGGCATTGAGCGCCTTCAGGCCTTCGACCGCGTCCTCACGGATCACACGGTCGCAGGCCACCGAAATCTGCTGCGCGGCGATGGTGCCCACGCCACCAAACAGATTCAGCCCACCGTTGTTCTGCGCCTGTTCGCCCTCATAGAGCTTGCACAAAGCGTCGCCTATGCCCGACACCAGCAAGGCGCGCGGCGCCTGCACCAGCAAGTTGGTATCGACCAGCACGGCATCCGGGTTACGCGGCAGGAATTCCACCGACTCCATGCGGTGCGCGTCGTCGTAATAAACGAAGGCCTTGCTGCACGGGCCGTCGTTCGACGCCGAGGTCGGCAAAACCACCAGACGCGCGCCGAGTTCACGCGAAACGGCCTTGCCCGTGTCCACGCCCTTGCCGCCGCCGGCGGCCAGCACCACGTCGGGCCGGCGACCATCTGCACGAGCCTCGGCCACGAGCCGCTGCACGGCGGCGCGGGTCACGTCGCCACGCACCTCGACCCAGCGCAGTTCGAGATCGCGCTGACGGCAGCTTGCGGCCGCGGTATCGAACACCAGGCCGTGCACAATTTCATCGGCGACCAGCAGCGGTTGTTTGCCCAGGCTGGCCGCCACCTCACCCACCAGCCCGATGGCGCCCGGCCCCTGATGGTAGCGGTGCACCGAACCGAAGACACGGATGTCGTGTGGCTTCATGTTCATTGCAGCCATGCCGCCACCCGTTCGCAGATGCGCGGCGTGGTCAGGCCGTAACGGTCCTGCAGATAGGGCAGAGACCCACACTCGATGAACTGGTCGGGGATGGCGATCTTCAGCAGCTTGCGCGACAGGCCGGCCTCAAACAGCGCATCGATCACCAGCGTGGCCAGGCCACCGATGGCGACATGGTTCTCCACCACCACGATGCGTTTCGCCGAGGCCGCGAACGCCAGCAGCCCCTCTTTGTCGAAGGGCTTGATGGTGGCGCTGTGGAACACCGAGGCCGACACACCGCGCTGGCGCAAGTGTTCGGCCGTGTCGATGGCGCGTTCGGTCATGAAACCGGTGGAGACGAAACCGACATCCACGTCGGCACCGCTGTCGCCGATCACGTGCCCCTTGCCAAGCTGGAAGCGGTGCGTCGCCGGATCGAACACCTGCGCCACGTTGGCGCGCAGCAGGCGGCAGTACATGGTGCCGGGCCAGTCGACCGCCTGCTCGGCGATCTGCTGCATCTCGGTGGCATCGCAGGGGTCGATCACCGTCATATTGGGGATGGAGAGCATCAACGCCAGGTCTTCTGTCGCCTGGTGTGTGCCGCCGTAACCCGTGGTGAGGCCGGGATTGCCGGCGAACATCTTCACGTTCTCGTTGCTGTGTGCGCAGGCAATGGCCAGGAAGTCGTAGGCCCGGCGTGTGGCGAAGGTGCCGTAGGTCGTGCAGTAGGCCACCTTGCCGACCTTGGACAGGCCGGCCGCTGCTGTGACCAGCGCCTGCTCGGCCATGCCGACGTTGAAGAAACGATCGGGGTGGCGCATACGGAAGTCGGCCGTGTCGGTGTATTTGCCGAGGTCGGCGGTCAGCAGGCACAGGCCGGTGTGTGTCTCGGCGGCCTTCATCATGCCCAGCGAGAACGGCGCCTTGACCGAAGGTCGACCGACAACGGCCTCGGACTCGCTCATGGCCAGGGTCTGGGCCGGTTTGACTTTCAGCGTATCAAGCATTTTCGACCTCCAGTTCACGCACCACTTCGTCCCACTCATCCGCATCAATGCGCACAAAATGCGCGCGGTCGCGTTGCTCCACCCTTTTGATGCCGCAGCCCGGTCGCGTGCGCAGCACCACCGCCTTGGGTTTACCAGCCTTGGCATGGGTCCATTCGAAGGCGGCCAGCAACTGGCCGAGGTCGTTGCCGTCGATCTCCAGCGTGTCCCAGCCGAAGGCCGCGAAACGGCCGGCCACGGGTTCGATCGGCACCACAATCGGACCGTCGGCCTGGATGCCGTTGCAGTCGATCCAGCAGACCAGGTTGTCGAGCTTGAAGGCCGCGCCTATGCTGGCGCCCTCCCAGGTCGAGCCCTCCTGCAGTTCCCCGTCGGAAATCTCCACGTGGATGGTCGATCGGTACCCGTCGAGCCGGTAACCCATGGCCGCGCCGGCGGCGATACCCAGGCCATGGCCCAGCGAGCCACCGGTCATTTCGACGCCGGGCACACGGCCTTCCATGGTGCTCATCTCCAGCGGGCTGCCGTCCGCGCCATAGGTCAGCAGACTTTCCTTGGTCACGATGCCGAGCTCAGCGAACACGGCCCACAGCGCAATCGAGTTGTGCCCCGTAGACAGGAAAAAACGCTTGCGGTCGCGCCGTGTGAAGTCCAGGTCTTCAGCCTGGAACTCGTGGAAATACAGCGAGGCCAGAAAGTCGGCTATGCCCAGGCCCTGGCCCAGGTAGCCCTGCCCTTTGCCGCGCGCCTGAGTGACCATGTGCCGCCTCAGATTGAGTGCTGTGGCCCGCAGTGCGGCCAAGCGTTCAGTCGCGGTGGGTGTGGCGTTAAGGTTCATTGAAAAGCTTCTCCTTACATACCGAGGTAGGTGGACCGCAGGTGGGTGTTTGCCAGCAAGTCCGGACCCCTTCCCTGCAACGAAATGACGCCGTTTTCCAGCACATAACCGTAGTCGGCCATCTGCAGTACCTTGAAGACGTTCTGCTCTATCACCAGCACGGTGACCCCAAGGTCACGGATCTTGCGGATCGAGTCGAACAGGCGGTCGACCATGATGGGCGCGAGGCCAAGTGAAGGTTCGTCCAGTGCCAGCACCGTGGGCTTGGCCATCAGCGCCCGCCCCACGGCGACCATCTGCTGCTGCCCACCGGACAAGGTGGATGCGGCAAGTTTTTGCCGCTCTTCGAGAATCGGAAACAGCGTGAAGACCTCGGCCAGGGTCTTTTCGCGCACGGCACGCGCGCGTGGGTTGTGCGCGCCGACCAAAAGGTTCTCGCGAATCGACATGCTGAGGAATAATTGCTTGCCCTCGGGCGACTGCACAAAACCGCTCTCCACCACACGGTGCGCAGGTCGCCCCTGGATTTCCACACCCGCGAGCTGGATCGAACCTCGGGTGGTCCGCAGCAGGCCGGAGATGGTGCGCAACAGCGTGGTCTTACCCGCGCCGTTGGCGCCTATCAGGGCCACCAGTTGCCCGGGTTCAACCTTCATCGATAGGCCACGCAACACGGAGACGTCGCCGTAACCCACGGTCAGATCTCGGACCTCAAGTGCCGGCGTCGACATAATCGTCTCCAAAATAGGCTTTCAGCACGTTAGGCTGGCTGACCACCTCGCCCGGCAAGCCATTGGCGATGAGTTCACCCAGGTGCATCACAATCACGCGGTCCGAAAGACCCATGATCACTTTCATCACGTGTTCAATAATCAGCACCGTCACACCCCGGTCGCGTACACGCTTGATGAGTCCGACCATGGTCATGGCCTCCTGTGGCGTTGCGCCGGCGACGACCTCGTCCATCAGCAACAAAGTGGGCTCGGTGGAAAGCGCGCGACCAAGTTCCACCTTGCGGCGCTCGAAGGCGGTGAGGTTGTCGGCGTCCACGTCAGCCAGGGCAGTCATGCCGAGAAAGTCAAGCAGCTCGTCGGCCTTGGCCCGGGCGCGCTGGCTGTCATTGGTCTTGACCAGCGAGCCGACCACGAGGTTCTCGCGCGTTGACATGCCGCCAAACGGGCGCGACAACTGGAAGGTGCGGGCCAGGCCACTCTGACAGACATCCCATGGGCGCTTGCCCGTGATGTCTTTGCCTTCGAGTGTGATGCGGCCAGCGTCGGGTTCGATGAAACCTGCAATCATGTTGAAGGCGGTGGTCTTGCCCGCGCCGTTCGGTCCCAGCAAACCCAGGATTTCGCCACGCTGCAGGTCAAAGCTCAGGCCCTTGACGGCATGCACGCCGCCGAAACGTTTGCCGACCTGGTCGACCTTGAGTAGAACTTCGCTCATTTGACCTGCCCCCCCTCGGCGGAGTATGTGGAGCGCACGGCTGCCGTGGCCTTGGGCACACTCACTGCGGTGAAGCTCAGGGCCGCAGCCGGCTCTGCGGGCTTCTTCGCCAGTCCGCGCCTTAGCCAGTTCTGCAAGGGGTGCAGCAAGCCCTTGGGCAAATACAACACCGCGACGATGAGCACCAAGCCGTAGATCGCCAGATGCAGGCCAGCGAATTGCCCACCGAGGTAGGTGCGCGTGATCTCCGCCAGCGGCGCCAGAAACAGCGCGCCCAGCAACGGGCCGAACACCGTGCCCTGGCCGCCGATGATGCTCATCAGCGCCATGTCTATGGACAACTCGGTACCCATATTGCGCTCTGGGTTGATGAAGCGGATGAACTGCGCGTAGAAGCTGCCACCTAGCGCTGTCATGAAAGCGCTCAGCGCCAGCGCGGTGAGCGTGTAGCGTGTGGGATTGATGCCCAGGGATTCGGCCGCGTCGCGGTCTCCGCGTATGGCCTTGAGGCAAACACCGAGACGGCTGCGCTCCATCAGCCAGGTCATGCTCATCACCAGCACCAGCATGCACAGGATGATGTAGTAATAAGGCACCTTGCTCTCGAACTGGAACATGGCCCAGCTGGTACCGATGAGCGGCACGTTCAAGCCTTCGGCGCCCTTGAGGTGGATGCGGAACACCACGTCGGTGTTCTCGAACCAGATGCGTATGATTTCGGCGAAGGCGATGGTGGTCAACGCGAAATACGGGCCGCGCAGGCGCATCGTCGGATAACCCATGGCGATGGCCAGGATGGCCGCCAACACACCACCAACCAGCATGCCAAGCCACGGCGACCAGCCCATGCCCGTGAGCAGCAACACCGAGGTGTAGCCCCCGACACCGCTGAACACCGAATGGCCGAAGGAGATCTGGCCGACGTAGCCGCACATCAGGTTCCAGGCGCAGGCCAGGTAGGCGAAGTACAGCACCATGATCACCGAATGGATCAGGAATTCGTCGTGCAGCACCAGGGGGAGCATGAGACAGGCCAGCAGCACACCGGCCAAGGCAATGAAATTGGAGCGGGGACTCATAGATGCGCCTTACTTGCGGCCCATCAGCCCTTGCGGCCGGACGAGCAGGATCAGGATGAAAAGGCCTAGCGAGAAGATCGAGGCCGTGGGTGTAGCGACAAATTGCGAGGCCACGGATTCGAACAGCCCTATGACCACCCCGCCAACCAACGAGCCGGCAATACTGCCAATGCCACCCAGTACCACCACGATGAAGGACTTGATGCCAAAGCCCAGGCCCACCTGTGGTGTGATGGGAATGAAGGGGGCGATCAGGCAACCCATCACACCGACCATGGCGCAGCCCAGGCCGAAAGTGATGTTGTAGACCCGCGGCACGTCTATGCCCGACATGGCCGCGGCGTCGCGGTTCTGTGCCGTGGCGCGGATAGAGCGGCCCATGTCGCTGCGTGCCAGCCACAGTGCCAGGCCGCCGGCCATCAGCAGCGAGGCCAGTGCGGCCACGATGCGGAAGCTGTTCAGCGGAAACTGCGCCACCATCACACTCGTCACCTGCAGGGCCGACGGCGTGGAGCGCACATTAGGGCCAAAAGCCATCAGCGCCAGGTTGTCGATCAGGATGTAGACCCCCGCCGTCAGCAGCAATGCACTGATGGGCTCGACCACCAGCGCGCGTTCGCGCCGGATCAGCGGGCCGATGACGAAGCACTGCACCAGGTAACCCAGCACGAACATCAGCGGCGCGGCAATCACCACGCTCACATACGGGTCGATGTTGTAGAGCTTTTGTAACCAGAAAGCCGTATACATCGCCAACATCAGGATGGAGCCATGCGCAAAGTTCACGATGCGCAACACCCCGAAGATCAGGCTCAGGCCCAGCGCGATACCGCCGAGCATGGCGCCCACCAGAATGCCGTTGAAAGCGGCGTAAGTCAGTACGTACCAGTCCACTTGTCTGCCTTTGTCTTGACGAGGAAGGGCCTTCCCGCTGCCGCCATCGGCGGCACGCGGGTGGAGCTAATGGGTCAACGTAGTCGCGGGTTGTCGAAAAGCGTGGTGAGGAAGCTCAGTTGCATGGCGCCCGGAGCGCAGGAGGAACGTACTTCCGTACGTGAGGATTCCGAGCACCGCGCAACGCAGCAGATGGCCTCAGCAGTAGCTTTGCGACAAGCGGCTAGCGCTGGGCCCAGGCGGGCACGGGCCAGACCGGCTTGGTGTCGGCCGCGCGGTTTTCCATAGGCCAGATGGCGCGGCGTTTGCCGCCCAGGTTCTCGGAGATCACACCGTGGGCGAAGGTGTTCTGGCCGGCGGCATCGAATTTGATGCGCTGGTAACCCGTGAACAGCGCCGGTCCGCTGGTGATGTCTGTCGCGGCGATCGCATCGCGCAGCTTGTCGCGGTCGGCACTCTTGGAGCGTTCCAGCGCGTCCTTGATCACATAGATGGATGACAGGCCCTGCGCCACATAGGCGCTCATGCCGTAACCCAGGGTGGCGCGGGTGCGCTTCTCGGCATCAAGCAGCAGCGGATCCTTGTTGGTATCGAGGATGTCGACCTGCCAGTCTTCCTGCACGAAGTAATAGGCCACCATCGGCGCCTGGATTGCCGAGTAGAACGACGGATCTTCGGTGCCACCACCCGCGGAATGCACGCCGAACGGCAGGTCCAGGCGCTGCTCGGCAAGCTGGCGCGTGAACAGCAACTGGTCGGGCGTATAAAGCGCCAGAATCAGCGCGTCGGGCTTGGCCGAGCGTATCTTCAGCAACTGCGAGGTGAAATCCACCTGATTCGGCGGTGCAGGCTCGTCCAGGGCGATCTCGATTTTGCGTTCAGCCGCCAGCTTACGGATGTTGGCCGCGTGTGAACGGCCCCAGTCACCGCCCTCATAGAACAAGGCAACACGCTTCACGGACTTGCCGGACTCCTTGGCCAGCAGATCCATGGCGTCGAGCTGCTCACGCGCGTCATAGGTGGCTTTGTTGTTAATGCGAAATACATACTTGAAGCCGCGCTCGGTGATCTCGTCCTTCACCGCCCCGACCACCACCCAGGGTGTCTTGTTGCGCTCGGCGAGCTCGGTCGACGGGAAGGTCACGGCGCTGTTGAATGCGCCACACAACACCGCCACGTTTTCGCGCTGTATCAGGCGTTCGGTTTCCGAGACTCCCACGTCGGCCTTTGACTGCGAGTCGCCAAACACCGCCTGCAGCTTGGCACCACCCATAGCCTGGATACCGCCTGCAGCGTTGATCTGCTCCACTGCCGCCAGCACACCGGAACGCGTCTGGTTGCCAACTGCGGCCGAACCGCCGCTGAGCGGCAATACACAACCAATCTTCACGGCCACAGGTGTTTGCGCCAGCGCGCCACCGAGACCGAATACAAAAACTGCGCCTGCCGATAAGAGCCTGAGCAAGCCCCTCTTTTCGAGTGTCATGGATGTCTCCGTTTTTGTTGATCTGAGCGAGCAGTTTGGATTCGGCACAAAAACGAGATGGCGACAAAGCGCCAAACAGTTCACTATGTGAACATGTGGGTTTCCCTAGGCGGGTGAAAGGCGGTACTGGGTGAGATCCATCTCACGGGCTGAACATGGACGCGCAAATGCCTGCCAAGACGTACACCATGGATTTGCTGGGCGCGTCCCTTGCTGGATCAGCCGCAAGGGCAACGGCTGGAACGATGTGTGCTTGGGCTGCAGGCCAAACATTTCGATGCGATATCCAAGTCTGGCGATACACAAGGTTCACGTAGCTGCCGTATCCTAGGATTCCGTCCACCTCAGCTTGAATCGGGCCCGCATGACTCTTTCACGCCACCCTCACCCGGCCGACAGTCGGGAAAATCCCCCAAGCGCATCACGTGGCCGCAAGGCAGTGCCCGTTGCAGCGCAGACTTCGCAGAACATTTTGGTATTGCAAGGCGGTGGCGCGCTGGGGGCTTACCAGGCTGGGGTGTATGAAGCCCTGCACGAAACAGCCCAGCCGCTGCACTGGGTGGCCGGTATTTCGATTGGGGCGATCAATGCGGCGTTGATTGTGGGCAATCCGCCGGAACGCCGTTTGGCCCGGCTCCAGGAGTTCTGGGAGCTGGTCAGTTCCGGCCTTCCCTCACCATTTTTCGCCATCGACAAGTTCTGGCGTGAAACCCTCAATGAAATCAGCGCGTCTCAGGTGATGGCGCTGGGTGTGCCCGGCTTCTTCAAGCCCAGGGTTCCGCCGGCGCCCATGCAGCCGCATGGGACACCCGGCGCCATCAGTTATTACGACACGGCACCGCTGCGCGAAACCCTGGAACGGCTGGTGGACTTCGAGTTGATCAACAACGGCCCCATTCGTCTTGCCGTGGGCGCCGTGAACGTCCGCAATGGCAATTTTCAGTACTTCGATTCCAGCAAGCAAAAACTCGACGCCCGTCACATCATGGCCAGTGGCGCACTGCCGCCGGGTTTTGCACCGGTGGAGATTGATGGCGAGCATTACTGGGATGGTGGACTGGTCTCCAACACGCCCCTGCAATACGTGCTCGACGAACCAGGCGCGGGACACCGCACGGTGTTGCAGGTGGATTTGTTCGCCGCCAAGGGCGAGATGCCCACCAATCTGATCGAGGTGTCGGGACGTGAAAAAGACATTCGCTTCTCAAGCCGTACCCGGCTGAACACCGACACCGGCACCGACTGGCAGATTGTGGCCCAGGCCACGAAACGCCTGCTGGCCAAGCTGCCGCCCGAGTTGGCGCAGGATCCCGATGTGCTGACCTTGTCGCGCATCCAATGCACCACCTCGTCCATCGATGTTGTGCACCTGATCTACCGCACGCGGCATTACGAGAGCCAGTCCAAAGATTACGAGTTTTCCAGCCTGTCGATGCGTGAGCACTGGCAAAGTGGCCGCGCTGACATGGCGCATACCTTGCATGACCCGCGCTGGACAGAGCGCGCCCGTGAGTTCACCGGGGTTCGCGTATTTGACTTGAATGCCGATCACCTCAGCGATTGAGTTGCCCTCTACACGCTTGATTCTCGCCCTGGGCGCGGCAAGCGATTTCTTCGTTTTCCATCCAAAGGAGTTCACAGCATGAAGCTAAAAGACAAAGTGTGTATCGTCACCGGCGCGGCCAGTGGCATAGGCAAGGAGATCGCACTCACCTATGCGCGCGAAGGTGGCAAGCTGGTGATCGCCGACCTGAACAAGGCCGCTGCACAAGCCGTCGCCGATGAGATCGTCGCTGCCAAAGGCGTGGCCATGGCTGTGGCCATGGATGTCACCAGCGAGGAGCAGGTCAACGCCGCGGTCGCCGAAGTGGTGGCGGCCTATGGCGGGGTCGATGTCCTGGTCAGCAACGCAGGTGTGCAAATCGTGCACCCCATCGAAGAATTTCCGTTTGCCGACTGGAAGAAAATGCTGGCCATCCACCTGGACGGCGCTTTCCTCACCACCAAGGCCTGCTACCCACACATGCAGGCCTCGGGCAAAGGCGGCAGCATCATCTACATGGGCTCGGTGCACTCCAAGGAAGCCTCGGTGCTGAAGTCAGCCTATGTGACCGCCAAACACGGCCTGATTGGCTTGTGCAAAACGGTGGCCAAGGAAGGTGGCAAACACAAAATCCGCGCCAACGTGATCTGCCCCGGCTTTGTGCGTACACCGCTGGTCGAGAAGCAGATTCCCGAGCAAGCGGCGGCTTTGGGCATCAGCGAAGACGATGTGATCAAAAAAGTCATGCTCAAGGAAACCGTGGACGGCGAGTTCACCACCATCCAGGATGTGGCCGAGACCGCCCTGCTCTTTGCCGGTTTTGAAACCAATGCACTCACCGGCCAATCATTGGTGGTGAGCCACGGCTGGTTCATGCAGTAAGCAGTAGGCGATCTTTACCAGGTCCCTTGTTTGACGCCGCGTTTTCGCACTGCGGCGCCAATCAATTCAATCGCATCGGGGCGGCTGGCTTTTTGCGCAAAGTCCAGGGCGGAGAGATTCTTCTCGTTCTTCAGCGTGGGATCGGCGCCGGCTTCGAGCAAAAACTTCACCGCCTCGGTGCTGCCGTAAGACGCGGCCATCATCAGTGGCGTGGTTTTGTTGGGCGATTCGGCGTCGATGTAGGCGTTTTCGTCCAGCAACAACTGCATCACCGCCACATGCCCATTGGTGGCGGCGTAATGCAGGGGCGCCCAGCCGGTTTTATTGACGTCGGCGTCTTTCGCTATGAGTTTCTGGCAGGTGGCCAAATCGCCTTGCAAGGCCGCCAGCATCAGCGGGCTTTCGTCTTTTTCGTTGCGTGTCTCGACCTGGATCTTGGGCGCCGCCAACAAGACGTTGAGCACCTTGGGCGATGGTGTGCGCACCGCGATAAATACGCCCGTCAGGCCTTTTTCATTGACCGTATTCGGGTCAAAACCACGCCGCAACAGGTTTTGCACGGTGCTTGCATCATCTCTGGCGACGGCTGCGAAGTAGTCTTCAAAAGAACCCGCGCTGGATGCAGAAAATCCAATAAATACAAATAGATAAATGAAATACCTAAAGTAGTTTCTCATGCCAGAACGCCTTTAAAAAGACTGTCGAAATTGCGGCTGGTGGCTTCGGCCACTTCTTCGACCGTACAGTTTTTCAACGCCGCCACTTGTTTGGCCACGTAAGGGACATAAGACGGATTGTTCGTCTTGCCACGGTATGGGACCGGCGCTAGATAGGGACTGTCGGTTTCGATCAGGATCCTGTCCATGGGCACAAAGGCGGCCACGTCGCGTATGTCTTGCGCCGTCTTGAACGTCAGAATACCCGAGAACGAAATGTAGAAACCCAGGTCTAGCGCGGCGCGCGCCACCGCGGCGGTTTCAGTAAAACAATGGAACACGCCACCGGCCGCACCGGCCGAGCCGTCTTCGCCCAGTTCTTTCAGAATGGCAATGGTGTCGTCCGAGGCACTGCGCGTGTGGATCACCAGCGGTTTCTGGGTTTGCTGGGCGGCGCGTATGTGCACCCGAAAACGTTCGCGTTGCCATTCCATGTCGACCACCGTGCGGTCGCCCAGGCGGTAGTAGTCCAAGCCGGTTTCGCCAATACCCACAATGCGCGGACGTGCAGCCAGGCTGACGAGATCCTCAAGCGACGGCTCGCGCACGTCGTGGTTGTCGGGGTGCACACCCACGGTGGCCCAGAAGTTGTCGTAGCCCACGGCCAGGGCGTGTACGTCTTCAAATTCTTCGAGCGTGGTGCAGATGCACAAGGCGCGGTCTACACGGGCCTCGGCCATGGCGCTGCGGATGGCAGGCAGTTGGCCCGCGAGATCAGGGTACGAGAGATGGCAGTGGGAGTCTGTGAACATGGCAAGGGCCGCGGCATGTGCGGCAAATCAGGTCGGCGCCTGGACAAAGGTGCCATAACGCGATGGCGCCATTTTAGGAGCCGAGCGCTCCTGTGAACCCGCTGGGGTTAAATCGTTTGTGTGGCTCGTTCAGAACCCAGATGCGCACCCAGCAACTCTTCGATCTTGATCTTCAACTGCCGCGCCTTGTCATCCTTGGGAAACTGAATACCCACGCCTTGGGTGCGGCTGCCAGAGGCACGCGCAGGCGTGACCCAGGCAACGCGACCAGCGATGGGATAACGCTGCGGACCTTCGGGCAGCGAGAGCAACACATAAACGTCGTCACCCAATTGGTACTCGCGCACCGTGGGTACAAAAATCCCCCCCTCGGCAAACAGCGGGATGTAAGCCGCGTACAGCGCAGCCTTCTCCTTGATGGCCAACTGAATGACACTAGGGCGCGGTGTGGTCGGGGTGGTGCTCATGCGTAAACAGTCTTGGTTGGCGGCTGAGGTTGGCGGTCAAGGGTGGTGACAGTCTCTACGTCGACGAGTTTAGAGCCGTTTGGGCCCGGCTCACAAGCGCTTCCAGCATCAGGCCAGGATTGAACGGATGCTCCACCGTGCGTGCTGTGGTGGCCAGCTCTTTTGACCACTGTGTCAATGTGGCCACAGAGGCGCTGGCGCCCAGTCTTTGCAGATCGGCTGCGGCGAAGAAACGCGGTGTGGCCCCGCTGCGCAACACCAGCACGTCGTGGCAAATCTTCTGCAGCGCGTCGACCACCTGGCCCATGGCCCAGTTGGCAAACGGGCTCACGTCACCAGCCGCCACGGCGCGCGGCAGTTGTGACCAGTTTTTGGCGTTGAGCCCGGCTTGCGCCATTTGCAGCGCATCATCTGGGCGCTGGCCAGCGGCAGCCAGTAACACTGCGGCATCGGCCGGCGCGACGTTTTGCGCCTGCAGCCAGGCCGTGGCCTCGGTGCCTGCGGGCCACTCCATGTTGTGGCCCATGCAGCGGCTGCGTATGGTGGGCAGCAGTTGGTGCGCCGCGCCCGTGGCCAGCACAAACTTGACGTCGCCGGGCGGCTCTTCCAGCGTTTTCAGCAGCGCATTGGCCGTGACTTGGTTCATGCGCTCGGCCGGGTAGACCAACACGGCTTTGCCACGCCCGCGTGCGCTGGTGCGCTGCGAAAACTCAACCGCGTCACGCATGGCATCCACACGGATTTCTTTGCTGGGCTTGCGTTTTTTGTCGTCGATCTCGGCTTGCGCCTTCTCGGGCAGCGGCCAGCCGAGTTCCATCATCGCGGTCTCGGGCATCAGCACACACAGATCGGCATGGGCGCGCACGTCGATGGCGTGGCAACTGCCGCAGCGGCCACAAGCGCCCTGCCCCTGTTGGGTATCAGCGTTGTCGCAAAGCCAGGCGCGCGCCAACTCCATCGCCAGGCGGTATTGGCCCAGGCCAGACGGGCCGTAAAGCAACCAGGCGTGGCCGCGCTGGGCCAGCAAGCCAGTGCGTTGCCGCACCAGCCATGGGGCCAAGGGCAGAGTTTCAACTTGCGCTTCGGCTTGGCTCATTTCGGCCCCGCCTGTGCGGCCACCATGATGGCCAGCCAGCCCTTGCGCACCAGGGTGCTGGTGATTTGTTGCCACACGGCGTGGCGCGAAGTGGCAGCGTCGATACGCGTCACGCGTGCCGGGTCTTGTGCATGGCGCTGGGCATAGGCCCCGGCCACACGCTGGAAAAACACCACGGGTTGGGACTCAAAACGGTCTGGCACGCGGGCGCCGGCCAGGCGTTCGGCGGCGGTTTCGGGTGGCAGGTCGAACCACAGGGTCAGATCGGGCTGGCGGATGAAGCTGGCGTTGTCGGCGGCCGTGGCCTGCACGATGCGCTCCAGCGTGGACAACACGGCCACATCAAACCCTCGGCCGCCGCCCTGATAGGCGAAAGTGGCATCGGTGAAGCGGTCGCTGATCACCACCTCGCCACGCGCCAGGGCCGGCTCTATCACTTGCCGCAGGTGGTCGCGCCGGCCGGCAAAGATCAGCAGCGCTTCGGTCAGCGGGTCCATGGGCTCATTGAGCACCAGCGTGCGCAACTGCTCGGCCAGCGGCGTGCCTCCGGGTTCACGCGTCAGCGTGACGCTGCGCCCCTGGGCGCGAAAGGCTTGGGCCAACGCCTCGATGTGGGTGGATTTACCCGCGCCGTCTATGCCTTCGAAACTGATGAAGATGCCTTTGTTTTGCACTTTTGGTGGGCCTTAACGGTTGCGCTGGTATTGGTTGACCGCTCGATTGTGCTCTTCCAGCGATGGGCTGAAATGGCTGCTGCCGTCACCCTTGGCGACGAAGTACAAGGCGTCGGTGCGCGCGGGTTGCACCGCAGCCAGTAGCGACGCCGCTCCCGGCATGGCGATAGGCGTGGGCGGCAAGCCACGGCGGGTGTAGGTGTTGAAGGGGGTGTCGGCACGCAGGTCGGAGCGGCGCAGATTGCCGTCAAACGACGCACCCAGGCCGTAGATCACCGTGGGGTCGGTCTGCAGCGGCATGCCGATTCGCAGGCGGTTGTTGAACACGCCGGAGATCAGCGGCCGGTCTGCGCCCTGCCCGGTTTCTTTCTCGATGATGCTGGCCATGATCAGTGCCTCTTCGGGGGTTTTCAAGGCCAGGTCGGGCTGGCGTTGTGCCCAGGCGGCGGCGAGCATTTTGTCCATGGCTTGCATGGCTTGTTTCAGCACGACCAGGTCGCTGCTGTTCTTGGGGTAGCGGTAGGTGTCGGGGAAGAAACGGCCTTCAGCGGCCACACCGGGGCGGCCCAGCTTGCTCATGATCAAATCGGGCTCAAGGGCACTGCTGTCGGGCGTCAGGCGCTCTGCTTTTGCAAGCGCCTCACGCACTTGGCGGAAGTTCCAGCCCTCCACCAGCGTCACGCTGCGCAAGGCTTGCTCGCCACGCACCAGTTTGTCTAGCAGGGCTTCGGGCGAGGTACCGGGTGTGATCTCGTAGCTGCCGGCCTTGATCAGCCGCGACTGGCCCGACAGGCGAAACCACCAATACAAGGCATCGGCCGACACCGGCACACCCGCGTCCACCACCGCTTGCGCCACGCTGCGCGACGACGCGCCCGGCGCCACCGTGAAGTCGCGCGTGGCATCGCCCACCGGCAAGGGCCGCTGCACCCACCACCAGCCCAAGCCACCACCCAGGCCCAGCAAGAGGGCCACATAAACCACCACGATCAATAAACGACGCACAACCCTACTTACCTTGTGAACTAAGGAGGGGCATGATAATTCACGCCATGACACATCCACTCCATGGCATCGCTTCTTTAACGCACTTGGGCGTCATCCGCGTAGCGGGTGAAGACGCCGTCAAATTCCTTCAAGGCCAACTCACCAACGACTTCGCGCTGCTCGCCCCCGGCCAGGCGCGGCTGGCGGCCTTTTGCTCGCCCAAAGGCCGCATGCAGGCGAGTTTTATTGGCTTCAAACGCGGCGCCGACGAAGTGCTGCTGGTCTGCAGCCAGGACCTGCTGGCGCAAACGCTCAAGCGTTTGTCTATGTTTGTGATGCGCGCCAAGGCCAAATTGACCGATGCCAGCGCCGACTTCCAACTCTTTGGTTTGCTCGGCTCTGCTGTTGCCGATGCGAACGCGGCCGCCTGGTCGCTGTTTGAAACCGCGCATGGCCCTGCCGTCGCCCTGTACCCTGCCGATGGCCAGCCGCGCGCCCTGCTGCTTGCCCCGGCAGGCGTCACTGCCGAGGCCGTTGCGCCAGGCGCTGCGGTGTTGAGCGCCGACCAATGGGCCTGGAGCGAAGTGCGCAGCGGCATTGCCACCGTCACCCTGCCGCTGTTTGAAGCGCTGGTGCCACAGATGCTGAACTATGAATCGGTGGGCGGCGTGAACTTCAAAAAAGGCTGCTACCCCGGCCAGGAAGTTGTGGCGCGCAGCCAGTTTCGCGGCACGCTGAAGCGCCGCGCCAGCATCGTGCATGCGGACCTGCCTTTGCTGGCCGGGCAGGAAGTGTTTGAAGCGGCCGATGCCGAGCAGCCCTGCGGCGTGGTCGCCCAAGCCGCACCCAACCCTGAGGGGGGTTTCGACGCCATTGTGTCGATGCAGATTGCCGCGCAGAACGGTGTGTTGACGGCCGGTTCGGCCGCCGGGCCCAAGCTGACCTTGCTGCCGTTGCCTTACGAACTGCTCGCTGACATTTAAGGCTAGGTCATAACACCCGGAACATCTCCTGGTGCCCAATGCCCGCCTCGACAAACACCTCTCCACGCGGCGTAAACCCGGCCTGGCGGTAAAAGCCTTCGGCGCTGAGTTGGGCGTGCAGCAGGACTTCCAGGTCGCCACGTTTGGCGCTGGCCTGTACCAAGGCCTCCAGAATTTCTTCGCCCAAACCCGTGCCGCGCAGCGGCTGCAGCACGGCCATGCGGCCTATGCGCCCTACGCCGGGCGCGTGTTGCAGCAGGCGGCCAGTGGCCAACGCTTGGCCGAATCGGTTGCGCGCCAGCGCGTGGATCACTTCGGGTTGTGCGTCGGCTGCGTCCCACTCCATTTCTTTGGGAATGCCCTGCTCCTGCACAAACACCTGTTCGCGTACGGCGCTGGCGTCCTGGCCTAAGATTGCCCAGTCGCCTAAAGCGATGTTGTAGACGGCTTCGCCGGCCTCGTAGCCATTGATCAGGTCACGCAGTGCATCGGGCACGGCCTGCGAGGTTTGCGTACGCGGGTCGGCATAGACATAAATCAGTTCACCACTGGTGAGCTGGCGGCCGTCGCGCAGCACCTGGCCTTCGAAGCGCAGCGACGAACGACCGATGTGCACGCAGCGCAGCGTGACGTCGATGAGATCGTCGACGCGCGCCGAGGCGTGGTATTCCACCGTGGCTTTTTTCAGGTAGATGTCACCCTGCAACTGCTGCATGGTGGCCTCGTAGGGCATGGCCAGCGCGCGCCAGTATTCGGCAATCGCCACGTCGAAATACGCCAGGTAATGGGCGTTGAAGACGATTTTTTGCATGTCGACTTCAGACCAGCGCACACGCAGGCGATGGGAGAAGCGGCTTGGTTGAGGCAGCGATGCAATGTTGGACATAAAGCTCTTTACAAGTTGAATGCGGCACGCAAGGCTGCAGCCGCGTCGGCATGGGCGCGGCGCGCTTCGGGCAAGGCGCGGCCCATTTTGATGAATTCGTGGGTCACGCCACGGTAGATCTCCAGGTCAACGGGCACACCGGCCAAGCGCAGTTTGTCGGCATACAGCACACCTTCGTCCACCAGCGGGTCACACTCGGCCAGGCCAATCCACGCGGGCGCCACGCCGTCCACATCGGGCGCGTTCAGCGGTGCGAAGCGCGGGTCGTTGCGGTCTTCGGGGTTCAGCACGTATTGACTGAAAAAGAAGTCTATGTGCGCCGCCTCCAGCACATAACCCTTGGCAAATTGCTGATGTGAAGGTGTGTCTTGCCAGGCCGTGCAGCCCGGGTAGATCAACAATTGCAAGGCCAGCGGAATGCCTTGCTGCATGGCTTGCACCGCACTCGCTGCCGCCAGGGTGCCGCCCGCGCTGTCGCCGCCCACGGCCAGTTGGCCGGGAATGGCACCAATCTGCGCGGCGTTGGCCGCCAGCCAGGCGAGTGCATCCCAGGCGTCGTTGGCGGCGGTGGGAAAACGGTGCTCGGGGGCCAGGCGGTAATCCAGCGACACCACCAAACAACCGGCCTGGCGGCTGAGTTCGCGGCACAGGATGTCGTGTGTGGCCACGCTGCCTATGGTGAAGCCGCCGCCGTGGAAGTACAGCAGCAAGGGCAGCGGCGTGCCGCTGCTGGGGGCGTACAAACGGGCGGGCAGCACGGCACCGTCGCGTGCGGGGATGCTGAAGTCTTCAACCCGCTGCAGCGCGGGTTTGGGAATCTCCAGCACCGCCGCACCCAGGGCGTAGGTGGCCCGCGCCTCTTGTGGCGTTTGCGCGTGTATGGGGGTGTGCCGGGCGCGCGCCATGCGGTCGATGATGCTGCGCATCACAGGGGTTAACGAGGGCAAGGCGGGGCTGGAACTGGGGTGCATGAACGGGCGATGGTGGGTAAAGTACAAGGCGGACCGGTTAATCCTACAACGATGAGACGAGACAAATGGCCCTGATCTACTACGTGACCCAGATCCAGTTCGACTTTGGCGCGATCAAGCTGCTGCAGCAGGAATGCGCACGCAGCGGCATCACGCGTCCGCTGATCGTGACCGACGCTGGTGTCAAGGCCGCAGGCATTTTGCAGCGTGCACTCGATGCCCTGCCGGATTTGCCGGTCACGGTGTTCGACCAGACACCGTCCAACCCCACAGAGGCCGCTGTGCGCGCGGCCGCCCAGGTGTACCGCGACAACCGCTGCGACGGGCTGATTGCGGTCGGCGGTGGCTCGGCCATAGACTGCGCCAAGGGCGTGGCCATTGCCGCCACACACGAAGGGCCGTTGACGCGCTACGCCACGATTGAAGGTGGCTCGGCCTTGATCACCGAGCGCGCGGCACCGCTGATTGCCGTGCCCACCACCAGCGGTACCGGCAGCGAGGTGGCGCGTGGCGCCATCATCATCGTCGACGACCACCGCAAGCTGGGTTTTCACTCCTGGCATCTGGTGCCCAAAACCGCCATCTGCGACCCCGAATTGACGCTGGGCCTGCCACCCAAGCTGACCGCCGCCACCGGCATGGACGCCATTGCACACTGCATGGAAACCTTTATGGCACCGGCCTTCAACCCGCCGGCCGACGGCATCGGGCTGGACGGCCTGCAGCGCGGCTGGCATTTCATCGAGCGCGCCACGCGTGATGGCTCGGACCGCGAGGCGCGTTTCAACCTCATGAGTGCGTCCATGCAAGGAGCCATGGCGTTCCAGAAAGGCCTGGGTTGTGTGCATTCGCTAAGCCACAGCCTGGGCGGAGTGGACCCGCGCCTGCACCACGGCACGCTGAACGCGATGTTTCTGCCAGCGGTGGTGCGCTTCAACGCCGCAGCCGAGTCGGTTCAAAAAGAGAAGCGCCTGGAGCGTATGGCGCAAGCCATGGGCCTGGCTTCTGCTGGTGATATCCCAGAAGCCATTACCGACCTGAATGCACGCCTGGGCCTGCCCACCGGTTTGGCAGCCATGGGCGTGGAACACAACATGTTTGAGCGCATCATCAGCGGCGCGCTGGCTGATCATTGCCACAAAACCAATCCGCGCATCGCCACGGCCGACGAATACCGCGCCATGCTGGAACAGTCCATGTGACGATTGCCGCAGGCATTCACTGAGGCTTTGCACCTTTGTTATCGTCAAGTCTTCTTCTAGAGGCATGACATGACGTGGTCGAACTGGCTGGTATTTGCAGGTGTGTCCTTGTTCATGGCGTTCACGCCGGGCCCGGCCGTTTTGTTGGCCGTGTCGAACTCGGTTTCGGTGGGCGCGTCGCGCGCCATGCTCGGTTCTGTGGGTAATGCCTTGGGTGTGTTCCTGGTTTCGGCCGTGGCCATGGCCGGGCTGGGTGTGCTGCTCAGCACCTCTGCGGTCGCGTTCATGTTGTTGAAAGTGGCGGGCGCGGCTTACCTGGTTTACCTCGGCATCAAGCAATGGCGCAACGGAGCAAATGCCTTGGGCGCGGCGTCAACGTCTACGGGTGAAGCCGCACCGGCGCAAAGCGCCACCAAGCTGTTTTTGAACGGACTGACGGTGGCGGTCACCAACCCCAAGAGCATTCTGTTTTTTACCGCCCTGTTCCCACAGTTTCTGACGCCTGGCGCCCCCGCAGTGCAGCAGTTTTTTGTGTTGACCACCACGTTTGTTGTCTGCACCGTGCTCGCCCATGGCTTTTATGTGCAGGTGGCCAGGGGCCTCAAGCGTATGCTGGCCAATACACGCCGCGCACGCTTGTTCAGCCGGGTCTCAGGCGGCGCTTTTGTGCTGCTGGGTCTGGGGCTGTTGCGGCTGCAGAACCGTACGGCGTGAACCTCTACAGCGGCTGCACCAGAGACAGGTCTGGGCGCAGCCACCATTCGGCAAATTCATCCGCCAATTGCTGACTTGCCGCCACCGCTTGCCCCCAGACCTTGATACGCCCCTGCAAATCGTCGGCGTAGCGCACAAAGTCGTGCCGGTCGGGCAATTTGCCGTTGGGCAGCGTGGCAACCCACTCCGGCGCCGGGGCCAGCACCAGCATATTGTCTAGAAACGCTGACGGCTTGTGCCGCCAATGCAGTGTTTTATCGAGCCAACCCGGCACGATGGCTTGCTGAAAATGCGGGTAGAGCACCAATTTCCGCGTGGGATCGCCTGCGTCGTTCAGGCCATTGGCGGCGCTCAACTGCACCAATGGAGCTTCAGGCGCAGCTTCAGAATCCATCGCGTGCTGTGCATTTTGATAGTCCAGATGCAGGTGGTAGTCGGTAATGCCGCCATCCCAATAGGCGCCACGTGGTGCGCCAGGAATGTCGTGCACCGCACGCAACACAAATGGAATCGAGCAACTCGCCTGTAGCGCCGGCAAGAAGTTGTTGTCCTGCAAAACCACCTGGCGCGTCGGAAAGTCATGCGCAGCGAATGGCAGACTGGCCTGCGGGCTGGAAAACACCACGCGCTCCATCCAGGCGCCCAACGCACGGCGCCTCAAACCGTTGGCCACAAAAGCGGCGGCATAACCCAGATGGGTGCGCATGTTTTGCTCGCGCCGCAGCACATGCCGGCCACGTGCCGTGATGATGTGCAGGCGAAAGCGCGGGTGCGCCAGGATGTCGTTTTGCAAACCATCAAAAAACGACTGCAGTGTGGCGCTGAATTCGGCGCTGACCTGGTCTGCACTCGGCCGCTTGCGGCCGGCCGGCGGTTCGTAGTGCTGCTGAATGTAGCCTCGCTCCAGGCGCTCAAACGCTGGCACAGGTGCGGCGAGACAAGCCGTGGCCATGCGCCAGGCGCCAATCGAGGCGCCCACCAGGTCGACGCTCTGGCGGCTGTGTGTCAGCCAGTGGCCGAAGATGAACTGATCCAGCCGCCCGAGGATCAGGCCTTTGGGGCCGCCGGCAGCGGCCGGCACCGCGGCCACATGATGGGGCTGCAAGCCATGCTGGCGCAGATGTTGAAGGGCTTTGGGGCCGGCATAAAGGCGCAGGGCTTGCATGGGCGGGAGCTGAAAACGGGAGCGAAACAAAAGGCCAGTCTAGCTTGCCAATGGTTTGCGCCAGCAAACTTTCAAGCGGCCAAGGACGGCGTGATGCCCGCGCGGATTGGCAAGAGCACATAAAACCGAGGCCAGGGTGAGCCTAGGTGAATGTCCTAGGTGTTTCATCGGTGAAATAACTTTCCCGGTAGCTGGAAGCCAGATTTCATTGTCTAAACTAGGCCCGCGAGAGTGCGACGAGATTTGAGCCCAAAACGAGGCCCCTTTGGTTTCTGATGAAAAACTTCTACCTTGTTGCCTCCGTTCCACTTCTGCTGGCGGCTTTTATCCCGATTGGAGCCGCCCTCTATGTGGCCTACCACAAGGCCAGGGATGACCAGACCGCCTACCTGACCTCACTGGCCGACGAAGTCCTGCGGCGTGGCGTGGCCTCGCGCCAGCAACTTGTCACCGCTCTTGATGCACTGGAACACACCGGGGGGCCGCCCTGTGGCCAAACGGCCATGACCCGCATGCAGCAACTGGTGGGGCAGTCTTTTTATCTTCAGGGCATGGGGTACGCGAGGGACGGGGTACTGGTCTGCAGCACACTCACCTCAGGCGCTGACCTGGTGCGCTTGCCCGGAAAGCCCCTCACGACTTCCAGTGGTATCTCGGCATGGATAGATGCGCGGCTGCCTTTTGCCCCGGACCAGCCCTTTAATATTTACGCACGCCATGGCCACGTGGTCATCATCCACCCCGATATCGTGGTCGACATGCCCATGCTTCGAGAGGATGCCTCGGTCGGTTTGGCGCTGATTGACCACAAGGCCTTGATTCGCAGCCGAGGCCCGCTCAACGCCCATTGGCTAGACCTGTTTCAGACGCAGGCCAGCAGCGTGGTCGAAAGCGAAACACACAACATCGTGTTCCGCGTCTCGGAGATCAACAATCTTGTGACCGTGGCTGCGGCACCAAAAGCGTCGATCCACGCCGGAATCAAGGCCCAGGCCTTGGTTCTGGCGCCGCTAGGCCTAGGGGCCAGCGCTCTGTTCGCTTTTGGTGTGGTGCTTCTCACACGCTGGCGACTTTCACTCCCGTCACGGCTGCGTGCAGCCCTGCGCCGCCACGAATTCTTCGTGCTCTATCAGCCGCTGGTGCACCTTGAGAGCGGCAAATGGGTGGGCGCAGAAGCGCTGTTGCGCTGGCGCCGCAGGAACGGCAAGATGGTTCCGCCAGATACCTTCATCGCACAGGCCGAGAAGATTGGCGCGATCTCTCTGCTGACGCGTTTTGTCATGGACCGTGTCCTGGCGGACTTGCCAAGCCTGTTAAAGGTTTGCCCCGGGTTTCATGTGAGTTTGAATCTTTCCGCACTAGACCTGACATCCGACGGCCCGGTGCAATATCTGGCACAGCGTTTTAATGCCGTGGGCCTGCCGCCCGGGGCACTGATGCTGGAGGTCACCGAACGCGGCGTGGTGGACGTCGAGGCGGCCAAGCCCGCACTGCAGGCCGGGCGGCAGATCGGGGCCTCGATTGCACTGGATGACTTCGGCACCGGCTACTCCAGTCTGTCGATGTTGGAGTCGCTGGACATCGACACGCTCAAGATTGACCGCACTTTTATTGCCAGCATAGGCGCGCAGGCCGCCATCAGTCCGGTCACCGTGCACATCATCGAGATGGCGAAGAAGCTCAATCTCGAATTAATTGCCGAAGGGGTAGAAACACAGCAGCAACTGGATTTTCTGCTGACCCATGGCGTGGCCTGCGGTCAGGGATGGATGTTCGCCAAAGCCATGCCGTTAAAGGAACTTGTTTCAGGCCTTCTCAGGCAACGTGCCTGAAGGCGGACGATCTCACTTGCTTTTTGACGCGCGACCGCGCCAGAACGAGCCCGGCCAGCGCCAGCCCAAACAACGATGCGGAAGCTGGCTCAGGCAGCTCATGGGGCTCGGCAATCGGGTCCAGTGCAAAGAACGCGTCGGCGTGTTTGCGGATTTCGTTTGCCGTGGGTAAGCCGTTGTAGGCGGCAAATCCCAGGATGCTGCCGTTGAAGTTGTCGGCGCCCAGGAACCCGCCACCGTCGACCAGTGTCCCGCCCAGGGCCACCTCTCCATGCAGATTGAGGGCCATGCCAAGGAATCCCACACCGGTGTCGTAGTTGCGTAGCAACTTGCCATTGACGTAGAGAAATGTGGTGTCGAATTCGCCAAAACTGGTGAAGGTGAGCACGACTGGCGTGTCGAAGATTGTCGGGATTCCAAAGGAGTAGTCATAAACGCCGTACTCCGTGGCACCGACCATGCTGGTGCCGTATTGTTGAAAGCGTATGGCTTGGTTCTGGCCGCCGGTGTTCGATCCCAGCAGACTGCCCGCGATATTGTGAAAGCTGCCCTGCACAATGAATTCGTAAGTTGCATCTCCCTCGCGGTTACTGCCGACCGCGCCAATATCCACCACCGTCGGGGCTGTGATGTTGGTCGTGCTGAAGCTTGCCCTGGTTCCCTTGGCCACCTCCTGCTGCCAGTTGACGATACCGGCATCGGCCGGAACGGCCAACACAGCACTGAAGACGATTGCGCCGGTGCATAGGTTTTTCAAGAAAGCCAAAGCATGGCCGGACAGATGGGTGGGAAACCGTGACATCGAAACTCCTGTGAAGCAAGGGATTGCGACGCAGTGTCTCCATGGCGGAAAATTTTGTCGGTGAGGAAAGTTACATAGCGCTCGCGCCTCACAAGCCAGTGCCAGTCCTTGGCATCCAGAACACGAATCCCTGGCGCCCGGTGTTCGTTTGAAGAGACGCTTCACCGCGTATCGAAAAAACTGGAAATACAACAACATTGTTGATATATTCCCGGGCCAGCCCTGTGAACACAGATGGACTTCAACACTTCCTACCACCGCCACCTGATGTCCACCTTGCTTCAATCACCGCTTGACAAGCGCCAACGCGCTGCTGCGACTGCGGGCACGCCAGCCCTGTGCTTCAAGCCCTGGCGAGGCAGCGGCACATGAACACAGCGCTGACGACGCGTGCCGCGCGCAAGCGTTCCGGTGCAGACTGGCGCACCGATGATCTCGCCCTTGCGCGCACGCTGGAGCTGGTGTTCTTCGCCCATATGGAGATGGCCGACGCCGCCGACAAAGTGCTGGTGCAACATGGACTCAGCCGGCCACACCACCGCGTGCTCAGTTTTGCGCAGATCAAGCCCGGGCTCAGCGTGGGTGAGCTGCTGTACGGCTTGCGCATTTCCAATCAGGCCTTGTCGCGCACCATGCAAAAAATTGTGGCGCTGGGTCTGATAGAGCAGCGTTACGCGGAAACAGATCGTCGTGTACGGCACCATTTCCTCACCGAGCAAGGTTATGCCCTGCTGGCCGTCTTGAGGGCGCGCCAATACGAGGTGATTCGCAAGGCACATCTGGTGCTTCCACAAGCCGATCTCGATGCGTTCTGGCGCATGCTGGAGACGCTGTCGCGCCCCGAAGACCTGGCCATGGTGTCGCCCCATCCCGGTCGGCCGCCGGCCTCTCGCCAAAAGGAGCAGAAATGATAGATGCCGCCACCAAGGCACTGACACTTCAGATCTACCCCATGCTGGGTGATCTTCCCGCGAGCACACTCGACGAACTGCTAGCGAGCGCCACCTACATGAAGGTACCGGCCCAAGGCATGATGTTTGACGAGAACCAGCCCTGCATGGGTTTTCCCTTGTTGCTCTCGGGGAGCGCGCGCGTGATCAAGGCCGCCCCCAATGGCCGAGAGCTGCATCTCTACTACGTTCTTCCGGGCGAGGCCTGCATTCTCACCAGCAGTTGCCTGCTGGGACGGGCGAACTATCAGGCGCGTTGCCTGGTGCAGCAAGACCTGGAGTTGGTCGTGCTGCCGCCGGCGGCGTTCCGTGTGTTGTTTTCGAATCTAGAGTCGTTTCGCGATCACGTTTTCAGCCGGTTTTCGGAGCGCCTTTCCGATCTGCTGCAACTGGTCTCGGCCGTCACCTTTCAAAAGCTCGACCAGCGGCTTGCCGCTGCGCTCACCACACGTTCTAGCCCCATCCAATCGACCCACCAGGCCTTGGCCGACGAGCTGGGCAGCTTGCGGGAAATCGTCAGCCGCCTGCTGAAGAACTTTGCCGACCAAGGCTGGGTGCGGCTGGGCCGCGAACGCATAGAAGTCGTGGATGCCACGGCACTGCGCCGACTCGCCGATCTTTGAATTTTTGATGCTGTGTAACCTTCATCACAGACAGCCTGGGTAGCGGCAAAGACACTGCGGTCTCCTGAACCGGTGGCCACATGGCGAAACACCACTTCTGCGCTAGCACCTACCAAGTTTTATCACTCTCTTTCACAACGGAGCTCACCATGTCCCTTCGCATCAACGACACCGCGCCCAACTTCACCGCCGACACCACACAGGGCAGCATAGACTTCCACAACTGGATTGGCGACAGCTGGGCCATCCTGTTCTCGCACCCCAAAGACTTTACGCCGGTGTGCACCACCGAACTCGGCTACATGGCCAAGATCGAACCCGAGTTCACCAAGCGCAACACCAAGCTCATAGGCTTGAGCGCCGACCCCGTGGCACGTCACGGCGAATGGGCCAAGGACATTGAGGAAACCCAGGGCGCGGCCGTCAAATACCCGATGATTGGCGACAGCGACCTAGCCGTGGCCAAGCTGTACAACATGCTGCCGGCCGACGAAGTTGGTGCCGATGGCCGCACCGCCGCCAACAACGCCACCGTGCGCTCGGTGTTCATCATTGGCCCGGACAAAAAGATCAAGCTGATGCTGACCTACCCCATGACCACGGGCCGCAATTTTGATGAAATCCTGCGTGTGCTCGACTCCATGCAGCTCACGGCTAAACACAAGGTGGCCACGCCGGTGAACTGGAAACACGGCGACGACGTGATCATCACCCCCGCAGTGTCGAACGAAGACGCGGAAAAGGCCTTCCCAGGCTTCAAGACCATCAAGCCCTACCTGCGCACCACCAAGCAGCCGGTCTGATCGCCGCAAAGCTGCGCATTGATGGCGAGGCGACACGCTTCGCCCTTCAGCCCAGATGGGTATGTCGCTCCGGCCTGACTTCGGTCTCCATCGCGGCCAAGCCTTGCAGGATGCCGCATTCGTCCACGCCCTGGTCGCTCTGGCAGGCTTGCCTTAACGTGGCCAGTTGCTCTTTCAAGTGTGTGAGTTCGCGTATACGCTCGTCCACGTGCGCCATGTGCTGCTCGAACACGGCGTTGATGGCGCCGCAGCCTTCGCCCGGCTGGTCGGCCAATTGCAGCAGGCTGCGGATTTCTTCGTGGCTCATGTCCAGCGCGCGGCAGTTGCGGATGAAGCGCAGCCGTTCCAGGTGCTCTGGGCCATACATCCGAAAATTACCCGCCGTGCGCGCGGGTGCGGGCAGCAGGCCCTCTTTCTCGTAGTAGCGCACGGTCTCCACCGTGCACTGGGCCACCTGGGCCAATTCACCGATTTTCATAAGGCCATCCGATAAACGTGTTGACTCTATAGTAGCTTCAGGTTGCCCAATGGTGGCATTCGACGGAGAAAGCCCTATGTCCACCCATGCCAAGCATGAACATGCGCATGACCACGATCACCACGACCATGGCCACGCTGAAGCCGCGCACAACCATCAACAAAACCACCAGGCGCACAGCCATGCCGCTGACTGCTGTGGCCACGGCGCGCCCAAGCTGGTGCCACTCACCGAACTGGGCGCGCGGCACAACCAAGCCGCCACCGGCGAAGTCTCCACCGCTATTCGCATCATGCAAATGGACTGCCCCACCGAAGAGGCGCTGATCCGCAAAAAGCTTGGCGGCATGGCCGGTGTCAGTGCCATGGAATTCAACCTGATGCAGCGCGTGCTGACGGTCAGCCACGCGCCCCACGCCATCGCCCCCATACTGCAAGCCGTGCGCTCGCTGGGCTACACGCCGGAAGTCGCGGATGCCAATACGCCCCCCGCTGCGCCCACGCCCGAGCCCGCCAAACCCTGGTGGCCGCTGGCGCTGGCCGGTGTGGCGGCACTGGCTTCAGAGGCCGTGCATTGGGCCGGCCTGCCCACTTGGCTTGCTGCCACGCTGGCCGTGGCGGCGGTCTTGCTCAGCGGCGTCAGCACCTATAAAAAGGGTTGGATCGCCATCACCAACGGCAAGCTCAACATCAACGCCTTGATGAGCATTGCCGTCACCGGTGCGCTGATCCTCGGCCAGTGGCCCGAGGCAGCGATGGTGATGGTGCTGTTCACCGTGGCCGAACTGATAGAGGCCAAGTCGCTGGACCGGGCGCGCAACGCCATCCAGGGTTTGCTGCAATTGGCCCCCGAGTTGGCCACCGTGCAGCAGGCCGATGGCAGTTGGACCGAAGTCGCAGCCAAGTCGGTGGCGCTGCACACCTGCGTGCGCATCAAGCCCGGCGAGCGCATCGCACTGGACGGCCAAATCGTCAGCGGGCGCTCCAGCATCAACCAGGCGCCCATCACCGGTGAGAGCTTGCCGGTGGAGAAAACCGAGGGTGACGCGGTGTTTGCCGGCACCATCAATGCATCCGGCTCGTTTGAATATGTGGTGACGGCCACCACCGGCAACAGCACGCTGGCGCGCATCATCCATGCGGTGGAACAAGCCCAAGGGGCACGCGCGCCCACCCAACGCTTCGTTGACAGGTTCGCCCAGGTGTACACACCGATGGTGTTTGCCATCGCCGTGGCCGTGGCGCTGTTGCCACCGTTGCTCATGGGTGGCGCCTGGTTTGACTGGGTCTACAAGGCACTGGTGCTGCTGGTGATTGCCTGCCCGTGTGCGCTGGTGATTTCCACGCCGGTGACCATCGTCAGCGGCCTGGCGGCGGCGGCACGCCAAGGCATTCTGATCAAGGGCGGCGTGTACCTGGAAGAAGGCCGCAAGCTGGTCTGGCTGGCACTCGACAAGACCGGCACCATCACCCATGGCAAGCCCGTGCAAACCGACTTTTGGGCGTTGAACGGCCACGCAGAAGCAGAAGTGCGCAGCCTGGCTGCAAGCCTGGCGAGCCGCTCCGACCACCCTGTTTCACGTGCCGTGGCGGATGCCGCTGCGCTTGAGGCCGTGCCGCTGCGCGAAGTGGCTGCCTTTGAAGCCCTGCCCGGCCGTGGCACCCAAGGCACGGTGGACGGCCAACGCGTGGTGCTGGGCAACCACCGGCTGATCCACCAGTTGGGCTTGTGCTCTGAAGCACTGGAAACGCAGTTGTCCGAACTTGAGAAGCAAGGCAAAACCGTCATTCTTCTCGCGCAGGCTGAGGGCGCAGTGATGGCCTTGTTCGCCGTGGCCGACACGGTGAAAGACAGCAGCCGCCAGGCCATCAGCGAACTCCATGCGCTGGGCCTCAAAACCATCATGCTGACGGGCGACAACACGTACACGGCGAAAGCGATTGCCGACCAGGTGGGCATTACCGAAGCCCGTGGCGACCTGCTGCCAGAAGACAAGCTCAGCATCATCGAAAGCAAAATCAAGGGAGGCCGTGACAAGGACAGCGCCGTCGGCATGGTCGGCGACGGCATCAACGACGCCCCAGCCCTGGCCCGCGCCAGCATTGGTTTTGCGATGGGCGCGGCC
Source organism: Variovorax sp. HJSM1_2 (assembly GCF_049316285.1). Taxonomy (NCBI): domain Bacteria; kingdom Pseudomonadati; phylum Pseudomonadota; class Betaproteobacteria; order Burkholderiales; family Comamonadaceae; genus Variovorax; species Variovorax sp. HJSM1_2. The sequence goes on along the minus strand of NZ_JBMOXA010000003.1, from coordinate 202,392 downwards.
GGCACCGGCACGGCCATAGAAACCGCCGACGTGGCCCTGATGGACGACGACCTGCGCAAGCTGCCGCGCTTTGTGCGCCTGTCACGCCAAACACACAAGCTGCTGCTGCAAAACATTGCGCTGGCCCTGGGTATCAAGGCGGTGTTTCTAATCCTGACACTCACCGGCCTGGGCAGCATGTGGATGGCGGTGTTTGCCGATGTCGGCGCCAGCCTGCTGGTGGTGGCCAACGGCTTGCGCCTGGTGCGCTTTCGCGGTTGATGCTCTAGGCCACAATCGCGGCACTTTCTGTGGCGCTGCAGCCCTGTCTATTTTTGATTGAGAAAAAATGAGTTTGTTTAAAAACACTGGCGCCTTGATTCTGGGCGCCGCATTGGCAGTGGTTTTCGGTCTTTGGGGTTTCTACTTTTACCAACGCGCCACCGGCTACGAAGTGGACTTGACCAAAGCCACCACCGCCACCCTGGTGGCCGAACATGCGCCCACCGCCGGCCCCAAGGACGCCAAGGTCACCATCGTGGAGTTTTTCGACCCGGCCTGCGAGGCCTGCGCCAAGTTCTATCCCATCGTCAAATCCATACTCGCCGAAAACCCCAAGGACGTGCGCCTGGTGCTGCGCTACGCGCCGTTCCACCAGGGCTCGGAAGTGGCCGTGAAGATACTGGAAGCGGCCCGCGCACAAGGGCTTTATTGGCAGGCGCTGGATGTGGTGATCGCCCGGCAAGCCGAATGGGCGGCACATGACAACCCGCAGGCACGGCTCATTCTGACCTTCCTGCCGCCGCTGGGCTTTGACCTGGAACGTGCCAAGCTCGACATGGCCAAACCCGCCATGGACGATCTGCTGAAACAAGACATGAGCGACCTCAACGCCCTGCAGGTCACACAAACACCGACTTTTTATGTCAACGGGAAATTGCTGAAGACCTTTAGCGAAGCCGCCTTGCGCGAGCTGGTGCAGCAGGCCCTGGCCGCCACCGCCGCGCCGGCCCCAGCGAAATAGCCACAGAAAAATAGCAAAATAGCCGGTTCATGCAACACAGACCAGCGCAAGCCGCTATGAATAAATGATCGTTTCCGAGCTGGCCGAACTCAAACCCATTCTGACCAGCCTGGTCTTGCCACCCGCCGGGCCACTGCTTTTGCTGGCCCTTGGCGCCTGGTGGGCTAGGCAGGGGCGGCGCATAGGGCGCTGGCTGTTATGTCTGTCCCTGCTCAGCCTTTGGCTGCTGAGCTGCAATGCCGTGGCCGTCTGGCTGGGGCAAAAGCTGGTGCCTTCGCCCCCGGCCTTGCCGCCCAGCCAGGTGGCGGCCACCCTGAAGGCACAGAACATCCAGGCCATCGTCATCCTGGGTGGCGGTCTGCAGCCGGTCGCGCCTGAGTATGGCTCTGCCCAAGCCAGCGCCGATGCGGCAACGCGCATTCGCTACGCCGCCTGGCTGGTACGCCAAAGCCATCTGCCGCTGGCATTTGCGGGCGGCGTTGGCTGGGCCAACCACGGGGCAAAAGACGCGCCCACCGAGGGTTATGTGACACGCCAAATGTTGAGCCAGGACTACGGTTTGCCGCTGCGCTGGGTGGACGACCAATCGCGCGACACCGCCGAGAACGCCGCCAACATCAAAGCGCTGATGGCGCGCGATGGCATACAGCGCATTGCCCTCGTCACCAGCGCCTGGCACATGCCGCGCGCCCTGCAAATGTTCCAAAAAGCCGGGTTCGCGGTGCTGCCCGCGCCGACCAACTTTGCCACGGCCACACAAAGGCCGCTACTCGAATGGCTGCCCTCCACCGGCGGCCTGCAGGCATCACAACGCGTGCTGCGCGAATGGCTGGCGCTGAAGATCACGCAAGCCCGAGGCGGCTAAACCACGGCAAGTGCTTGCCAGGCACATCTACGGCCCCTAAACTAATAACCAACAGGTCATTAATTAGATGCCACCCCCCATCCCCGCCGCCACGCCCACAGCCCCTCATTCCCGCCCCAAGCGCAGCCGGCGCAAGGCTGAGCGCGCGGGTGAACTGCTGGCGGCGGCGCTCGATCTGTTTGTTGAAAAAGGTTATGCCGCCACGCGCGTGGAAGAAGTGGCGCAGCGCGCCGGGGTTTCCAAGGGCACACTGTTTTTGTACTTCGCCACCAAGCAAGCCTTGTTCACGGCCGTGGTGCATGAAAACCTGGGCAAGCAAGTGGCGCACTGGGATGCGGCGATCGACCAGTTTGAGGGCAGCAGCGCCGCGCTGGTGCACGCCAGCCTGCTGGGCTGGTGGCGCCGTGTGGGCAGCACCAAGGCCTCCGGCATCACCCGACTGGTGCAGAGCGAAGCGCAAAACTTTCCCGAAATCGCCGCCTATTACCAGGAACACTTCTCCCGCCCTGGCCTGGCACTGATGCGCCGCATATTGCAGCGCGGCATAGGCCGAGGCGAGTTTCGCCCCATAGACCCGAGCGCCGGGGCTTACGCCCTGCTGGGCATCATCATTTTTATGGCCATGTGGAAACACACCCGCACCCTTTTTCTGGAGCCGGGCACCCTGCTCGACCCCGAGGCCCACATCGCTCAACAGGTGGACATTGTGCTCAACGGCTTTAGCCAGCCGGTGGCCAAAGGCAAGGCGCCATGAAACGCTCACGCCGCTGGATCACCGCGTTGCTGCTGCTCTTGCTCATGCTGGCCTTGGGCTGGCGCATACAGGTGGCGCGCAAGTCCGCCGTCACGGCGGCCAGCGCCAGCAAGGTCGAGGCCATTGAGTTGGCGGCGAGCGATGTGATGCTGGCCAGCGTGCAGCCCTTGAACCAGGGCCTGCCGCTGGCCGGCTCGCTCAAAGCCGCGCAGTCGGTGCTGGTCAAGGCGCGCGTGCCGGGTGAGTTGCAAGGCCTGCAGCTACGCGAGGGTGACACGGTGCAGGTCGGCCAGGTGCTGGCACGCATCGAGCCCACCGAAGTGCAGGCGCGGCAACAGCAGGCGCTGCGCCAGGTGGACGCGGCACAGGCGCAACTCGACATTGCGCTGCGCCAACACAGCAACAACCAGGCGCTGGTGCGCCAGGGCTTTATCTCCAACACCGCGCTTGAAACCTCCGAGTCCAACCTGGCCGCAGCCAAGGCCAACAAACTCGCCATGGACGCGGCCGCCGAGCTGACACACAAAGCCATGGCCGACAGCGTGCTGCGCTCGCCCATCAACGGCCAGGTGTCGCAGCGCATTGCACAAAACGGCGAACGTGTGCCGGTGGACGGCCAGGTGCTGGTGCTGGTGGACCTGCGCCAACTGGAGATGGAAGCCGCTGTCAGCGCCGCCGAATCGGTGAACATCCGTATAGGACAAACCGCAGACCTGCAGATCGAAGGCAGCGGCGCGCTGGTGCCGGCGCGTGTGGTGCGTATCAACCCCAGCACCATGGCCGGTAGCCGCAGCGTGCTGGTGTATTTGGCGCTGACGCCCTCACCCGGCCTGCGCCAAGGCCTGTTTGCCCAGGGCTTCCTGAATACCGCGCAAAACCAGGCCCTGGCCGTGCCACAGAGTGCGGTGCGCAACGACAAACCCACGCCCTATGTTCAGGTGATACACGACGGCCGCGTCCAGCATGTGCCGGTGGAACTGGGTGCACGCGGCATGGGCCCCGCGCCCGAGCGAACACCGCTGGTGGCCGTGACCGGGCTGGCCGAGCAGGCGCAGATCGTGCTGGCCTCGGCCGGTGGCTTGCCCGAGGGTGCGGCGGTGCGCTTCACCACCGCGCCAGCCGCCATGACGGTCAAGCCATAAACATGTGGTTCACCCAGGTCAGTCTAAGAAACCCGGTGTTCGCCACCATGGTGATGCTCGCCTTGGTGGTGCTGGGCGCGTTCTCCTACCAGCGTCTGCAGGTCGACCAGTTCCCGAACATAGACTTTCCGGTGGTGGTGGTGACCACCGAGTACCCCGGTGCCTCGCCCGAGATTGTGGAGAGCGAGGTCACCAAGAAGATAGAAGAAGGCGTGAACTCGGTTGCCGGCATCAACAACCTCACTTCACGCAGCTACGAAGGGCAGTCGGTCGTCATCGTCGAATTTCAGTTGGCGATTGACGGCCGCAAAGCAGCCGAAGACATCCGCGAAAAAGTGGCCTCGCTGCGCCCCAGCCTGCGCGACGAGGTGAAAGAGCCGCGCGTGCTGCGCTTCGACCCGGCGAGCCGCGCCGTCTGGTCTGTTGCCGTGCTGCCTGACACCAAGGACGGCGCCAAACCGCTGAGCGATGTGGAACTCACCAACTGGGCCGACCAGGTGCTGAAGAAGCGCCTGGAAAACGTGCGTGGCGCCGGCTCGGTGACGCTGGTGGGCGGCGCCAAGCGCGAGATCAACCTCTACCTGCGCCCCGCCGCCATGGAAGCACTGGGTGTCACGGCGCAGCAGGTGGCGCAGGCCGCGCAAAGCGAAAACCAGAATCTGCCGATTGGCAGTCTGCGCAACGGCGAACGTGAACGTGTGGCGCAGATAGACGCACGCATCAGCGATCCACAGGACTTCGGCCGACTGATTGTGGCGCGCCGTGGCGGCGCAGCCGTGCACCTGGCCGAGGTGGCCAGCGTACACGACGGCGCGCAGGAACTGGAAAGCCTGGCGCTGTACAACGGCCAGCGCACGCTGCTGTTGAGCGTGCAAAAAGCGCAGGATGAAAACACCATAGAGGTGGTGCAAGGGCTGAACCAGGCCCTCAAGGACCTGGCGAACCAGGTGCCGCCGGGCGTGCGCCTGGAGACCATTGGCGACGCCTCTAGGCCTATTCGTGTGGCCGTGGCGAATGTGCGCTCATCGCTGCTTGAGGGGGCGGTGCTCACCATCCTGATCGTGTTTTTGTTCTTGAATTCGTGGCGCTCCACCGTGATCACCGGGCTCACGCTGCCGATTGCACTGATCGGCACCTTCTTGTTCATGTACATGTTTGGCTTCACCATCAACATGATCACCTTGATGGCTCTGAGCCTGTGTGTGGGCCTGTTGATTGACGACGCGATTGTGGTGCGCGAGAACATCGTGCGCCATCTGCAAATGGGCAAAACACCCTACCAGGCGGCACTCGACGGCACACAGGAAATCGGCCTGGCGGTGCTGGCCACCACCTTCTCCATCGTGGCGGTGTTTTTGCCTATAGGTTTCATGGGCGGCATCATAGGTAAGTTCTTCCACGAGTTTGGCATCACCATCGTGGCGGCGGTGTTGATCTCGATGTTTGTCAGCTTCACGCTGGACCCCATGATGTCCAGCATCTGGCACGACCCGACGATTCATGCGCACGGCCAGAAGCCCAAACCGGTGTCTTTCTACGACCGCACCCTGGGCCGCGTCACGGGCTGGTTTGAAGACGCCACCGATCGCCTGTCGGATGGCTACCAAGGCATCTTGCGCTGGGCGCTGGGGCACCGCGTGTGGACGGTGGTGGCCGCCGTCGCCATTTTTGTGCTGAGTGTTGTGATGGTGCCGCTGTTGGGCACCGAGTTCGTGCCCAAGGCCGACTTCTCGGAAACCTCGGTCAACTTCTACACCCCCGCCGGTTCGTCGCTGGAAGCCACCGAGGCCAAGGCCAGGCAGGTGGACCACATCCTGCGCGACATGCCCGAGGTGCGCTACACCCTCACCAGCATCAACACCGGCAGCGCCCAGGGCAAGATGTACGCGGCGGTGTATGTGCGGCTGGTGGAACGCAGTGCGCGCCAACGCAGCGCCGACCAGATGTCGGTGGTGTTGCGCGAGCGCCTGGCGCGGGTGCCGGGGATCACCGTCACCCACGTGGGCTTGAGCGACTCCGTCGGTGGCAACAAGGCGGTGGAGTTTTCGTTGCAAGGCGCGGACCTGGCGCAGTTGGGCCGCCTCAACAGCCAGGTGCTGGACAAGCTGCGGCAAATCCCTGGCCTGGTCGATCTGGATTCCAGCCTCAAAGCCAACAAACCAACGCTCGACATCGATCTGCGGCGCGAGGCTGCGTCCGACCTGGGCCTGAGCGTGGCCAGCGTGGCCAACCAGCTGCGCGTCCTGGTGGCAGGCCAGACCGTAGGCAACTGGCGCGCAGCCGACGACCAGACCTATGACGTCAAGGTCCGCCTGGCACCCGATGCACGGCTGCACCTGCAGGATCTGCTGCGCCTGCCCGTGCTGAGCATCACCAGCGGCGACCGGCCGCCCGCCGTGGTGCGGCTCAACCAGGTGGCCGATATCCGCGAAAGCACCGGGCCCAATCAGATCAACCGGCGCAGCCTGGCGCGCGAAATCGCCATCAGCGCCAACGTGTCGGGCCGCTCGACGGGAGAGGTGTCGAAAGACATTCGCGCCGTGCTCGACGGCATGGCCTTGCCACCCGGCTACCAGTACCAGTTCAGCGGCTCGGCGAAAAACATGCAGGAGTCGTTTGCCTATGCGGTCTCGGCCCTGGCGCTGGCGATTGTCTTCATCTACATGATTCTGGCGAGCCAGTTCAAGAGCTTCCTGCAACCGCTGGCCTTGATGACGGCGCTGCCGCTGACCTTGATTGGCGTGGTGCTGGCGCTGCTGGCATTTCGCTCCACTTTGTCGATGTTTTCCATCATCGGCATCGTGATGCTAATGGGTTTGGTCACCAAGAACGCCATCCTGTTGCTTGATTTCGCCATCCGCTCGCGCCAGGCGGTAACTTTACCGAATGGAGACATTCAGCCCGGTCTGCCCCGGGTGGACGCGCTGTTGCTGGCCGCCAAGGTGCGGCTGCGGCCGATTCTGATGACCACGCTGGCCATGATTTTTGGCATGCTGCCCCTGGCCTTTGCTCTGAGCGAGGGCTCGGAACAACGTGCGCCCATGGGCCAGGCGGTGATAGGCGGCGTGATCACATCCTCACTGCTCACCCTGGTGGTGGTACCGGTGGTGTACTGTTATATAGACGACCTGGCGCAATGGATGCAACGCAGATTTGCACCTCGCCACGCAAATGACAATTTGCCCGCCTAAAATCAGGGGTTTGTTTCGCATCCGACAAAGAAAGCTCCCATGACGACCTTAAGCCCGCTAGAACTCGCCCGCTTCAACATGATTGAACAGCAGATCCGCCCCTGGGATGTGCTCGAGAACGCCGTGCTGGAGTTGCTGACGGTGGTCAAACGTGAAGAGTTTGTGCCCGCAGCCCACCGCGCCTTCGCCTTTGTCGACATGGAAACGCCGCTGCCCGCAGGCGAAGTGATGTTGTCGCCACGCGTCGAAGCGCGCGCCCTGCAGGACCTGCACGTCCAGCCCAGCGACACGGTGCTGGAAATCGGCGCTGGCTCTGGCTACATGGCCGCGCTGTTGGCCCACCGTGCGCGCAGTGTGGTGTCGCTGGAGATCAAGCCCGAGCTGGCCCAACTGGCGCGCGACAACCTGAAAAAGAACGGCGTGCAAAACGTGGAAGTGCGTGAGGCCGATGGTGCCCAGGAAAATGCTGCACCCGAAAGCTATGACGTCATCATGCTCAGCGGCTCGGTGCCCGAAGTCCCGCAGTTCCTGCTGCAAAAGCTCAAGGTCGGTGGCCGCCTGTTCGCCATCGTCGGCCTGGAGCCGGTGATGCGCGCCACCATCATCACCCGCACCAGCCAAGCCGCCTTCACCACCGCCCAGCCCTGGGATGTAAGCGGCCCGCGCCTGCAGAATTTCCCCGAGCCTTCGGCCTTCCACTTCTAAGCCCAGCCCCGGCGCCATCCAGATCGCGCCGCACCCTACACATGATTGAACAAATCAGCCCTGCCGACCTGTCTTCTTGGTTTTCCAGCGCAGCCCCGGATGGCTTGGCTGTTGTGCTCGATGTGCGCGAACCCTGGGAATGGGAAACCGCCAGCGTGCAGGCCGAAGGCTTTACCCTGGTCAAGATCGCCATGAACGAGATACCCGCACGGCTTGCCGAGCTGGCCCCTGCGCAACCGATTGCCTGCCTGTGCCACCATGGCGCGCGCAGCCAGCGGGTGGCGCACTTCTTGGCACAAAATGGCTTTGAGCAAGTCGTCAACATCGCGGGCGGCATTGACGCCTGGTCGCAAATCCGCGACCCGTCCGTCCCGCGCTATTGATCTAGCCCTGCTCCAGTTTTGTCAGCGTTGAATCCGGCATCGTCTCCAAATCATAAGGAACTTCATGCGTAGCTTCCGTCTTGCCCTTATCGCCATGGCCGTCAATGCTGCGTTCGCGGCATCAGCGCGGGCGGATAACCTGGTAGCCCTATATGACGCCGCGCGCGCCATTGACCCAACCTACCAGTCAGCAAAAGCGCTGTATGAAGCGAACCTCTCAAAATCAGAACAGGCCAAGGCCGGCATTCTGCCCACGGCCAACTTTCTGGCTGGCACGGCAAGGACTTCGTTCGACAACACAAACCCTGAATTCGGCAACGACTTCAACGCCAACAACGCCTCCATCCAGGCTTCGCAACCGCTGTACCGTCCGGCCAACTGGGCGGCCTATGAACAAGGCAAACGCCTGGTGGACATCGCCACGGCGCAACTCACGCTGGCCGAGCAGGACTTGGTGCTGCGCGTCACGCAGGCTTATTTCGATGTGTTGGCCGCCAGCGACAGCCTGACCTTTGTACGGGCTCAAAAAGTGGCGGTGGCCGAACAGCTGGCTTCGGCCAAACGCAACTTCGAAGTCGGAACCTCCACGGTGACCGACTCGCGCGAAGCCCAGGCGCGTTACGACCTGGTGGTGGCACAGGAAATCGCCGCCGAGAACGATCTGCGGGTGAAAAAGCTGGCGCTGGACCAACTCGTGGGCCGCCCCAACACCCAGCCCAACCCACTGGTGTCACAAGCCGCCTTGCCCCAACTGAATCCCAGCGACCTGCCCGGCATGGTCAGCACCGCTGAAGTCACCCACCCCGGCGTGCAGCAGGCGGTGGTGAACCTGGATGTGGCGCGTCTCGAAACCCAAAAAGCCAAGGCCGGCCACAAACCCACATTGGACCTGACCGCCTCGCACACCCAGGCCTTCAACCCGCAAGGCTCCATCGCCGGTTTGCTGCACACACACACCCGCAACACCACCGTGGGCCTGACACTCACCTTGCCGCTGTTTTCTGGCTTCGCCACGCAAAACCGCATCAAGGAAACCCTGTCCCTGGAAGACAAGGCACAAGCCGATCTGGATGCCACACGTCTGGTGGTGGCCCAGGCCACACGTGCGGCGTTCTACGGTGTGGTGTCCGGCGTCGGTCAGGTCAAGGCACTCGAAGCTGCAGAAGCCTCCAGCCAAAGCGCGTTGGACGCCAACCGCATGGGCTACCAGGTGGGTGTGCGCATCAACATCGACGTCCTGAACTCGCAAAGCCAGTTGTTCCAGACCAAGCGCGATTTGGCCAAGGCACGCTACGACGTGCTGGTCGGCAGCCTGAAACTACGCCAGGCCAATGGCACACTCACGCCGCAGGATCTGCAATCGGTGAACAGCTTGATTGCACCGTGAAGTCACGTCTGCCTTGACCGCGACGTAAACCAGGCACGCGGTAAGTCCGAGCCGTCAAAACACAAAACGCCCCAAAGTGAAAGTCACTGTGGGGCGTTTTTCTTTCTGCAGGAGGCTGGGAAATCCACCTCCCAAAAGCAGTGCGGCCTTGTTCCAGTCGCTGCATGGCGTGTCCTCTGGGCTGGCCTGCTGGCATTGATCACATCACGAAGCTTGTAGGGGCCTCGCGCTCGCATTGTTGAAGCTCCGCCCGGGAAATTTGCAGCTCCTCTTGTGTTGCATCCGCTGTCAGCTGCCGATAAGAAAAACACGGCATTTTTTTGTCTTTGTCGTCGATCTCAAAACGGAGTTGATTGAGTTTGTCGCGCCGCGCAAAGTAGGCGGCACGAACTTCTGAAATAGTCGTTCCGTCGTCTCGATCGACCACAATTTGAAATCCCGTATTGAAGTAGACCGCATAGTCAGATTTTCTGAGGCGAAACTGTTCCGCTGTAGGCCCGCTCTGTTCAAAAACCAAAAGGTACTTGCCTGGCTCTACCCTCTCCAGGCTGTCGGACAAACCAAGCCATCCGTGGTCCATTTTCGGCAACATGGCCTCCGTGTCTTTAGACACCTCGATCTTGAGAACCACGGATAAAAACACATCGCAGTCTTCAATGGTAGTGATCGGGGTTGGCTTGGATTGATCAGCACGCAGCGCAAAGACCCTCACCTGCAGCCCGGAGTTGACAATGCGCTTGGCTGCAGGCGCCTCCTTGGCCTTGAGCACGAGACGCGTTCCTGCCGGAATCCTGTCGGGATGCCCCTGAAACACATCTTCAGCACGCGTGACAGTTGGCCTAGAAAGGACAGTCTGGGCGTGAACGCTGCTTGCCAACAAAAAACCAACCGCAAAACATGCCAATGAAAGAGTGGCTCGCTGTGCCCGCCATATCGCAGCCGCAGATTGATTGACGTGGTCAAAGTCATACATGGCATGTACTCCTGGTTGAGGCGTGTTGTGGCCTAAACAGAATCAGCAATTCAGCAGAACGGCTCTTTCTCATCGCAGCGTGTATATGGAAACCCGCTATTGCTCCATTTGGGATAACGCATTCTCTGCAGCAAACCTGAAGCAATCTCTTCTGCGTTGGGCCCTGCCAGAGGTGTATCCGACGTTATTTCCTCTATGAATCCGCTGGTCTTTGCCAGGATTTCCGTAAGAGCCTCTCGCTCGGCAGGCCCTGCATGACGCTGCAACTCAGCCATCATCGCCAGGCCGCTATACAGCTTGTACTCGGGATAGAGCGGAGGGTCGCTGTCGCTGGCCGGTTTGGCCAATGGATCAAAGGCCCCTACAACCGCCTGATGCGCTTTCGCATCTTGTGCCTGCTTGCCATACTTTCTTGAAATTACCTTCAATCGAGCCATGGTCGAGCTGAATCGAAAGGCGATCTCCAAGGCAACACGCTGGTAGTTCTCAAGCCTCTTGCGTTCATCGGCCCGATCTTGGCTTTCTTTGGCCAGCGCTAGCTGGGCTTTTTCTTGCCGCTCGTTGTATACCTGCACGATGCCCGCAACGACGACCGTTGATAACAACCACATCCCAAAGGTGCTATTGAGAAATTTCCATAATTTCTGGCGCTTGTTTTCCGTCGCTGGGGCTGGCGCAGGCGGCATCAGCTCCTTGCGGATCTCCAGCCGAAAAAGCTCTTCAGATTTGATCCGCTCTTTTTCCTCGGGAGTCAAAAAGTCTGCCATCGATCGAACCCTTCACAGAGCAACGTGACATGAATGAACATTCGCCCGGAGTTTGCGCAACGACTTTGACAGCCTCAATGCCATGGGTCAAGCTCATAAACCAGGGCGTTGAAGTAAGGCACGCCGCCCTGACCAAGCGACGGCGGCCCGGATGGAGGTGGCGAATTAACGCGCCAGAATCGCCGCCACGGCCTTGGCAGTTTTGTCGGCCGCGCCACGGTGCGCGTTGGCAAATGCCGGGCCGGCTGCGGCTGCCGCAGCCAATGCCTCAGGTGTTTGCCGCCACTCGTCCACTACCTGCAAGGCCTGGGACATGTCGGTGACGCGCCGCGCCGCGCCCGCAGCCTCGGACAAGTTGGCCGCTTCCGCAAAGTTGAACGTCGAAGGCCCCATGAGCACGGGACAGCCGCAGGCTGCGGCCTCGATCAAGTTTTGCCCGCCCAGTTCGGCAAAGCTGCCACCGAGCAAGGCCATGTCGGCCAAGCCGTAATACAGCGCCATTTCCCCCAGCGAATCGCCAAGCCAGACATCGGCAGCCTCGGGACCTTCAGCCCAGGCGCTACGCCGTGACACCGTGAATCCCTGGGCCTGCACCAGCGCAGCGACTTCGTCAAAACGTTGCGGGTGGCGCGGCACGATCAGCCATTGGGGTGGGCTTGAGGTCGCATCAAGTGCTCCTGATTCAGAAGCGCCCAACACCTTTGCTGCGGGCGCTCCAGCCATTTTTCGCCGGATTTCCTGCAACAGCAGCAGCTCTTCGCCTTCGCGCGCACTCGCCAGCATCACCACGGGACGAAAACCTGCTGTGTGTTGTTGCGCCCGCCAGTTCAGGCGCCACGTACGCCCCTGCTGCAGCTTGGCGCTGTCGGGAGCCGCGTCGAACTTGATGTTGCCGAAGATGCCCTCTACGGGCGCACCCAAGGATTTGAGACGTTCTGCGTCGTAGCTGGCTTGGGCCCACACGGCATACAAACTGCTGTAGACCGGGCGTGCAAGAAACGGCAGGCGTTCAGCTTGGCGCAATGACTTCTCGCTCAGGCGCGCATTCGCTAGCACCAGCGGAATATGGGCACGCCGGCAGCGATCCACGAGGTTGGGCCAGATCTCGGTTTCCATCAGGATGCCGATACGCGGTCTGAAGTGCTGCAAGAAGCGTTGCACGGCGCCAGCCGAATCCCAAGGCTGCCAGGCTTGCACGTCACCCGGCTGCAACAGCCGGGCGCCCTCGGCACGGCCGGTGGCTGTGCCGTGCGTCAACAACAGACGCATGCCCGGCAATTCCCGGCGCAGCGCTGCCAGCAAGATCGCTGTGGTGCGGGTTTCGCCAAACGACACGGCATGCACCCAAACATAAGCGTCAGGGCGATTGGCATCCTCGCCGGGAAACGCGTAGTAACCAAAGCGCTCAGGCACGGCCTCCAGGTAGCCCGGCTCGGCCTGGCCACGACGGCGCAGCTTGCGGCGCAGCAGTGGTTGCACCAGCCACATCAAGAAAGAGTAGAAACGCAGGATCAAGATTTGCAGTATGTGAAGTTCGGAAAAATGCGGTCAGCAGCGACCGCCGCAGAAGCAAGAAACCAAGGCGCTTTCCAGCGTGCCCAAGCGCGCACCGGCATGCGGGCACTCAATCACGCAAGGATGCCAAGGCCGAGGCCTGTATCCAGGCGCGCCACACAGATTCCACGCTGGGGGTCGGCTGCGCATAGACAAAGTTTTGGTGGTCCACATGGTGTGGGCCGGTGGACCAGGCGGTGTCGACGTTGTAGATTTGCACCAAGGGCAAGTCCAATGCTGCGGCGACGTGGCACAGGCCGCTGTCAACCCCGATCACGCCCAGACAGCCGGAGAGTGCGTCGACCATGGCATCCAGGGCCATGTGCGGCCAGACCACGGCATGGCTCAAGCGCCCGGCCAGGCTTTCGCTGCGGTGGTACTCCTGGTCATTGCCGTGCGCAAACGCCACCGTATAACCAAGATCGTTCAGCCTGTGGCCCAGCTCCAGCCAATGCTCTTCCGGCCAGAGCTTGTGAACTGCCGTGCTGCCATGCAGGAAAGCCACGACGGGCGACGGGCCCTTGGTGGTACCGGAATCAAAGAAGTGTTGCGCCACGCTTTTGATTTTGCCGGTCTCTACACTGTCGCGCACCGTAAGACCAAACGACCGCGCCTCGGGCAGTGCATAGACCAGGGCCCGGGCGCACATCACACGCGAACGTTGCGCCGCGGGTAGACGCAGCTCCACCGGAATGGAGACGTCTGCGACACGCCGCAGCAGCGGCTCAAAGCCGGAATCGTCGGCCTGATTGGTCAAGGTGTAGCGCAGTCCATTTGGGTTCAAGCGGGCCATTCTGGCGACCTGCAATGACTTGCTCTCGCCTTGCAGATCGATCACCGCATCGTAGCTGTCGAACTGCAGATCGGCCATGAAGGCACGCCATGCGGTGCGGGTGTCGGCGCTGAACACGGTTTCGCGCCAACGGCTGAGATCACATTCAATCACCCGGTGAACACCGCTGCAGCGCCGCACCAGAGGCGCCAATGTGGGCTCCACCACCCAGTCGACCTGGGTGCCGGGCAGTTCCGAGCGAATGTCCTGCACCGCCGGCATGGCGTACACCACGTCGGACAGAGAAGACAGTTTGACAATCAGAACATTCATGCAGGCACAGGTGGAATGGGCGAAGCGGCCGGGCTTGGATGCAAGGCCTGGTGCCGAGACCACACAGATTGCCACGCCTGCCACACCGTGTCTACCTCCGGCGCCACGGCACCACCCACGGCCACCTGGTAGGGGCTGCCCAAGGGGCCGGCACGCCAGATCCGCGGCTGGCTGAAGATTTGTACATGCGGCAGGTTCAAGGCCACGGCCAGGTGGCTCAGGCCCGAGTCCACGCCGATCACACCCACACAACCGGCCATGTGCTGGGCCAGCGCCGGCAAACCCATGCGCGGCAACACTTTGGCGCTGGGTCCGATGGCGTCGCACAACTGGCGCGCAAACTCGGCCTCGGTGGTATTGGCCTGCGGCACACTCAGCGTGTACCCCTGAGAGGCCAGAAGGCGGCCAGTCTCGGCCCAACGCGCCAACGGCCATTCGTTGTCGGCGCGTGTGGTGCCATGCACCAGCATCACGCTGTGGTCCGGGTGCTCCGGTTTGACGCTGAGTTCGTCATAACAGATGCCGTCTTCACGCGGCGCATACCCCAGGGCCAACGCCGCCAGGCGGCGGTAGCGTTGCAAGGAGTGGATGCGCGGCGGCATGGGCTGCGGCTTTTGCACCATGAACCGCACCGGCCATTCCCAGCCGCAGTCTTCGCTGCCATTGCCATAGGTGGCACGCCAGCCACCGGGCGCCAGCTTGGCGCGGCGCGCAATCACGGCCGATTTGATCAGGCCCTGAAAGTCGATGACGGCGTCGTAGGCTTCGCTCGCCAGCAGCTCGCTGAAACGCGCGCGCTCAGCCCGCACCGCGGCGCTGAAAGGGGTCTTGCGCCAGCGGCGTTGTGCGACAGGAATGACCCGTGCCAGGCCCGGCACCGTCGCTTGCAGCAAGGGCGCAAACGCCTCTTCGACCACCCAGTCAAAGGTGGCCTCGGGCCGCGCCTTGCGCATGTCGTGTAGGGCGGGCAAGGTCTGAATGACATCACCCAGTGATGAAAGCTTGACGATCAGCAGTCGCATGCCCTACGTGTACTCCATGGTGGCTAGTGCGCGGGCGCAGAGAAGCTTGCGTCAGGCTTGACCTTGCGCAGCAGTTGCAGCATGTCCGCCTCGATGCGGTGCAAGGCTTGCTCGGTTTGGCCCTCGAAGCGCAGCACCAGCACGGGCGTGGTGTTGGAGGCGCGCAGCAGGCCAAAACCGTCCGGCCAGTCGACGCGCAGGCCGTCAATCGTGTTGATTTCAGCGGGCGCTGCAAAGTTGGCCAAGGCCACGGCCTGGGCCACCAGCTTGGGCGGCTCACCTTCGGCACAGGCGACGTTGAGTTCCGGTGTGGAAAAGCTGCTCGGCAAGGCGTTGAGCACCACATTGGCGTCCGGCGAACGGCTGACAATCTCCAACAAGCGGGTGCCAGCGTAGGTGCCGTCGTCAAAACCGAACCAACGTTCCTTGAAGAAGATGTGGCCGCTCATTTCGCCGCCCAGCGGTGCCTGGCCACCGGCGGCTTCGATTTCGCGCATCTTGCCCTTGATCAGCGAGTGGCCGGTCTTGAACATCAGCGGCTGGCCACCAGCCTCGCGGATCGCGGGCGCCAAGCGCTGGGTGCACTTCACGTCGAACAAAATGGTGGCGCCCGGCACACGTGTGAGCACGTCTTGGGCGAACAGCATCATTTGCCGGTCGGGGTAAATATTGACGCCTTCGCGCGTGACGATGCCCAGGCGGTCACCATCACCATCAAACGCCAGGCCGAGCTCGGCGCCGCTGGTTTTCAGCGCCGCAATCAGGTCGGCCAGGTTTTCCGGTTTGCTGGGGTCGGGGTGGTGATTCGGGAAATTGCCATCCACTTCGCTGAACAGCTCTATCACCTCGCAACCAATGGCGCGCAGAATGCCTGGTGCCGAAGCGCCCGCAATGCCGTTGCCGGAATCGACCACGATCTTCATCGGACGCGCAAGCTTGATGTCGGAAACAATACGTTGGGTGTAGGCCTGGAGCACATCGGCTTGGCGCACTTGACCACCCGCCTGCTCTTTCCAGGTCTCGCCTTCCATCATGCGGCGGATGGCCTGGATCTCTTCACCGTAGATGGCGCGCCCCCCCATGACCATCTTGAAGCCGTTGTAATCCTTGGGGTTGTGGCTGCCCGTGACCTGGATGCCACTGCGGCACAGCGTGCTGGCCGCGTAGTACAACATAGGCGTGGTCACCAAGCCGACGTCTATGACCTCAATGCCCACCGAAGCCAGGCCACGGATCAAGGCGGAGCTGAGTGAAGGGCCGCTCAAACGGCCATCACGGCCCACCGCCACGGTCTTTTCGCCTTCGGCCAACGCGATGGTGCCAAACGCTTTGCCAATACCTTCGGCCACGGCCTCAGTGACGGTAGACGGCACGATGCCACGAATGTCGTAGGCTTTGAAAATGGAAGCTGCAATCTGCATGGAACAATTCCTGTCGGTCAAATGAGAAGGCAGCCTGGTTCAGGTTGCCGGGATTGTAAACACTGTCGTCTGACGAAATCACACGATTCAAACAAATTCAAACCGCCTTTGCGCCGGACAAAATGGATTGGTAAAGCTGCATGTACTGCTTGGCCGCAGTCCCCCATGAAAAGTTCTGCGCCATCGCGTTTTGCTGCAACTGGGCCCAGCGCTCGGGTTGACGGAAGACTTGCACCGCGCGCTCCATGGCGCCGGCCAATGCGTTTGGCAGCATGGGGCCAAATTTGAAGCCTGTAGCACCTGGTGCACCGGCGGCGCCTGGCGCAGCATCGCCCGCATCCACCACGGTATCGGCCAGTCCGCCTACATGGCGCACCACCGGCACCGTGCCATAACGCAGTGCATAAAGTTGGGTTAAGCCACAGGGCTCGAAACGTGAAGGCACAAGCATAGCGTCAGCGCCAGCAATCATGGTGTGGGCAAACGCCTCGTCATAACCTAGGCGAACGGCGATACGGCCAGGATGGGCTTCGGCGGCGGCGGTAAAGGCGGCCTCCAATGTGTGGTCACCACTGCCCTGCACCGCCAGTTGCGCGCCCATGGCGAGCAGTTCGGGCACCACGGCCAACACCAGGTCCAAACCCTTTTGCGAGGTGAGGCGGCTCACCACGCCAAACACCGGCGCCTTGGCATCCAGCGTCAAGCCCAGGGCTTTTTGCAAGGCGGCCTTGCAGCGCGCTTTGCCAGCCATGGTTTTGGCAGAGCCGGCGGAGTAACGCGCGGGGATGTAGGCGTCTGTCGCAGGATCCCAGATGGCGCCATCCACACCATTCAGAATGCCGGAGACCTCGCGGCCACGCGCCCGGATCACACCGTCCAAGCCGCAACCAAATTCGGCCGTGGCGATTTCAGCCGCATAGGTGGGGCTGACGGTGGTCACGCGGTTGGCGTACTTCAGCCCGGCCTTCATGAAAGAGACCTGGCCGTGGAACTCCAGACTGGTGGGCATCATGTAGCGCGAAGGCAAGCCGAACAGCGGAAAGTCGCCCGGTTCAAACAGGCCTTGGTAGGCCAGGTTGTGCACGGTGAAAACGCTGCCCACGCTAGACGCCGGATTGGTGCTGACATAGGCACACGCCATGGCCGCGTGCCAATCGTGTGCATGCACCATATCGGGCAGCCAGGCTGGATCGAGTTCACCCGCCGCCAGGTGCGCCGCCACCCAGCCCAAGAGGGCAAAGCGTTGCGCGTTGTCTGGCCATTCCTGGCCGTTGGCGGCCTGGTAAGGGCTGCCGGGCCGGCGGTACAGATACGGTGCATCGATGACATAGGCTTCAACACCGCTGCAGCTCAGCACACCTTTGCGCAAGGTGACCCGGGCCGCACCAAAAACAGCCCCGATCTCGCACACCACCTGGCTCTTGTCCAGGCCATCCAGGATCGCCGGCATGCCGGGCAACAAAAGCCGCACGTCAGCGCCTTCAACCAGCAGTGCCTGAGGCAAGGCCCCCAACACATCGGCCAGCCCCCCGGTTTTAAGCAGGGGAAAAATCTCAGCGCCAACTTGCAATATCTTCATTCTTACAACTTTGCCAGCATGGCTGGCGTAACCAGGGTGATGCCATTCTCGCTCCTATAAAAGCGCTTGGCGTCGGCTTCGGCGTCTTCACCAATCACCATGTCGGCGGGAATGTCGCATCCACGGTCGATCACCGCGCGGGTGATGCGTGCCCCCCGCCCTATGTTCACATCCGGCAGCACCACAGACCAATTGACCGAGCTGTAGGAATGCACACGCACACCGGAGAACAATACCGAACGGAATACCTGCCCCGAAACGATGCAGCCGCCCGACACCACGGACTCTATGGCCATGCCTCGGCGGTCTTCCTGGTTATGCACAAACTTGGCCGGTGGCAACTGGGCCTGGTAGGTCCAGATCGGCCATTGGGTGTCGTACAGGTTGAGTTGTGGGTCGGTTGCCGTCAGGTCGATATTGGCATCCCAATAGGCGTCTATCGTGCCGACGTCGCGCCAATAGGGTTCATCTCCCTCTTTGTTCGGCACGAAGCTGAGTGCAAAGGGATGGGCTGTGGCACGGCCTTCGCGCACGGCTTTAGGGATGATGTCCTTGCCGAAATCGTGGCTGGAGTTTGCATCGGCCATGTCGCGTTCCAACTCGGCATACAGATAGTCCGCATTGAAGATGTAGATGCCCATGCTGGCCAGGGCCATATCCGGGTGGCCCGGCATCGCCGGCGGGTCGGCTGGTTTTTCCAGGAAGTTGGTGATCAAGCTGTTTTCATCAACGGCCATCACGCCGAACGCCGTCGCCTCCGCCCGTGGCACGGCAATACAAGCCACCGTGCAGTCACGGCCCTTGGCCACGTGGTCGGCCAGCATCAAGGCGTAGTTTTGCTTGTAGATGTGGTCACCGGCCAACACCACGATGTAATCGGCACCGTAACTTTCAAGAATGTCGCGGTTCTGCTGCACGGCATCGGCGGTGCCGCGATACCAATGTTCATTGTCGTTGCGCTGCTGTGCCGGGAGTAGATCGACGAACTCGTTCATCTCATTCTTGAGAAACGCCCATCCGCGCTGCAAGTGGCGCAACAAACTGTGAGACTTGTATTGCGTGATCACACCCACGCGCCGTATGCCCGAGTTGAGGCAGTTTGACAACGCAAAATCGACGATGCGGAATTTGCCACCAAAGTAAACCGCGGGCTTTGCGCGCCTATCCGTCAGGTTCATCAAGCGGCTGCCGCGCCCCCCGGCCAAGACCAGCGCAATGGCGCGCTTAGGCAAATCCAGGCTTTGAGCCAGGTCGTTCGTTTTCATGGTCGCCTCCAGTTTTGAACACCCACAACATTGAGCACAACAATCTTAATCAAATGAGACTGAACACAGCTGCATGCAGATGACGCCATGCAAGAATTGGTTTGTGAAGTTTGCATACATCGATTCAAAGCGCCTTGGATATGGCATAACACCTGCATAGACTGTTCTGCGAATGCCCGCCACACCTTACGTTGGCATTTAGCCGACCCAAGCTGACGATACGCAAAAAGGAATTCATGATGACGCCAACGCCGGCCCAAACCCCTGACCTCCAAGAAAAAATAGCGCAACAACTTGTGACCACGGTGGGCGTGGCGCCCCAAGACGCCACACTCACCGACATGATGCAGGCGGTATCGCAAGTCGCGCGCCAGCAGTTGTCGCAACGTTGGGTCAGCACACAGGCCCAGCAACATTCGGACAAAACACGCCGCGTGGTCTACCTGTCCATGGAGTTCTTGATGGGGCGCACGCTGTCGAACGCATTGGGTGCATTGAAGCTGCGCGGCCCGGCGGCTGATGGACTGCAACACTACGCGCAAAAACTCGAAGACGTGTACGAGCGCGAAGCCGACGCGGCGCTGGGCAATGGCGGCCTGGGCCGTCTGGCGGCGTGTTTTCTCGACTCCATGGCTTCCCTCGGCCTGCCTTCGTTTGGCTACGGGATTCGCTACGAATACGGCATGTTTGCGCAAGACATCCAGAATGGCGCCCAGATCGAACACCCCGACCCGTGGCTGGAAGACGGTACGCCCTGGGAGTTCCCACGTCCACATATCACCTACCCGGTGTATTTCGGCGGTTGGGTCGAACACGTAGACGGCAAGCCGCTATGGCGCCACGCCGGTGAAGTTGCCGCCAAAGCCTACGACATGGTGGTGCCTGGCCACGGCACCGAAAAAGTCAGCACGCTGCGTTTGTGGAAAGCCACCGCCCCGGCGCACATCGACTTGAACGCGTTCAACACCGGCGACTACGCCCGAGCCGCCAGCGCCAAGAACGAATACGAAAACATCTCCTGGGTGCTCTACCCCAACGACAGCACACCCGCCGGGCGCGAATTGCGACTGAAGCAGGAGTACTTCTTCGTCGCGGCATCGATTCTCGATCTGGTACAGCGCCATTTGAGCGAACACCCTTCTCTGCTGAACCTGGCCGACAAGGTGGCCATACACCTGAACGACACCCACCCCGCCATTGGTGTGGCGGAACTGATGCGGGTGTTGTGCGACGTGCATGGCATGCCCTGGGATACCGCCTGGGCCATCTGCCAAAAGACCTTTTCCTACACCAACCACACCCTGATGCCCGAGGCTCTCGAGACCTGGCCCGTGGGCTTAATCCAGCACGTGTTGCCGCGCCACCTGGAAATCATCTTCCGCATCAACAAAGAATTTCTCGACGAAGCCGCGGCACACCGCCCGGGCGACAACCAGTATCTGGCGCGTTTGTCCTTGATAGACGAGACTGGTGAACGCCGCGTGCGCATGGCCCATTTATCGATTGTCGGCAGCCACAAGGTCAACGGGGTGTCGGCCCTGCACTCCGATCTCCTGGTGCAGACCATCTTTGCCGACTTTGCCAGCCTTTGGCCCCAGCGTTTCACCAACATGACCAACGGTGTGACCCCGCGCCGCTGGCTGGAACAGGCCAATCCACAGTTGTCCAGCTTGCTGGACAACACCCTCGGTACGGGCTGGCGTGCAAATCTGGATGAACTGCAGAAACTGCGTGAGCATGCCCAAGACAGTGCCTTCCAAAAGTCCTTTATGGACGTAAAACGCGCCAACAAGGTGCGTCTGGCAAAGCTGATCGAACGCAGCACCGGGGTGGTCGTCAACCCCGACAGCCTGTTCGACGTGCAGGTCAAGCGCATCCACGAATACAAGCGCCAGTTGCTCAATGTGCTGCACGTGGTGACGCGTTACCAGGCCATTCTGGCCAACCCCCAGGGGCCGAATGGCCAGGGCTGGGTCCCGCGCACGGTGATTTTTGCGGGCAAGGCGGCCTCGTCGTACCACACTGCCAAGTCCATCATCCGCCTGATCCACGATGTCGGGCTGGTGATCAACAACGACTCGCGTGTAGCCGACCTGCTCAAGCTGGTGTTCATTCCCAACTATGGTGTTTCGGTTGCCGAGGTCATCATGCCCGGCGCCGATCTATCCGAGCAAATCTCCACCGCCGGCACCGAAGCCAGCGGCACCGGCAACATGAAGCTGGCCCTCAACGGCGCGCTCACCATTGGCACCGACGACGGCGCCAACATCGAGATCCGGCAAAACGTCGGTGATGACAACATCTTCATCTTCGGCCTCAAAACGCCGGAAGTGCAGGCCTTGCGCCAGCAGGGCTACCACCCCATGCGTTACTACGAGGAAGTGCCGGGCCTGAAGCCGGTGCTGGACGCCATCGCCGGTGGCCAGTTCTCGCCTAGCGAACCCGGCCGTTACCGCGCGCTGGTGGATTCACTACTGTGGGGTGGCGACCACTACCTGCTGCTGGCCGACTACGCCGCCTACGTGGCCGCGCAGCACAAGGTGGACGTGTTGTACCGCGAGCCCTCACAGTGGTGCGCCAAAGCCATCAGCAACGTGGCCGGCATGGGGGTGTTCTCGTCCGACCGGACCATCCGTGAATATGCGCAGCAAATCTGGCACATAGAACCGCAGAAGTAACCAGCCCTGTTGCGCTGCGGCCTTAACCGCTGCAGCGCGTTCCCGCCGAGACCGCGCTTGAAAGAAAAAGAGTTTGGGCCATGTTGACATCTCACGAGATTGATCTGATTCGTACAGCCAGCCACGGCGATGCATTTGCGGTTCTCGGCCCACATCTGCAGCCAGGCGGACGGGTGGCGATACGCGCCTTCCTGCCTACGGCTTTGGCGGTCGAGGTGCTGCACCCTACAAGCGCGCAACTGCTGGGCAACCTGAGCCGTGTACACGCAGACGGGGTCTTCGACGGTGATTGCACCTTGTCCGCCCCCTACCACTATCTGCTGCGCATCACCTGGCAAGGTGGCAGCGTCACCACCGAAGAAGATCCGTTTCGTTTTGGCCTGGTGCTCAGTGCAACAGATCTGTGGCTGCTTGGTGAAGGCACACACTTGCGCCCTTACGAAGTCCTGGGAGCCCATCCCACCACCATTGATGGTGTGGTGGGCACATGTTTCGCCGTCTGGGCGCCCAATGCCAGCCGCGCCAGCGTGGTCGGTGACTTCAATTTCTGGGACGGTAGGCGCCACCCCATGCGCAAACGCGCAGAGCGCGGCATTTGGGAATTGTTCTTGCCCGGCGTCACCGCGGGCGCACGCTACAAATTCGAACTGCGCGCCGCCGATGGCCATGCCCTGCCGCCGCGTGCCGACCCTTACGCCCGCCAGGCGGAACTGCGCCCCGCCACCGCCAGTGTGGTCGCCGCCATGCCCGCGATGGTGCCAGCCAAGGCCGAACGCCAAGCCGCCAACGCGCTGGGCGCACCGATCAGCATTTACGAGGTGCATCTGGGCTCGTGGCGCCGCAAGGTCGAAGACGGCAACCGCTGGCTGGATTGGGACGAACTGGCTGAAACACTGATCCCCTACGCTGCAGGCATGGGCTTCACCCACCTGGAGCTGCTGCCCATCAGCGAGCATCCGTTTGATGGCTCCTGGGGCTACCAGCCCGTCGGCCTGTATGCGCCGACGGCACGTTTTGGCACACCCGAAGGTTTTCAACGCTTCGTCGCAGCCTGCCACGCCAAAGGTCTGGGGCTGATCCTGGACTGGGTGCCAGCGCACTTCCCCACCGATGCCCATGGCCTGGGCCAGTTCGACGGCACGGCACTGTATGAACACGCTGATCCACGCGAGGGCTTTCACAACGACTGGAATACGCTGATCTACAACCTCGGCCGCACCGAGGTCAGCAACTTTCTGCTCGGCAACGCCTTGTACTGGCTGGAGCGTTTTGGCGTCGATGGCTTGCGCGTCGATGCCGTGGCCTCCATGCTCTACCGCGACTACAGCCGCCCGGAGGGCGGCTGGATTCCGAATGTCCACGGCGGCCGCGAAAACCTGGAGTCGATTGCCTTCCTGAAACGCATGAACGAGGTGCTGGGCAAGGAACGCCCCGAGGCCATGACCTTGGCTGAAGAGTCCACCGCGTTCCCGGGCGTGTCGCGCCCCACCTATGCCGGTGGCCTGGGATTTCACTACAAGTGGAACATGGGCTGGATGCACGACACGTTGTCGTTCATGGCACGCGACCCGCTGTACCGGCGCTACCACCAGAACGAAATGAGCTTCGGCCTGGTCTACGCGTTTGACGAAAACTTCGTGCTGCCGATTTCACACGACGAGGTGGTCCACGGCAAAGGCTCGCTGCTGGGCAAAATGCCCGGCGACCGCTGGCAAAAATTTGCCAATCTGCGCAGCTACCTGGGCTTCATGTTTGCCCACCCGGGTAAAAAACTGCTGTTCATGGGCTGCGAGTTTGGCCAGGACAGCGAGTGGAACCACGACCAAAGCCTGCCTTGGCATCTGCTCACCGACCCACAACACGCGGGTGTGCAGTCCCTGGTGCGCGACTTGAACCACCTGTACCGCAGCACACCAGCCTTGCACGAACTGGATGGCCGGCCCGAAGGCTTCGAGTGGATAGAACACAAGGACGCTGAAAACTCCGTGTTAAGTTTTGTGCGTCGCGGCAATACCCCAGGCAGCCACATCCTGGTGGTGTGCAACTTCACGCCCGAGGTGCGGCACCACTACCGGCTGGGCGTGCCTGCAGCCGGTGAATACCGCGAGCGGCTCAACACCGACTCGCACTTTTACGGCGGCAGCAATGTCGGCACACCCATGGGTGTTGCGCGCACCGAACCCGTGGCCTGGCATGGACGGCCCCAGTCCCTGCTGCTCACACTCCCGCCCTTGGCCACCGTGGTGTTTGAATGGACGGATCTGCCAGCATGACCCTGCCCACGCGCACCCAGCCCAAGGGACTCGTACTCAAGGGGCTCACGCCCAATGTGCCCGCCATGCAGGTGCTGAGCCTGCAGGCCGGTCAACCGTGGCCGCTGGGCGCACATTGGGACGGGCACGGTATCAATTTTGCGGTGTTCTCGGCCCATGCCCAGGCCCTGGAGCTGTGTGTGTTCAGCCCAGATGGCAAAACCGAAATCGCCCGCGCCAAGTTGCCCGAGCACACCGGTGACGTATGGCACGGCTTTTTGTCCGGCGCACAGCCGGGCCTGATCTACGGCCTGCGCGCCTACGGTTCTTGGCGGCCCGATCGCGGCCACCGGTTCGATGCCTCCAAGTTGTTGCTCGACCCCTATGCCCGCGACATCGTTGGCAGCTTTGTCTGGGGCGATGAACATTTCGCCGGTGAACCCGAGCACTTGCAGCACGTGGAAACCCGCAACAACGCGGCCACAGCCTTGAAGGCCCGCGTGGTGCACGATGCCTATGACTGGGGTAACGACACCGCGCCCCATACGCCACTGGCCAGCACCGTGTTGTACGAGTTGCATGTCAAAGGTTTCTCCAAGCTCAATCCGCAGTTGCCTGAAGCTCTGCGCGGCAGCTACGCCGGGCTGGCCCA
The DNA here is from genome assembly GCF_049316285.1 of Variovorax sp. HJSM1_2. Lineage (NCBI taxonomy): Bacteria > Pseudomonadati > Pseudomonadota > Betaproteobacteria > Burkholderiales > Comamonadaceae > Variovorax > Variovorax sp. HJSM1_2. The sequence goes on along the minus strand of NZ_JBMOXA010000003.1, from coordinate 177,694 downwards.
TCCCGCGTCCATCGCCCACCTGCAGCGTCTGGGCGTGACGGCCGTGAGCCTGCTGCCGGTGCATTTCAAGGTCGACGAAGAGCGTCTCCACAGCCTGGGCCTCACCAACTACTGGGGCTACAACTCGCTGGGCTTCTTTTGTGTCAACCCTGCGCTGGCCAGCGGCCAGAACGGCCGCAGTCCGCGCGACGAGTTCCGCGACATGGTCCGAGCGCTGCATGCTGCCGGCCTGGAAGTTTTTCTGGATGTGGTCTACAACCACACCGCCGAATCCGACCACACCGGACCCAACCTGAGCTTTCGCGGACTCGACAACGCCAGCTACTACCGCCTGCAAAGCGACAACCCGGCTTTGTACGAAAACAGCACCGGCACCGGTAACACCGTCGACATCCGGCATCCGCGCGTGCTGCAAATGGTCATGGACAGCCTGCGCTACTGGGTCAGCGACATGCATGTGGACGGCTTTCGCTTCGACCTGGCTCCGGTGCTGGGACGTGGTGACCATGGGTTTGAGCGCAACGGCGCGTTTTTCACAGCGGTAGCGCAGGACCCGGTGCTGTCGCGCGTGAAGATGATCGCCGAGCCCTGGGACATAGGGCCCGGCGGTTACCAGGTTGGCGGCTTTCCTCGCGGCTGGCTGGAGTGGAACGACCACTTCCGCGATGGCATGCGCAGCTTCTGGGTGCTGGGCGCCCTGCCGGGCGACAGTGCTCCCGAGGTCGCCAACCGTGGCAGCTTCGCCATGCGCCTGTGTGGTTCGTCCGACCTGTACCAGTTACGTCAACGTGCGCCCAGCGAATCGGTGAACTACGTGGTGTCGCACGACGGCTTCACCCTGCTCGACCTGCTGAGCTACAACGAACGCCACAACCAGGCCAACGGCGAAAACAACCGCGACGGCCATAGCCACAACATGAGCTACAACTGCGGCGCAGAAGGCCCCAGCGCACAGCCAGAAGTACTCGCCCTGCGCGCCCGCCTGCAGCGCGCCCTGCTGGCCACCACCTTGCTGGCCCAGGGCACACCCATGCTGGCGGCAGGCGACGAGCTGGGCCACAGCCAACAAGGCAACAACAATCCCTACTGCCAGGACAACGCCACCACCTGGATAGACTGGAGCCAGGCCGACAGCGATCTCGTGGCCTTCACTGCGCGGGTGTTGTGGCTGCGCCGCAAAGCGCTGCCATTTGACAACCGCTGGTACAGCGGCCACCCCGACGTGCGCGGCCTGCACGACCTGGCCTGGCTGCAGGCCGATGGCACACCCTTGCAGGGCGACGCCTGGGCGGCGCCACACAACCGCTTACTGGGTTGCCTGATTGGTCGCCCGGGCCGTGCGGCGGCACCGCTGCTGCTGCTGGTCAACGCCGAGGCGCAGCCACAGGACTTTCTGCTGCCCGCCGGCGTATGGCAGGCCGTGCTCGACTCCAGCCACGCCTTGGGCCAGGCCAACTGGCATGGCCAGGGCGAAACCCCTTACAGCGTGCCCGCCAACAGCCTGGTGCTGCTGGCCGTGGCGGGCGCCGATCTCACGCCGCCGGCAACTCTTTAATCCTTGCTTGAAATCGGTGATCTGCCATGAACCTCTCGCGCGCCAGCGGCATCCTGTTGCACCCGACCTCTCTTCCTGGCCCGCATGGTTCGGGTGACTTCGGCCCCGACGCCTACCACTTTGTCGATTGGCTGGCCGCTGCACGCCAGACCTATTGGCAAATTCTGCCCTTGGGCGATATAGGCCCGGGCAACTCACCCTATATGAGCAGTTCGGCCTTTGCTGGCAATGTGCTGCTCATCGATCTGGCCGATCTGCAGCAACAGGGCTGGCTGCCCGCAGGTGAATTGCGGGCAGACCCACCCTTTGGTGACGACCGTGTCGATTTCGCCCGTATGGTGCCGTGGCGTACGCAGCAGCTGTCAAACGCCGCACGCCGGTTCAGCGCCCGCGCCACCCCCGAGCAACTCGCCGACTACCAGCGCTTTTGCACCACCCACGCGGCCTGGCTGGACGACTACGCCCTGTTCATGGCCTTGGCCGAGTCCCACGCCTGGGCCGAATGGAACACCTGGCCCGATGGGCTGGCCCAACGGTTACCCGCGGCGCTGGCGGCGGCGCGAGAAAAACACGCCGAACGCATCGCTTTCTGGAAATTCTGCCAATGGCGTTTTTTTGACCATTGGGCGCGCCTCAAGGCCTATGCGAATACACGCGGCATACGCATCATCGGCGACGCACCGATCTTCATCGCCTACCAGAGCGCCGAAGTCTGGGCCAGGCAGGAACTGTTTGAACTCGACACCCATGGCCGCGCGCGCGTGGTCGCGGGTGTTCCGCCCGACTACTTCAGCGCCACCGGCCAACGCTGGGGCAACCCGCTGTACCGCTGGTCGGCCCATGCCGATGAAGGTTTTGCCTGGTGGATTACACGCATACGCCACACCTTCGGTCTGGTCGACCTGGTGCGCATCGACCACTTCCGCGGTTTTGCCGATTACTGGGAAGTGCCGGCTTCCGAGCCCACGGCCATACATGGCCGCTGGCTGCCGGCCCCCGGCGCCGCGTTGTTCGAAGCCGTGCACGCCGCGCTCGGGCCGTTGGCCATCATCGCCGAAGACCTGGGCATCATCACACCCGCAGTGGACGCGTTGCGCCGCCAGTTCAATTTCCCTGGCATGCGCATCCTGCACTTTGCATTCGGTGGCAATGCCGACAACGCCTACCTGCCGCACAACTACGACCGCAACACCGTGGCCTATACCGGCACCCACGACAACAATACCACCCAGGGCTGGTGGCACGAAGCCAGCGCCGAGGAACGCAGCCACGTCGCCGCCTACCTGGGCCGCGCGCCGGAATCACTGGACCACGACATCCACTGGGCATTGATACGCAGCGCCATGGCCAGCGTGGCCGACACCGCCATCGTGCCGCTGCAAGACGTGCTGGGCCTGGGCGCCGCCGACCGCATGAACCTGCCCGGCAAGGGGGAAGGTTATTGGGAATGGCGCTTCAACTGGGCGCAGTTCCAGCCCTGGCATGCCAGCACGCTGGCGCATATCGGCCAGGTGTTTGGCCGCGTACCGCCATAGGCCACGGTTGCCAACTTAGGGCTTTAAAGTCAAATGACCATGGGCGCTCTCAGGATGTGCCTAGCCAGCTACACTGTTGATAGCAAGCACAGCTATCGTCGCCGGCCCAAGACGTCGCGACGGACACCATGCCCAAACCAGTCTCTTATGGCGTACTGATACTGAACGAACATCGCTCAGTGCTGCTCGCGCACGTCACCGACCAACCCCACTGGGACATTCCCAAGGGCGGCGCCGAACCAGGCGAAACGCCGGTGCAGGCGGCTGTGCGTGAAACCTTTGAGGAAACCGGCATCACGCTGCAACCCGAAGCGCTGGAAGAACTCGGTCTCATGACCTACACCTCGAAGAAGAACCTGCACCTGTTCAAGACCCAGCTGAACACCGCCGACTGGGACCTGGCGCGGTGCCAGTGCACCAGCTTCTTCCCGCACTTCCGCACCGGTGTGGCCACACCCGAGGCCGACGCATTTCGCTGGGTCAGACTGGCCGACATTCCCATCTACTGCACACGCAACCTCACCGCCGTACTCACCCGGCTGATCAACTGACCGGGGCCTGGCCCGGCGGCCTCTTCTCCGCCGGCAGCGGCACTCTCTCAATGGGCAGCCGCAACCACATACAGCTCCCTTGGCCCGGCTCGGAGTGGATCTCGACCCGCCCTCCCAGGCGCTGGGCACGCTGCTGAATCGAGCGCAGCCCGCGCCCTGACGGCGGCATCGTGGCATCAAAACCCTGGCCGTCGTCGGTGATACACACTTCCACCTCCTGGGCTCCAGCCGCCGCGCTGATACACACACGCTGCGCCCGTGCGTGCTGGATGATGTTGCTCAAAGCCTGCTGCACGATGCGCATCACCTGCAAAGCCTCGGGCGGGCCCAGCCAGTGCAACGGCGGCAGGTCTTGCATCTCCCACTGCAATTGAATGCCGGCTTGTTCGAGCCGACGCCCGGTGCGAAAGCGCAACGTGGCCAGGAGCGCCACCAGATCGTGGTCCAGGGGCTCCAGCGAGTCGATCACCACGCGCAAGTCGTCCAGGCACTCATGCAGGGTATGCACCAATTCATCGGGTTGCAGCTGGCCACGCTCGGCGTGCGCCAGCGCCGACACCAGCGAAGAACCCAGGCCATCGTGCATGTCCTGCATCAACCGGTGCCGCTCCAGCAGCAAGGTGCGTTCACGCTCCACCTCCATCAAGCGCTGCTGGTGCAGCCCCAACTCGTGCGCCAGATCACGCGCCACATGCCGCTCGCGCATGGAGGCGCGCAACGCGCCTTGCACTCGCACACCAAACAACAGAATCACACCGTACAAGGCGCCAAAGCCCGCGGCCATGGGCATGGCATACGGCAACGTTGGATGCTGCAGCAGCGCCGCGGTGTTGACCACGGCCACCGGCAGGACCGCACAAGCCTGCATGGGCGGTGTGGCCGGCGCATTGACCACACAAAAAATCAGCATGGCATTGAACAGGCTGGCAAAGACCAGCACCGACACCGGTGCCTGCAGCAGCAGCCACGGCACCAGACCCCAGCCCGCACTGCTGACAAAAATAGACAGCAGCAACCACGGCATCCAGCGCGCAATGCCTTCGCGTAGCGAGGGCGCGCGCTCCATCTGCAGTACCACCAGACCTTGCAGAAAATAGTTGGCCAGAATCACCCCGGCCCAGAGCATGCGCACACGCTCGGCGACAAACTCGTGTCCACCCAAGGCGGCAGCCACCGTCACCATGGACGCGGCCACCAGCGACACCCGCCAGTGGGCCATGAACAAGGCCACGGAATCCTCGCGCACCCGCTCGCGCAGCGGATCCGGCCCGGCCGTTGCGGGCTTGGCCTCAGTCATCCACCAACCCCATCTTGCGCGCCTCGTACACCGCTTCGGTCTTGGTATGGACCTGCAGCTTGCGGTAGATACGTTTCACATAGGTTTCCACCGTGTGCCTGGAGAGCTTCAGCAGGCTGGCAATTTCCTCGTAGCTGTAACCCTTGGCACTGAGCTGCAGCACATGCCGCTCCTGGCTGGAAAGCAGCGCGCGCTGGGCATCGGCCGCAGGCGCGTCCGTGGCCTGCGGGTCAGCCGTGGGGGCGCCGAAACGCTTGAGCAGCCGCCGGGCGATCGCCGGGCTGATGGGGCTGCCGCCGGCACACAGTTGGCGAATCGACTCGACCACATCCATGCCGCGTGCATCCTTGAGCAGATAACCCACCGCACCGGCCTCTATACACTGCGTCACGACCCTGTCATCGGCAAACACCGTGACCACCATGGAATGGCATTGCGGCAACGACTCTTCGGCGCGGCGAATCAACTCGATGCCGCTGCCACTGGGCAGGCCGATGTCAACCAGCAGCACGTCGGGTGCGGTCAACGCCAGCAGGCGCAGACCCTCGGGCAGGTCGTCGGCCACGCCCACCAGGCGCAAATCCTCCGCACCTTCGAGCGCCTCGGTCACGGCCGCGCGAAAGGCAGGATCGTCCTCCACCACCAGTACAGCATGCGACATGGCCGCAGTGTAGTCCGATGCCCGCCCGGCATCACACGCCAGCGCCGTCCCGGAAGTCCGGTACAGCCCCTGGACTTGGACAGCAGCCAGGCGCATATTCCGGCCACATTCCAATGCACAGACAGCGGTCGCCCCATTCATGCGCTTGATGCGTTGGCTACGCCTACCTCACGATGGAGATCTCCATGCCATACCCAATCGTTTCAAGCTGGGCCTCGGCCAAGGCCGCAGCCACAGTTGCCGCCGCCGCGCTGGCAAGCATGCTGCTGGCCGTCCCCGCTGCAGCCACCCCGGTGCATCTCACCGGTCAATCCACCGTAGGCTCCGGGCCCGGCGGAGGCAATCCCTACCTGGCGGCCGGCACCGTGGTGAGCGCCGACCTGCGTTTCGACGTCTCGGGCACCACCTCGGCCTCTGGCAGTTTTCCCTTGATCACCCAGGTTCAAGGCACTTTCAGCTGGAACGACGGCGCACTCAGAACCTTCAATGTGGGGCCGTTCTTTCTCGGCAGCTCCAGTGTCAGTGGCGCCATGGAGCTCATATTCAAGGGCACGGCCCCGGTGATCAACGGCCTGACCACAGAGCTGTTCGGCTTCGACCTCAACATCGGCACCACGCCCTACGTAGACGGCTTGCAATGGGACAGCTTGCTGCCGGGCAGCACCATCACCAGTTTCCTGACCCTGATAGGGCCGCCAGGCGGCGGCGCCGGTCGGTTGGACATCGACGAAGAAACCTCGGCCAGCCTTGTCCGCGTGGCCGTCAACAATGTGCCTGAACCCGGCACCGGCTGGCTGGCCTGCATGGCGCTGGCCGGCTGGCTGGTCGGCACCCGCGGCAAGAGGCAAAACATACGGACGGCATAAAACCACTCGGCCCATGATCCGCGCCAGGCCGGCTCGCGGGCTCTGTCGTGCAGACATCCACGACGCCAGGCAGACTCAGGTCCGCCACTCTGCCTGGAATTTTTGCTGAAAGAGGCGCGCACTCAACTGCATGAAAACATAGTTGATCTTGGCCATGCGCAACAACATCGACTCAAGCGCGCCGAGATCCAAAGGCCCGGCCTCGGCAAACATCTACACCCTGACCTTGTTCCATTTCTTCTGCACACCGCGCATTTGCTTTCGCTCCGCGTCGTCGTGAAACAAGGCTTCCACCGAAGCCGGCTCAATGTTCTCGGAACCACGCAAACGTGCATTGTTTCGAGCACAGCACGCGCAGGCCAAGCATTAACAAGGTGGTCTACACCTCAGCAGAGGCCCCCCAGCTTGTCGGCATGAATATTGCGCTCGTGGAAAGCGGCAACTTGTCAGCGTGACACCGCGCCGCTACATTGTATTTTTTGAGGAATCCACATGTCGACCGACCTCGCAAGCAAGACCCCAGCCTCTTCGGTGCCGCCCTCCTCAACGGCCACCCCCAGCGCCAATACAGCCCAGCCCAACAACGGCGCCCACATCCGCCTGACCTCGCACGCGGGCGGCTTTGGCGCCCTGCCCATCCGTTGGGCCGCCGCCAGCGCCGCCGAACGCGGGCCGGTGGTCGGCACCACCACCAAACGCAGTCACCGCAATGTGATCGGCACCCACAGCGGCTCCTACAGCATTTACCGTGCGCTGGCCGTGGCGGCTGGCGCGCTGTCGCCCAAACACAAGGCCGACCTGACCAACACCGCGCCCACCGACATCATCGGCCCCTATCCACAGTGGAGCGAGCCCGGCAAGATCGTCTCGCTCGACCCCTGGGGTGGCATGGTGCAAGACGCGTTTGCCAGCGAACTGGCCGCGGGCTACGACATCCGCCCCACCATCGCCGTGACCAAGGCCCACGTGATCCTGCCCGAGGTGATAGAGGCGCTGCAAAAGGGGCGCCTCAAGGCCGACGGCAAGTTCCTCACACCGAATGGCGCAGCACTCGTCACCAAGGCCGCGATCGAGCCCGTGTGGTACCTGCCCGAAGTGGCGCGCCGCTTCAATTGCTCGGAAACCGACCTGCGTCGCGTATTGTTTGAAGAAACCGGCGGGATGTACCCCGAGTTGGTGACGCGTTCCGACCTGGAGGTTTTTCTGCCCCCGATTGGCGGCCAGACCATTTACATCTTCGGCAACCCGCGCGACCTGGCCAACCCCGAGGTTGAACTCACCGCGCGCATCCACGACGAATGCAACGGCTCGGACGTGTTCGGCTCTGACATCTGCACCTGCCGCCCCTACCTCACCCACGCGATTGAAGAATGCATTCTGGGCGCCCAGCGCGGCGGGGTCGGCCTGGTGGCCTACTCGCGCAAGGAAGGCCGCGCCTTGGGCGAGGTCACCAAATTCCTGGTCTATAACGCACGCAAGCGCCAGGTGGGAGGCGACACCGCTGACCAATATTTCGCACGCACCGAATGTGTGGCCGGCGTGCAGGACATGCGCTTCCAGGAGTTGATGCCCGACGTCTTTCACTGGCTGGGCATCAAGAAGATCCATCGCCTGGTGTCTATGAGCAATATGAAGTACGACGCCATCACCGGCTCGGGCATCGAGGTCGGTGTGCGCGTGAACATCCCCGACGATTTGATCCCGGCCGACGCCCGTGTCGAGATGGACGCCAAAATGGCCGCGGGCTACTTCACCCCAGGTGCCGTACCCGACGCTGCCGAGCTGAAAATCGCCAAGGGACGGGAACTGGACGCATGACGATCACTATGAATTCAGAAGCATCTTACGCAGACCCGGAGAGCGCTGTAGCCCTTTTGCGCACCACAAAGGCAGTCCGTGCAAGGGCGCAGGCGCTGCTTGCGCGCGCGCGCGCTGGCGAGTCGCGCTGGTTCAGCGTCGACAACAGTGCCATGGCGACTGCGGCGCAGGAAGTGGCTGCCGTCACGCGCTACAACTACCCCGCTCTCAACATCCCGTTCCATAGCCGTTGGCGCCATTTCGAGGCCGGCCAAGTGGACCGCAAGGCCGTGCTCGATTCCGCCATGGGCGCCAAGGGCCACCTACACGCCGCAGACCGCGCGCGCACCTGGATAGACCTGGCCGTGGTCAGTGTTTTGCTGGACGCGGGCGCAGGCGCCGACTGGAAATACCTGGAGGCCGGCAGCGGCAAAAGCTTTAGCCGTTCCGAGGGACTTGGCGTTGCCAGCTTACACGCCTTCATGGCGGGGCTTTTCTCCAGCGAGGCCGAACATCCGCTGCAGGTCGATGCCCAAGGTTTGCGGCGCATCACCAGCGCGCAGTTGGCCGAAGCTTTTCAGGTCACGGCAGACAACCCCTTGGTTGGCCTGGAGGGCCGCGTGGTGTTGTTGCGCCGCCTGGGCGAAACCCTGGCCGAGCAGCCCGCAAGCTTTGGCCCCAAAGGCCGTCCCGGCGGTTTGTTCGATGTATTGGCTGGCGCCAATGGTGTGGCGGTGCCCGCCACGGCCGAGGTCTCGGCGCACGACATCCTGGCCGAACTTCTGGCGACCCTGTCGCCTATCTGGCCGTCTGCCAACCAGCTCGGCGGCATCGCCCTAGGCGACTGCTGGCGCCACGCTGCCGTATCCGGCCCCGGCCTCAGCAACGGCTGGATGCCCTTCCACAAACTCTCGCAGTGGCTGAGCTACTCGTTGCTCGAACCCTTTAGTTGGGCGGGCGTGACCGTGCGTGGCCTTGACGACCTGACCGGTCTGCCCGAATACCGCAATGGCGGGCTTTTCCTGGATGCCGGTGTGCTGCAACTCAAAGACCCGAGACTGGCGCAACAAGCCTGGCAGGCACACGACGAATTGATCGTGGAATGGCGCGCTCTGACGGTGGCGCTGCTCGACGAACTCGCACCGCTGGTACGCAAGGAGCTGGAACTGTCGGCCGACACCATGCCCCTGGCCTGTGTGCTGGAGGGCGGCACCTGGGCCACCGGCCGGGTCTTGGCACAACGCTTGCGAGGTGGCACACCGCCGCTGAACATCGTGAGTGATGGCACTGTTTTCTAAAGACGGCTAAAACAGAGACACAATATTAAATATGAATAACGTACACCTGGTCGACCACCCGCTGGTCCAACACAAGCTCACGCTGATGCGCCGCAAAGACGCCAGCACCAACACCTTCCGCCGTCTGCTCAACGAGCTGAGTTCCCTCATGGCCTACGAGGTCACGCGCGACATGCCCATGCAGGAAGTGGATGTGGAAACGCCGTTGGAGCACATGAAGTCCAACATCATCGACGGCAAGAAGCTGGTCTTCGTGTCCATACTGCGTGCCGGCAACGGCATTCTGGAAGGCATGCTCAGCGTTGTGCCCGGCGCGCGCGTCGGCCACGTCGGTCTGTACCGCGACCCGAAAACCCTGGTCGCCGTGGAGTACTACTTCAAGATGCCCAAGGACATGCAGGAGCGCGACATCGTCATCGTCGACCCCATGCTGGCCACCGGCAACTCGGCCATCGCTGCGGTGGACCGCCTGAAAGAACTGAACCCCAAGTCGATCAAGTTCGTCTGCCTGCTGACCTGCCCCGAGGGCATTGCGGCATTGCACAAAGCCCACCCGGACGTGCCAATCTACACCGCTGCCATCGACCGCCAACTCAACGACCACGGCTATATCCTCCCCGGCTTAGGTGACGCCGGTGACCGCATCTTCGGAACTCAATGACAAGAGTGGCCCGATAGGGGAACATCGCGGAACTGGCTTTGCCAGGCTGCAAATGTTGCCCCCTGCAAGGGGGTGGGGTGGGCGCGACACAAAGTGCGCAACCTGGGAGTGTGCTTAGTTCCGTGGCTCGTTTTTTGCTCGTTGGTTTCTTCAAAATAAATGGAGGTTTTATGACCGGCTTTGCTTCTGATCCGTCTCGGCGTTATCTGCTTGGTGCGTTGAGCCTGAGCAGTCTGGCGATTGCAATGTCCTTGCCGCTGCCCGCCATGGCGCAGGCCAAGTTGAAGGTGGCGGCGGTCTATACCGTGCCGTTTGAGCAGCAGTGGGTGAGCCGCTTGCACAAGGCGCTGAAGGCGGCCGAGGCGCGTGGCGAAATCGAGTACAAGGCCAGTGAAAACGTCGCCAACGCCGACTACGAGCGTGTGATGCGCGAATATGCCACCGGTGGCAACCAACTCATCGTGGGCGAAGCCTTCGCCGTCGAGGCCGCTGCGCGCAAGGTGGCCAAAGACTTTCCCAAGGTGGCCTTCTTGCTGGGCTCGTCCGGCAAACCACAGGCACCCAACTTCTCGGTGTTTGACAACTACATCCAGGAGCCGGCCTACCTCAGCGGCCTGGTCGCGGGCGGCATGACCAAAACCAATAAGATCGGCTTGGTTGGTGGTTTTCCCATTCCTGAAGTCAACCGGCTGATGAACGCCTTCATGGCCGGTGCCAAGGAAGTCAATCCCAAGGTGGAGTTCAGCGTGAGCTTCATCAACAGCTGGTTCGATCCGCCCAAAGCCAAGGAAGCCGCGTTCGCCATGATAGACAAAGGCGCCGATGTGTTGTACGCCGAGCGTTTTGGCGTGAGCGACGCGGCCAAGGAAAAAGGCAAGCTGGCGATCGGTAACGTCATCAACACCCAAGCGCAATACCCCGAAACCGTGGTCTCGTCGGCGCTCTGGAACTTCGAACCTTCAGCCGACCGCGCGATCAAGCTGGTCAAGGAAGGCAAGTTTGCCGCTGAAGACTACGGCCCATACTCGATGATGAAACACAAGGGTTCCGAACTGGCGCCATTGGGCACGTTCGAGAAAAAGGTGCCGGCCGAAATTGTGGCCAAGGTCAAAACACGCGAGGCCGATATTCTGGCCGGCAAGCTCACCATCAAAGTCGACGACAGCCAACCCAAGTCAACAGCCAAGTAACGGCGAAAAGAAGTCCCGGCAAGTACAGTTTTTGCCGGATATGCAGCCCGGTCGCGCCGCTACTGGGAAAAATAAGCCGAACACTGGGCCGCAGCGCTTGCGTTGCGGCCTATCTACCTTCTGCTGCCCCGGCGACTCGCCCTGATCCTCAGAGCCCCAGGCTGTCGCTGCCAGAAACTGAGAAATCTGGCGTAGAGGTCTTTTCCGAAACGGCTGTCATGGAACCGGATGTTGGCACCACCGTTGATTCTGACAGCGCCCCATCACGCATAGGCAACCACAGTGTGGTGTTGCGTCCATTGCGTTTGGCGGCATACAGCGCCTGGTCAACAGACTCCAGCGCGTCTTCGGGGTTGTGCACGCCTTGCGGCACACAAGTGGTCACGCCTAGGCTGACGGTGACGTATGGCGCCACATGCGAGTAAGCGTGGGGCAGCGCCAAAGCCGCAATCGCCAAACGGATTCTCTCGGCCAGTTGCTGAGCCCCGATCTGCTCGGAGCCGGAAAGAATCATGATGAATTCCTCTCCGCCGTAACGCGCCAAAAGATCCGATGGGCGGCTCAACTGCTGCTGCACCGTTTTTGCCAGCGCTTGCAACACACGGTCGCCGGCCGGGTGGCCATAACTATCGTTGTAGTTCTTGAAGCAGTCCACATCCATCATGATCAGCGACAAGGCACTGTCGCTGCGCAGGGCCCGGCTTAACTCCACCGGCAGACGCTGGTTGAAAAACTTGCGGTTGTAGACGCCAGTCAAGCCATCGATCACGACCTCTTTGCTGAGTTGTTCGCTGCGCGACTGCAGCACCTTCTCCCGGTGTATGAACAAACTGGTGTCAACGATTTGGATCACGCAATGCCGTGTTGCCGTGCTATCCGCGGCATCGGCCTGCAGCGGGATCAAGGTGATGGTCTGCGGAATACGGGTGCGCACCCCTACCTCTGGCAGCGCGCCGGCCAGCAGACGAAACAGCGGCAAGGGGTGGCGGTGCAGCACGTTGGACATCACCACGGGCAAGTCGTACTGCAAAGCGTTGCCCAGGGCGCGCAGAAAAGGGGCACTCATGCCCGCACCCCAGATGTCCTGCAGCATACGGCCATGCGCCTCCTCAGGCGTCACGCCGCTGTGCCGTTTCATCCAGGCGTTCCAGTGCTGCACACGACCGTCAGCATCCAAGATCACCACGCCCATGGCGAGCACATCCGACACTTGCCCCCAAGGCAGTGGAACAGCGGCAGAAGAGGCCTTCATGACAACGCGCTCAGATGCGATCCAAAAACCTGTTCAGAGCGTCCAGCAACTCGTTCAAGGAGTCTGAACTCAGCAAAAAAACCAGATAGCCATGGATGGCACGTTTTTCAATCGTCAAATCCATGTGCAACACCAAAATCACCGGCTGCGAGGAACTCGAGGCCAACGTTTTCAGCACCGCACCGGCATCGTCCACCAGATACTCTGGCAGCGTGCTCGCAAAAGGAATGGCCAGCAGGTCGGAGATGGCCGCCATGCAGCCATTCATGATGATGTTGCCCAACTCGCACATGGCCTCTTGCTCAAACTCGACCAGATCTTCCAAGCCCATCTGCGAGTGCAACATGTCTTGCACGATTTCCAGCGCACGTTCTTCGCGAAACATCAGCGAGGCGTCAAGGTTGAGCTGCCCGCTGAAGCGCTGGCGCACGGCCCCGACACGCGCGCCGGTCAGTGAAAGCGTGCCAGCAGAGATGTCGTTGCGATGGTAGAACTTGACCTCGGGCACCGACAACTTGACTTCTTCGCCGACGATTTCGCTCAAACTCGCGGCGGCCCGCCCTGCCCCGACATTGAAGATTTCGGTCAATGCGTCTAGGTGCAAACCGTCGATTTTCATGAGGGGGTGGACTCGAAATACTGCAGCGCTTCGGACACGCTGCGTTCCGTCACGGGTTTGGCCACAAACAACACGCCCAATGCCGAAGCACGCGCCTTCTGGCTTTCCTGCACATTCGCCGAGAAAAGGACCAAGCGTACGGTTGGGTGTTTTTTAAGCAGCCGTTCAGTCACCTCGGTGCCGTCCATGCCGGGCATGTTGATGTCCATCGTGCAGTAGTCAACACCGCCCTCCGCCACGCTGGCCAGGGCTTCATCCCCGTTGGCTGCTTCCAGCAAAGTCCAATGTGGCCGCTTGGCTTGCACCAGGCTGCGAATCATCATGCGCGACACTCGGCTGTCGTCTACGATCAATAGTTTTTTTTGTTCCATGATGCGCTTGGTTTGTACTCGCCTGCCATAACTTGCAGGCGGCACAGGTCTCTCGTAATTCAACTGACTGCAAACGTTTTGAAATGTGCACCGGCCCTTGACATCTACAAGGCACAAGTGCCACACACTTATGTTACGAGCTTACCAGCGTTCGTCCCCATGTCACGCTCGTCAAACTATATGATTGATAACAGATCGGATCAACTTATTAACTAGCCACAAAAGAACACATATTGACCGCCATTCGTTCATATCTACCACCCAATACCTGAGTCAAAGTGTTACGTTTAACGAAAATATCAAAACGCTTCGGAAACGTTCAAGCCAATAGCGATATTTCGTTGGCCTTGGAGTCCGGCGAAGTGTTGGGGCTGTTGGGCGAGAACGGTGCCGGCAAGTCGACACTGATGTCCATACTGTTTGGCCATTACGTGGCGGACAGCGGCCACATCAGTGTGTTTGGTCAACCGCTGCCACCGGGCCAGCCCCGTGCGGCATTACAAGCCGGCGTGGGCATGGTGCACCAGCACTTTGCGCTGGCCGACAACCTCTCCGTGCTCGACAACGTGATGCTCGGCACCGAGGCTTGGTGGCGCCCCGTGTCCGACACGACGGCCGCCCGCGCCAAACTACAGGAGGTGGCGCAACGTTTCGGGCTGCACATCGACGTCGATGCACGTGTCGCCGGTTTGTCGGTGGGTGAACGCCAACGGGTGGAGATCCTCAAAGCGCTTTACCGCGGCGCACGCATCCTGATACTGGACGAGCCCACCGCGGTGCTCACACCGCAGGAAAGCGAGGCCTTGTTCGACACCTTGAGCCACATGGTGGCGCAAGGTTTGGCCATCATCTTCATCAGCCACAAGCTCGGCGAGGTGCTGCGTGTGTCACACCGCGTGGCTGTGCTGCGCCACGGCAAACTCGTGGCCGAAGCCCCTAACACCCCCGAGCAGGCGCTGACACAAAGCCAGTTGGCCCAATGGATGGTTGGCCATGCGGTCGATGCGCCGGTGCGCCGCCCGGCACAAGATGTGGGCGCGCCGGTATGTGTGATGGACCACGCCAGCACGGTATCGGCAGACCCGCTGCGCGATGTCTCGCTGCAGCTGCACGCCGGCGAAATCGTGGCGGTAGCCGGTGTCTCGGGCAATGGCCAAGTGGCCTTGGCCGAGGTGTTGTGTGGCACACGCGCGCTCAGCGGCGGCAGCGTGCAGTTCCTGGGGCAGCCGCTACGCGCCCAGCCGGCTATCTTGGTGGCACAGGGTCTGGCGCGCATTCCCGAAGACCGCCACGGTGTGGGCGTGGTAGGCGATTTGCCGCTGTGGGAAAACGCTGTTTCCGAGCGCCTGCACAGCCGGATTTTTTCACGCTGGGGCTGGATTCGGCGCAACGCCGCGCGCGCCTACGCAGCACGTGTGGTGCAGGCTTTTGATGTACGCGGCGGGGGTTTGTTTTCCCCGGCCCGCGCTTTGTCGGGAGGCAATATGCAAAAGCTGATTCTGGGCCGCGCCCTGCTCGCGCCGGACGGCACGCCGCCTCGGCTGATCGTCGCGCACCAACCCACCTGGGGGCTGGACATAGGCGCCGTGGCCACCGTGCAGCAGCACCTGATCGCCTCCCGCGATGCCGGTGCCGCGGTGTTGCTGATCTCCGACGACCTGGACGAAGTGCTCACGCTGGGCGACCGCGTGGCCGTGATGCACGGCGGCCACCTCGGCACGCCCCGCCCCGCCACCGAATGGAGTCGCGCCGAGATTGGCCTGGCGATGGCCGGGCTTGATGCACAAGAGGTGGCATCAGCATGAGGCTTGAGAAACGCAACAGCAGCTCCGCGCTGGCCTTGCTGCTGGCCCCGATAGGCGCCGCCGTTTTCACCTTGCTGGTGTGTGCGCTGCTGGTGTTGTGGGCTGGCGCACCCGTGGGGCAAACCTATGCCCTGCTGTTCAAAGGCGGTTTCGGCTCGGTGTTCGCGCTCAGCGAAACACTTACCCGCGCCATTCCGCTGATCCTCACCGGTCTGTCGGCCACCGTGGCATTCAAGGCAAGGCTGTTCAACATTGGCGCCGAAGGCCAACTCTACGCCGGGGCGCTGGCGGCGGTGCTGGTCGGCGGCCTGCACGGCGGCACCGGCCTCGAATGGTCGCCATGGGTCCTGTTTCCGCTGATGCTGCTGGCCGCGGCCCTGGCCGGGGCCTTGTTGCTGCTAGGCCCGACCTTGATGAAAACCCGGCTGGGTGTGGATGAGGTGGTGACCACGCTGCTGTTCAACTTCATCATGCTGCTGGGTGTGTCGCTGGTGCTAGACGGCCCCATGAAAGACCCCGGCGCCATGGGCTGGCCCCAAAGCGTGGGCCTGCAGGAGGGGCTGGAGCTTTCCAAGCTGATAGCCCAAACCCGTGTGCACAGCGGATTGCTGATCGCCATGGGCCTGGCGCTGGCGGTGTGGTGCATCTTCAAGTACAGCGTGCTGGGTTTCAACATCCGCGCCGTCGGCGCCAATGCGCGCGCAGCGGCGTTTGCCGGTGTGCGCGTCACACGCACCATGGTGTGGGTGGCCTTGTTGTCGGGTGCATTGGCCGGGTTGGCGGGCGCCATAGAAGTTGCGGGCCGCACCGGCTATGTCACGCTGGACATGTCGCCGGGTTATGGCTACACCGGCATCGTCATCGCCATGCTGGCCGGGCTGCACCCGATTGGTGTATTGGCCGCAAGCGTTTTTGTGGCGGGTGTGCTGGTCGGGGCGGACAGCATGAGCCGCGCCATCAACGTGCCAACCTATATCGCCGACGTCATCGTCGCCGCCTCGCTGCTGTCGGTGCTGGTGGCCAGCATGTTGACGCAATACCGGGTGCGCTGGAAATGAACGCCTTGCTCGAAATTCTGGCCAACCCGGCCTTTTGGGAAGCCACCTTGCGCACCGCCACGCCGCTTTTACTCGGCACCTTGGGTGTACTGCTGTGTGAGCGCGCGGGCGTGCTCAACCTGGGCATAGAAGGCATCATGGTGGCCGGTGCATTCGCCGGCTGGCTGGCGGTGTACTGGGGTGCGCCACTGTGGGGCGGTGTGTTTGTGGCGGCTGCAGTCGGCGCGCTGCTGGGCTTGCTGCACGCATGGCTTACCGTCGGCATGGCCTTGTCGCAACACGTCTCGGGCCTGGGCATCACCATGCTCGCCACGGCACTCAGCTACTTTGGTTATCGCGTGAGTTTTCCCAAGGTGAACACGCCCCCCACGATCACGCCGTTTGCCGACATGGCCTGGCTGCCCATCCCCATACTGCAACACCAGTCTGCGCTGACCTTGCTGGCCTTGCTGCTGGTGCCGCTGATCGCCTACGTGTTGTACCGCACACCGGCCGGCCTGGCGATTCGCATGGTGGGTGAGAACCCGCGCGCCGCCGAAGGCCAAGGGGTGTCGGTGGCGGCCACGCGTACCAGCGCCATCGTGGCCGGTTCGGCGTTGATGGGCGTGGCGGGCGCATTCCTTACGCTGTCCGCCTTCAATGCGTTTTTCTTCAACATGGTCAACGGGCGTGGCTGGATCTGCGTGGCGCTGGTGGTGTTTGCCTCATGGCGGCCCGGCAAGGCGCTGCTGGGCGCGCTGCTGTTTGCCTTTTTTGACGCGCTGCAGTTGCGCCTGCAGCAGTCGGGTGATGCCTGGCTGCCGTACCAGGTGTATTTGATGCTGCCGTATGTGTTGTCCATCGTGGCCTTGATCATGGTGGCGCGCAAAGCCAGCTACCCCCAGGCCTTGATGCAACCCTACCGCAAGGGAGAACGCTGAATGCAGATCTTGGGGCTGCTCGGCATTCTGGCGGCCCTGGCGCTGCTCATAGGCCTGGCCTACCGCGGCTGGAGCGTGTTGCTGCTCGCACCAATGGCCGCGACGGTAGCCGCCGCCGCTGCGGGCGAGCCTCTGCTGGCCCACTGGACGCTGACCTTCATGCAGGGGGCTGCGGGCTTTCTGGCGCAGTTCTTCCCGCTGTTTTTGCTTGGTGCCGTGTTCGGCAAGCTGATGGACGACAGCGGCTCGGTGCGTGCGATTGCCAGCTTCATGACCACCCGGCTGGGCACCCGCCGCGCCATGCTGGCGGTGGTGTTGGCGGGTGCGCTGGTGACTTATGGCGGTGTGAGTCTGTTTGTGGCCTTCTTCGTGCTTGCGCCCATGGCACAAGCGCTGTTTCGCGCAGCCAATATTCCGGCGCGCTTGATGCCTGCCGCGATTGTGCTGGGCACCTCCACATTCACCATGTCGGCCCTGCCGGGTACACCGGCGATTCAAAACGCCATTCCCATGCCTTTCTTCGGCACCACACCGTTTGCCGCACCGGGCCTGGGTATCCTGGCGGCGTTGGTGATGCTGGGGTTTGGCTTGTGGTGGCTCGCACGGCGCGAAGCCGCAGCGCGCAAAACAGGTGAAGGTTTTGAAAACCAGGCATCGCCGCCCAACGTAGGCGCCGATGTAAGCCACAACCCGGCCCTGCGCGAACGCATGAGCACCGCGCGCGAGTTCGACCCCAGCGAGTTGCACCAGGGCCGGCGCAGTGCCGATGAACCCAGCATCACCGTCGCGGTGTTGCCGCTGCTGATCGTGGTGGCGGTTAACCTGTTGATGAGTTTTGCCGTGCTGCCACACATCGATGCGGACTATCTGGCCGAACCACGATGGGGCGGCGCCTCACTCGCCGGGCTTGGCGGTGTGTGGGCGGTGATTGTGGCGCTGCTGGCCGCCATCGTGTGTGTGCTGGCGCTGAATCACCAACGCCTAGCGGCGCTGCGCGAAAGCATGGACGCCGGCGCCAATGCCGCCGTGTTGCCGGTGCTGAGTGTCGCCAGCCTGGTAGGCTTTGGCGCCGTGGTGGCCGCCCTGCCCGCGTTTGCACTGGTGCGCGACGTGGTGTTGAACATTGGTGGCGGCCCGCTGGTATCGCTGGCCGCAGCCACCAATGTGCTGGCGGCGCTCACCGGCTCGGCCTCGGGCGGTTTGTCGATTGCGCTCGATGCACTGGGTGGCACTTATCTGCAGATGGCGCAGCAGCAAGGCATCAACCCCGCGCTGCTGCACCGCGTGGCCGTGATCGGCTCGGGCACACTCGACAGCCTGCCGCACAACGGTGCCGTGGTCACGCTGCTGGCGGTGTGCGGCTGCACCCACAAACAAAGTTATTTCGACATCGTGATGGTCGGCATCGTCGGCGCACTGCTGGCACTCGCAGGCGTGATTCTGCTGGGCACACTGTTCGGCTCGTTCTAGGTTTCTCTTCAAAAAAAGCCCCACCATGCTTGACCTCATCATCCACAACGCCACCCTGCCCGACGGCCGCCAGCACATGGACGTGGGCGTCAGCGCCGGCAAGATCACCACCATCGAGGCTGCTCTTGCCGCGCCAGCGCACGCCACCGTGGACGCCGCAGGCCAGTTGCTTTCGCCACCGTTTGTCGACCCGCATTTCCATATGGACTCGACACTGAGCTACGGCCTGCCACGCGTGAACCAGTCGGGCACCCTGCTCGAAGGCATTGCGTTATGGGGCGAACTCAAACCGCAACTCACGCAAGACACCATCGTGCAGCGCGCGCTGGCCTATTGCGACTGGGCCGTGGCCAAAGGGTTGCTGGCGATCCGTTCACATGTCGACATTTGCGACCCGCGCCTGCTGGCCACCGAGGCGCTGCTGCATGTAAAGCAGTTGGTGCGCCCCTACCTCGACCTGCAACTTGTGGCTTTTCCACAAGACGGCATCCTGCGCAGCCCCGGCGCAGTGGACAACCTCAAGCGCGCGCTGGCCATGGGCGTCGATGTGGTTGGCGGCATTCCACACTTTGAACGCACCATGGCCGACGGCGCGGCCAGCGTCAAGCTGCTGTGTGAATTGGCGGCCGTTCAGGGCAAGCTGGTCGACATGCATTGCGACGAATCGGACGACCCACATTCACGCCACATCGAAACCCTGGCCTATGAAACCCAGCGCCTGGGCTTGCATGGCCGCGTCACCGGCTCGCACTGCACCTCCATGCACAGCATGGACAACTACTACGTCAGCAAGCTGCTGGCGCTGATCAAAGAAGCCGAGGTGAGCATCATTGCCAACCCGCTGATCAACATCACGCTGCAGGGCCGGCACGACAGCTACCCCAAGCGCCGTGGCATGACACGTGTGCCCGAGTTGATGGAGAAGAACATCAATGTCGCCTTCGGCCACGACTGCGTGATGGACCCGTGGTACAGCCTGGGCTCGGGCGACATGCTGGAAGTGGCCCACATGGGCCTGCATGTGGCGCAGATGACCAGCCAGGCCGGCATGCGCCAGTGTTTTGAAGCCGTGACCACCAACGCCGCCAAGCTGATGCACCTGCCAAACTACGGCCTCGCCCCCGGCTGCGATGCCAGCTTTGTGTTGCTGCAGGCGCGCGACCCGGTGGAAGCGATCCGCCTGCGCGCCAACCGCTTGATGGTCTGGAAAAACGGCCGCCTGCTGGCACAAAGCCCCGCAGCCACAGCCACGCTGCATTTGCCGGGACGGCCCACGAGCACCAGCTTCATGCAGGGTTAATACAGCAGGATACGAGCCAGCCCCAGCACCTGCGTTAAGGTGCGTCCCGGTTCGTCATCACTTTTTGAACAACACCACCATGACCGATCTCTCCGCTTTTGCCATCACCAAAAAATGGCCAGCCAAAAATCCTGACATCCTGCAGCTCTACTCACTGCCCACACCCAACGGCGTGAAGGTCTCCATCTTGCTGGAAGAACTGGGCCAGCCCTACGAGGTACACCGCGTGGCGTTCGACACGCAAGACCAGTTCTCGCCGGAGTTCCTGTCGCTGAGCGTGAACAACAAGATTCCCGCCATACTCGACCCCCATGGCCCGGGCGGCAAGCCGCTGCCGCTGTTTGAATCGGGCGCCATCCTGGTCTACCTGGCCGAGAAGGCCGGCCGCTTCATTCCGGCCGATGCCGCAGGCCGCTACGAGGCGCTGCAGTGGGTGATGTTCCAGATGGGTGGCATTGGCCCGATGTTTGGCCAATTGGGTTTCTTCCACAAGTTTGCCGGCAAGGACTTTGAAGACAAACGCCCACGCGACCGCTACGTGGCCGAGTCCACGCGCCTGCTGGGCGTGCTGGAAAAACACCTCACCGGCCGCCAGTGGATGTTGGGCGACGACTACTCCATTGCCGACATCGCCATCTTCCCGTGGGTGCGCAACCTGGTGGGCTTTTACGGCGCGGCCGAACTGGTGGGCTTTGAAAACTTCCCCCAAGTGAAGCGTGTGCTTGAAGCGTTTGTGGCGCGGCCAGCCGTGGCCAAGGGCTTGACCATTCCGCCAGCCCCCACAGCCTGACCCGTAAACACGGGACACCGTCGCCGGTCTCACCTGTCAATACGCATTGCGGGTGAGGCGCTTCAGGGCTATGCTGCCCTGCGCGCAGCCGGCGTCCTGCGCATCGCCTCTCCAGACGCCGAAACAGCGACGCAAAAGCGTTCACGGAGGGGAAGATGAAGCATCTCATTTTCATGGGCGACAGCGGTCCCGATGTCGAAAAACTGCGCAAAGCCCTGGCCGATGCACTAGGTGCGGATGCGGCCTTGTTCCCCGCCTTGAAGAAAACCAGCGGCCCGGTGGACGAAGCCTTTGACGCCGCCATACGCCGCTGGCAAGGCGGCGTGGGCATCATTGCCGATGGCATCGTCGGACCTTATGGGCAAAACCTGCTGGGGCTCACAGCGCCGGCGCCCATGGCATTCACCCCGCCGTTGAACGTGGGCAACGTAAGCCAACTGTTCCCGGCCACCAAGTCGGCCAACATCGCGCGCTACCTGCCCTATGTGATGGCCGCCCTCGGCTCGGCAGGCATAGCCGACCAGGCCATGGTGCTGGGCGCCTTGGGCACCATACGTGCCGAGACAGAAGGTTTTGTGCCCATCTCGGAATTCCAGTCGCGCTTCAACACACCACCGCAAGGCCCGGCGTTCAGTCTGTATGACCACCGGGGCGACATAGGCAACAAGGCTGCGGGTGACGGTGCGCGTTTTCGCGGGCGCGGCTTTGTGCAACTGACCGGGCGCTCCAACTACCGCACCTACGGCCAGCGCATCGACTACCCGCTGGAAAACGACCCGGACCGCGCCAACGCCCCAGAAGTCGCAGCCGTGCTGCTGGCACAGTTTCTGGCCGACAAGGCGACCAAGTTCCGCGCCGCACTGGCCGCAGGTGACCTGCGTGCAGCACGCCGTTTAGTGAACGGTGGTTCGCATGGCCTGGTGAGTTTCTCGGACGTGTTTGAGCGCGCCGAGGACATCTGGGGCCCGGTGGCCCCCACCATCACGGCAGCCGGCAAGGCCGGTGCGGCCAAGCCCCGAAAAGCGCCCAAGGCCACCAAGGCCACGGCCGCCCCGGTGCGCGCCATGCGCACCCGCAAAGATGCCGCCGACCTGCGTGACCGGGCCTTCCAACCCGCGGCTTTTTCGCTGCCTGAAGAGCATCCGCCGCAAATCCATGTCGGCAGGTTTTTGCCCGCTTACAGTGCTGCAGGATTGGTGCTAGACCAGGGCAGCGAAGGCGCCTGCACCGGTTTTGGCCTGGCCTGCGTGATCAACTACATGCGCTGGGTGCGCGCACAAAACCCGGCGAAGATGGAATCGGTCAGCCCGCGCATGCTCTACACCCTGGCGCGCCGCCACGACGAATACGACGGCGAAAACTACGACGGGTCCAGTTGCCGTGGCGCCATCAAGGGCTGGTTCAATAACGGCGTGTGCCTGGAGACCGACTGGCCCTACACCCCAGACAACACACAGGCCGCCAAATACGGCTTTGCCGAACGTGCCGCGCAAAACACCCTGGGCGTGTATTACCGCATAGACACCAAATCGATCACCGACCTGCAGGCCGCCATCGCCCAGCATGCGGCGATTTATGTATCGGCCTTCACACACGACGGCTGGGGCAATGTGGCCAGCAAGCCGATCACGGCCAAGGCGGCCAAAACCACCAAGGGCAAAAAGACCAGCACCGCCACGGTAAGCCACGCCACGCTGCCTGAAATCATTTTCGACGGCCGCCCCTCGCAAAGCGGCGGCCACGCGTTTGCCATCGTCGGCTTCAACACGCGTGGCTTCATCGTGCAGAACTCTTGGGGCCCCGACTGGGGCCAGGGCGGTTTTGCGGTCTTGAGCTACCTGGACTGGCTGGCCAACGGCATGGACGCCTGGGTGGTCGCCATGGGGGTTCCCGGTGTGGTGGCTGGCCGGCTGGCCGTGGTGCAGGGGCCAGATGGCGGGTCCGCGGGCATTGGCTCTGACCGCAGCAAGTGGTGGGACCAGGGCCTGGCCTACCAGCACAGTGTGGTGCTGGGCAACGATGGCCGCGTGAGCCGCTACCTCACCGAAGACGAGCAGCCGCGCAAGCTGCAAAAGCAGGTCTACGCCCTGCCCGATGCCTGGTTCCGCAGCCAGAAAAGTGCCACCAAACGCCTGGTGCTGTATGTACACGGCGGGCTCAACAGCGAAGAGGCGGCCATCAAACGCGTCAGCGCCATGGGGCGGTTCTTTATCGGCAACGGTTGTTATCCGCTGTTCCTGGTGTGGAAAACCGGCGTGCTCGAATCTCTTGGCGGCATTCTTGCGGATGCGTTCCGGCGCCAGCCCGCTGCCGCAGCAGGCGCTGGCGAATGGTTCACTGAAAAGACCGACCTGCTGGTCGAGAAGTCCATAGGCCGGCCTCTGGCGCGCCCCATCTGGAGCGAAATGAAAGAAAACGCCTGCCTGGCCTATGCGCCGCGCCGTGGCGGCGATCTGCTGCTCGACGCCTTGCAGGCCTTGGCAGGCACCTGGGGCAACAAGTTTGAATTGCACTTGATCGGGCATTCGGCCGGAGCGATTGCACTCGGCCATCTGCTCGGGGCGCTGCAGAAACGCGCGACGGCCGGGCAAGACGGCGGGCTGAACGCGCGTGTCGTGTCCACCCACCTCTACGCCCCGGCCTGTAGCGTGGCCTTTGCCAACACTCACTACGCCAGCAACGAAGAGGTGATGAAACGTCTACACCTCGATGTGCTGGCGGACACTGTGGAACGCGACGACACCGTGGCCTCGGTCTACCGCAAGTCGCTCCTTTATCTGGTGGCCAATGCTCTGGAGACCGATCTGCACACCCCCATCCTCGGCCTGGCACGCGTTTTTGAGCCCAACGATGCGGGCTGGGATGGCTCGTCCGACACCAACGAAACCTTGGCCACCTGGCGCGCCGCAGCGGCCAATGTGCAACTGGCAGAACGCACCACCCAGGTCACCAGCAGCGCCATCACCACGGCCATCGGTGCCGACCAAAAGCCGGTACAGCAACCCGCCGCCCACGGCAGTTTCGACAACGACATCACGGTGCTGACCCGCACCCTGGAGCGCATCACTGGCGGGCCGCTGAGCATGCCGATCGACGACTTGCGCGGCTACTAGACCGCGCCGGCGGCCAGCCGTGGTATCGTTAAATTTTCAAGAAGAATAGCCGGCTCACGCACTTTTCATCGGCGTGAGCCGCTATCTTTTTCAATATTCTGTAAAACGATCGATGACCACCGCTGCCAGCGTTTTCGTGACCCACCCGGCCAACCGGCTAGACCAATACTTTGGCGCCAAAGCCACCCAAGCCCTGCGCAATGTGGCGGAGGTGCGCTTCAACCCTTATGAGCGCGACCTCTCGGCCGAGGAACTGGTGCAGCTCGCGTGCGACTGCGAGTTCATCATTGCCTACCGCCAAACCGCAGCCGATGCCGCGCTGTTTGCCGCCCTGCCTAAGCTGCTGGCCATGTTGCGCTGCGCGGTCGACATCCGCACCATCAACGTGCCGGCTGCGAGCGCCCACGGTGTGCTGATCACCCAGGCCAGCGCGGGTTTTATGGCGTCGGTGTCGGAGTGGATCTTTGGCGCCTTGATCGACCTGTGCCGCAACATCGGCGGCGCCAGCGGCGAGTATCACGCGGGCCTGACTCCCGTGCCACGCATGGGCCGCGAGCTGCGCGGCGCCACGCTTGGGCTCATAGGTTATGGCCAGATCAGCCGCTACAGCGCCAAGCTGGCACATGCATTTGGCATGCAGGTCTTGGTGACCGACCCCTATGCCGATCTCTCAGCCGAGCCCGGCATCACCGCCTGCAGCTTGCCCCAACTGCTGCAGCAGGCCGACCACGTGGTCTGCCTGGCTCCGGCCAATAGCGACACCGAAAACCTGATGAATACACAAGCCTTCGCCCAGATGCGCCAGGGCGCCACCTTCATCAACGCCTCGCGTGGCAACCTGGTGGATGAGACTGCGCTGCTGGCCGCGCTCGACAGCGGCCAACTGAGCGGCTGCGCCCTAGACGTAGGCCGCGCCCCCGACCAGATGCCCTCGCCCGCGCTGGCGCGCCACCCGCTGGTCGTCGCCACGCCGCACATTGGCGGCCTCACGCCCCCGGCCATAGAACACCAGGCCATAGAAACCGCGACCCAGGTTCAAGCCCTGCTGCGCGGCGAAATGCCCTTAGGCGCCGTGAACGCCGCAGATGCCAAACGCCTGGCCGCATGGCGCAAAGGCTTGCCATCATGACCACACCGCCCCTGGCCTGCGACTGCCATATCCACATCTTCGAAGATGGCCACCCGCTGGCCGCCAGCGCCAGCTTTCAACCGCCCCACGCCCCGGTGAGTGCCTACCGGCGCGTGCAACAAGCATTGGGCCTGCAACGCGCCGTGGTGGTGCAGCCCACCGGCTACGGCAACGACCACGACGTGTTGTTGAGGGCTTTGGAGCAATTCGGCGAACACGCACGCGGCGTGGTGGTGCTCACGCCCGAGCAACAAACCGAAGAGCAATTAAAAGCCTTGCAGCAACGCGGCGTGCGCGGCATCCGCTACATGCTGCTGGCGCCCGGCCAGTTGGGCTGGGACACGCTGGAGGCCACTGCCGCACGCATCGCGCCACTGGGCTGGCACATCAACCTGCAACTCGATGGCCGCACACTCCCCGAACATCTGGCCGTGTTGCAGCGCCTGCCGTGCCGTCTGGTGATAGACCACACAGGCAAATTCCTCGAGCCCGTGGGCATGGAGCACCCAGGCTTCCAGGCACTGCTGCAACTGCTGGAGGCTGGCAACTGTTGGGTCAAACTGTCGGCGCCATACGAAACCTCCAAGACCGGCGCCCCTGATTACGCCGATGTTTCGCTGCTCGCCCGCACGCTGGCGCAGCGCTTCCCCGAGCGCTGCCTCTGGGCCAGCAACTGGCCGCACCCGAATCGCCAGCCGCTGCCATCAGATACGGCGCTGCTGGGCTTGCTGCAAAACTGGGCGGCATCCGCCGAGGTGCGCGAGAAGATTCTGCTCAGCAATCCGGCGGAAATTTATGGGTTTGCGCGCTGAGATCAGCGCGCCACGATATCGCCTTTAATCACTGCAAGAGCTTCGTCTTTTGCGGCCTGGTCAATCCTCCAGCGCCGCAAGCAAGGCATTCAAGGTGGCGCCGATAGGCTGCGCCACCTTCAGCGACAGCAGCGCATCGGCCCGTGTGCGCCCAAGGTTCACGGCGGCGATGGGCTTGCCCGCTTCATGCGCGGCCAGCACAAAACGAAAGCCCGAATAAACCATCAGCGACGAGCCGACCACCAGCACCGCGTCGGCGCGATCAAGTGCTGCCATGGCTTGTGCCACACGTTCGCGCGGCACACTTTCGCCGAAGAACACCACGTCCGGCTTTAACAAGCCTGTGCCACACACGGGACAAGGGGGAATGTCGAAGTCGCTGAAGTCCTGCCCTTCCAGATCGGCATCACCATCGGGTGCGGCGCGTGCGCTGAGAGCCGCCCAATGGGGGTTGCGGCGCATCAGCTCCTGCTGCAATTCGGCGCGTGGCAGCCGCGCTTCACAGGCCATGCAGCGCACGCTGTCGATGCGGCCATGCAGATCTATGCTGCGTTGGCTGCCCGCGGCGTTGTGCAGGCCGTCGACGTTTTGCGTCAGCAGCAGTTCCACACGGCCCGCCGCTTCCAGCCTGGCCAGCGCAAGGTGCGCGGCGCTGGGCTGAGCCTGGCCGATCACGCGCCAACCAATGAGGCTGCGCGCCCAGTAACGTTGGCGCACCGCCTGCTCCCCCATGAAGGCTTGGTAGGTTACCGGCGACGGTCGCTTCCAATCACCATTGGCGTCGCGGTAGTCGGGTATGCCGGAGTCGGTGCTGCAGCCCGCGCCGGTGAGCACCAGCAGGCGCGGATGGCGTTGAGCGAAGGTGATCAGTTCAAGCGGCGCGGCGACCTCAGGTGTGGCCGTGAATGGTGTATGGGAGGTGATGTGGGGCAATGTGGCTGCCATAGGGCTAAAGCATACGGCCCCTGGCACTTGTGTGCAGGCGCCAGCGCCGAAGGCTGAACGATTTCAGCAGACGCTCAGTGTCAACTCTTCGGCTGCATACATCTTCAGCGCCGGCAACTCGGCCACCAAGGCCCCCATGCGTTTGATGAAATCGCGCGAAGCCGGCTGGGCAAAGTGCGCCATCAAGGCTTCTTTGCTGCTCCAGCGCTCCACAAACACCAGGCGCAGCGGGTTGTCGGTGTCATGGTGCAGTTCGTTGGCCAGGCAGCCGGGTTCGGTACGCACGCGGTAAACGTGGGTCTTGCACAAGGCCAGCAACGCAGCGGCGTGCTGGGGTTTGGCAACAATGGAGCCGTGGACGACGATCATGGTGACGATCTCCCTTCCCTCCGGCTTGCTGACGGGCGCTGTGCGTCGTCTCTCTCGACATCGTTGGGGCTACAAATTCGCTAGCACGCACCGCACATTCAACGCCACTCATACAAGTCTGAGGCTTCCACTTTTCCACACTTCAGAGGCGGCTGCAAGCCTTAGTGGCGGAATGTAGACGCGTGGTTTCCCCAGTCACCACAGGGCACGGTAGTGCGCCACGATGCTGGGTGTTTCACACGCTACAACAGGGGCGACAACAACCTGGCGGAAGCCACCCCCAGGCGCGGCCAAAATGGCAGGCGCCTATGGAGCTGCACCTCAGTGGCGTGGGTTGAATCTTCGTGAAACTGTGCGGCCAACGGTTTCGCAAGGGCGGGCCCGAACACCACGGCCATGACTTCAAAGTTGAGCCTGAAGCTGCGGTTGTCGAAATTGGCCGTGCCCAGCATGGCGCAGTGTTCGTCCACCAAAAGCGTCTTGGAATGCAGCATGCGGGCCTCGTATTCCCAGATCTTCACTCCGGCTTCTATCAATTTGTCGTAGTAGGAGCGTGCGGCGGCGGTCACGAGCCGGCTGTCGCTCATACGCGGCACCATCAAGCGCACATCCACGCCGCGCAAGGCGGCATTGGTGAGCGCCATCAGCGCCGACTCGCTGGGCACAAAATACGGCGTGGTCAGCCAAGCACGTTGGGTGGCGATGTTGATGGCCGCCACGTGCATGCGGTGAATCGCCTCGTGTTCGGAGTCGGGGCCGCTGGTGACGATTTGCACCGGGATGTTGCCGGGCTTGAGCGGTGGCAGCAACTGCTCCACCGCCTGGCCCAGCACTTCGGCGTTTTGCCCGGTGCTGTAGAACCAATCTTCGAGAAACACCGTTTGCAGCCAGCGCACGGCGCAACCTTCTATGCGCAGGTGCACGTCGTGGTAGGCATCGTCGCGGGTGCGCGGGTCTTCTTCGTCGGTGATGTTCACGCCGCCGGTAAAACCCACGCGGCCATCACAGACCACAATTTTGCGGTGGGTGCGGAAATTGGTCACCGGGCGCCAGCGGCGGCCAATGCGGCTTTCATGAAAGAACGCGACATCCGCACCCGCGGCAACCAGTGGCGCCAGGAATTTCTTGCCCACGCGCTTGGAGCCCAGCGCATCGACCAGCAGGCGCACCTGCACACCCGCCTGCGCCTTGCCCACCAGCAGGTCACGCAAGGCCGTGCCGATCTTGTCGGGCTCGTAGATGTAGTACTCCAGATGCACGTGATGGCGCGCCGCACGAATGGCCTCGAAGATGGCGTCATAGGTGCGGTCGCCGCCTGAGAGCAGCAACACGTCGTCGGCACTCGAAACCGGAATGCCCGAGGTCGCCGCGCCCAGCGTGACCAACTGCAGCAGTTCCTGCGGCGCCTCCTGCTCGACGTCGCGCAGGCGCGCCATGTCCTGCATGGCCTGTGAAGAAGCCTGGCCGCGCAAGCGGCGCATGCGTTGTTTTTCCAGGCGCTGGGGGCCAAAGTAGTAATACACCACAAAGCCGAAGACCGGCATCAGCAGCAAGGAAAGAATCCAGCTGAGCGTAGACACCGGCGCGCGCTGTTGCAACACCACCCAGACAATCAGCACAAGCATCTGGAGACTCCAGAGCAAGCTCAGCAGCGACAGCCACTCGGCACTCAAAGAAGGGATGATCAAGATGTGGTTTGCCTCGGTTTGAGAAAAATCGCCCCGCAGAGCAGCTTGCATACGCGGCAGAAGCTATCAAGCTTATAGCAAACGAATGACAATGATCAAGCGGTTAAAGGCGTTGCCGCCAGCGCGCGTCGGTGCATGCGAAAGAAATTCCAGATCAACTGGCTGGCATCCGGACCGGGCGCCGCGTTGAACGGCAGGCTTGCATCGCCGCCACTCCAGGCATGGTCCAGCCCTTCGATGCGGCACACGCGCACCAGGGCCTTGCGGCTCCTGCCGTAGTCCTTCACCTCATAGGCGTGGCGTGGTGCGCGGCCCGTGGGCCGGGCTTCAAAGGACTGTTCAGCCAGCGGTGCGGCCGATGGGTCAACCTTGTTGAGCCAGCAGAACTGCTGCGTCAACTGGCCGAGGTTGATGGCCCGCACCACCTTGTCGTCTTGGCCGTGCAGGATGATGGCCGGCATGCCGGGAAAATCGGCACGTGTCGCCATCTCGCGCACAGCCTCCGACAAACTGTGGCTGGAGCCATGCTGCATGGCCGAAAACGCACCCAAGCGTGAATCCACCGTGCCGTACACCGGACTCGAATGCAGTCCCACCGCAGCCACATATTCGGGGTAACGCAGCGCAATGATGTTGGCCAATGCCGCTCCGGCCGACATGCCGGCCAGGTAGATGCGGCTGCGGTCTATAGGTTGGCCGGCCAGCACCTTGCGCACCGCGCCGACCACCCAGGGCACTTCGCCGCCGCCGGCCTGTGTCGCACGCTGATGCCAGTGCCAGCAGCGGTTACGGTCAATCGAGATGGATTGTTGCGGGTACAGCACCGCAAACCCTTCACGCTGGGCCAAGGCATTCATGCGTGTACCCTGCGCAAACGCCACCGCATCCTGAGTGCAGCCATGCAGCATCACCACCAGGGGCATTGGCGCCTGGGCCTGGGCCAGCGGGCGATCCGGCAGAAACAGCCAGTAGTCCATGCGGCGTGGCACACCGCTGCCGCCCTCGGCACGGGCCTGGTAGTAGGAACGCATCCAGCGTCCGGAGCCAGCCAGAGCCGCCGGACGCGTGGCCACACGCGCTGGGCGAGTTGGCGCCACCGGGCGAATACGTTTGGCCTTGGACTTGGCAACGGGAGTGGGCAGCGACGCCGAGGCCGCAGCCTTGGCAACAGACTTGGCCACGGCTGTGGCCGTACGCAACATCGGCGGGGCGAACAGACTTTGCAGCAGCCTGCGCCCCTGGCGTTGCTGGGCCTTGTTGATCTTTGTGAAGCTTTTCAGCCACAAACTGCTGAGGCTTTTGGTCATGAGCCTCAGTTTAGTCTTAAATGCTGCACTGCAGCATTTAACCAGCCTGGATTAACCCCAAGCCTGCGTTTGTCAAGCTTTTGGTCGCGGCTGAGGTAGACGGTGCCAAGACGGTGCTGACGATTTAATCCGCTTCCGGTGCAATCATTTCGGCATAGTCGTACAACGTGCCCAGAATTTCCTCGCCGCGTTCGTCCGCCTGCGCGCCGAGTTCATCGATTTCGGCAAACAGTTGGTCTATGGTGCGCACCCCGCCCTCACCATCAAACAAACAGGCCACACGATGCTCCAGCCAGCGTTGCTGCTCCACATCGTTCAGCGTGTCAGCAAAGTTGCGCGCGCGGTAACGAAACAACAACTCTTCCAAACGCGGGTCGTCAAAACTGCTGCGCGCCTCGGCCAGTTGCTGCGGCGACAAACTGCGCAGGTGGTCGAGCCGGCGGCGGTCGTCGCGGCCGATGAAACCGCCATAAAGGTCCTGGTCAATGTCGGTCACAGGCTTGTCTGCGCTCTCGGAACGCTGAAACACTTCGGGCCAGATGGCACTCATGTCCGGCAATTGCGCGGCCATGGCAGCGTGCTGCAGTTGCGCCGCCACATCCACGCCCCACTTTGCCGCCATGGCCGGTGTGAGTGTGTTGAGGTTGCCAATCACCATCGGTGATTTATTGAGGTGTATGGTCTTGATCGGCAGGCGCTCTACCCCTTGGGCCAAGGCCTCGCGTTTGCTGAACAGCCGCTCGCGTATGGCGGCCGCGCCGAGTTCGCCCAGTTCACCTGGGTCGTGTGCCAGATCCCAGGCAATCAGTTCGTTGCGGTTGCTCGGGTGCATGGCCAGTGGCCACATCAGCGCCAGGCAACCGCGCTCCACCCCGAACATGCCGGAGATGTGCAGAAACGGCCGCGCCTCGGGCTGGGTGGTGGGCAAGCGCAGTTCCGCGGCCACACGCTCCTTCTTGTGCAGCCCCAAGCAGAAGTCGAACAGGCGCGGCTGCGTTTGTTTGATCAGCCGGGCCAACGCAATCGTCGCCCGCACGTCAGACAAGGCATCGTGTGCGGTTTCGTGCACCAAGCCGTTGGCCGCACTCAAATGCTCCAGCCGGAAGCTGGTGCCGCCCTCGGCGCGCGTCGGCCAGGTGATGCCGTCGGGCCGCAGGGCATGGGCCGTGCGCACCACATCCAGCAGATCCCAGCGGCCACAATGGTTTTGCCATTCACGCGCGTAGGGGTCGACGAGGTTGCGCCACAACATGAAGCGTGTGATCTCGTCATCAAAGCGTATGGTGTTGTAGCCCACCCCAATGGTGCCCGGGGCGCCCAAGGCGTCGTTGATGCGTGCAGCAAACTCGAACTCGGGCACACCTTTTTCAAGGCACAGCTGCGGCGTGATGCCGGTGATCAGGCATGACTGCGGATCCGGCAGGTAATCTGGCGCGGGCTGGCAATACAGCATGATGGGCTCGCCGATTTCACGCAGCTCAGCATCGGTGCGAATGGCGGCAAACTGTGCCGGCCGGTCCATGCGCACACGCGCGCCAAAAGTCTCGTAATCGTGCCAGAGGAAGGTGGTGGCGGGTTGATCCACAGCAGCTTGGGCTTTCTTTAATATTTCAAGCGCGCCCCAGCGCCTTGTCGACACCGCGGTTGGCCAGCATGTCGGCGCGTTCATTGCCCGGGTCTCCCGCATGGCCCTTGACCCAGCGCCAGTCGATCTTGTGGCCTTTGCCCGTCACCAGCGCATCCAGTTGCTGCCACAGGTCGACGTTTTTCACCGGTTCCTTGGAGGCGGTTTTCCAGCCGCGCGCCTTCCAGCCGGGCAACCATTCGGTGATGCCCTTGAGTACGTATTGGCTGTCCAGAAACAAACGCACGCTGCAGGGCTGCTTGAGCGCCGCCAGCCCCTGGATCACCGCCATCATTTCCATGCGGTTGTTGGTGGTGCCCAGCTCGCCGCCAAACAGTTCTTTCTCCAGCGTGCCCCATTTCAGGAACACACCCCAGCCACCAGGGCCTGGATTGCCCTTGCAGGCGCCGTCGGTGTAGATCACAACTTCGTTCAAAACCATCTTCCTCAAAACTAAACTCAAAAAACTAGCTACGCGGGCCACTATGCACACTGTGGCTGCCGCGGTTGGCCACCGGCACCGGGGCATTCGCGCCGACCTTGGCCGGCTTCCAGTTCGTGCCCAGCAAACGCATGCCGCGCACCCGCTTCACCGCTACCACGCAATACACCGCGCCGAAAATCGGCCACCAGCGCGCGCCGGCCTGGTCCATCCATTCAAAACGACGCAGCCAGTTCTCGCTCGCCACCGATGGCCGGTAACAACCAAACTGGCTGGATTCGACCTCGAAGCTCAGCAGCCGCAGCCAGTCGCGCAGCCGCCAGTAGCCGATCATGTCTTCCACCCCCGGCAGATAGGCCTCGCCGAAACCCATGCGTTTGTATATCCGCTCACGGCGCCGGGAAAACCCCCAGAGGCTGGCCGGGTTGAAGCCACAGATCACCACCCGCCCTTCGGGTACCAGCACACGCTCCACCTCGCGCAGCGTGCCATGCGGATCGGCGCCCAACTCCAGGCTGTGCGGCAGCAGCACCAAATCCAGGCTGCCCTCGGCGAATGGCAAGGCACCAAAGTCCGTCAGCAAAACCACACCCGGCGTCATGCCCGGGCCACCCTCCGTAGCGGGGCGCGGAAAGCGGTCACCGGCCACCCAGCGGTGCGGCATGCGGTTGTTACGCAGGCCCGGCAAATCGGGCAAACCCAGCTGCAGCGCGTGATAGCCAAACACGTCGGCCACCACGCTATCCAACTGCTGGCACTCCCAATCCAGCAAATAGCGGCCGGGCGGGGTTTTGAACCAATCCTGCAAACCTATAATTTCACCGCTCATGAACTTACTTCCGCTACCCGCCTTCACGGACAACTACATTTGGCTTTTGCATGATGGCCGCCAGGCATTGGTGGTCGATCCGGGCGAGTCTGGGCCGGTGTTTGAGGCTCTGCAACACCTGGGACTGCAGCTTGCAGCCATTCTAGTCACCCACCACCATGCGGACCATGTCGGCGGTGTTGATGCGCTGCGCGATGCCACCGGTGCAACAGTGTACGGTCCAGCACGCGAAAAAATCCCCGCGCCGCTGCAAGCTTTGTCTGATGGCGAGCAGATCGAAGTGCTGGGTATCAAGTTTGCCGTGATGGAAGTGCCGGGCCACACAGCCGGGCATATTGCATACTACGCGGCGCAAGCCTGGGCCAATGGCCAAGGCGCGCCTATCCTGTTCTGTGGCGACACCTTGTTCTCCGGTGGCTGCGGCCGGCTGTTTGAAGGCACGCCGGCCCAAATGCTGGCCTCATTGCAGTCGTTCGCCCGCTTACCCGACGAAACCCGCGTATGCTGCGCCCACGAATACACCCTGAGCAACCTGAAGTTCGCCGCTGCCGTGGAGCCGGCCAATAGCGAACTCGCCCGTTACACCGCCTGGTGTGTGGCGCAACGCGAACGGCGGGAACCAACCCTGCCCTCCAGCATCGGACAGGAAAAACAAGTGAACCCCTTTATGCGCACAGCCGAGGCAACAGTCCGCAGTGCAGCCCTGGCATTTGATGCCGGCGCACTGTCCGAAGCCGCTGCGCTGGGTGCCTTGCGCACCTGGAAAAACCAATTCAAATGAAATTTCACCACCTGGCGGCCTGGGCCGCTATTCTCGTCCTGAGCGGTTGCGCCAATATGGCGCCCACCAAGGGCCCCGACGCCAGCAGCACCAGCCCACCCGCCAACACACCAGCCGTGCAACCGCACGTGGCGGTGTACCCGTCTGGCCAGCTACGCCCGATCTCCGCAGCCGAAGCCAGCTCGCGCGGTGTGGCGCAACTCACGCCACCCGCCGATTTGTGGGAACGCATTCGGCGTGGTTATGCCATGCCTAACCTGGAAAGCGACTTGGTGATAGACCGCGAACAGTGGTACGCCACCCGCCCCGATTACATGCTGCGCATGACCGAGCGTTCCAGGAAGTACCTGTTCCACATCGTTGAAGAACTGGAACGGCGCAACATGCCAACCGAGTTGGCGCTGCTGCCTTATATCGAGAGTGCGTTCAACCCGCAGGCCGTGTCCAGTGCCAAGGCCGCCGGCATGTGGCAGTTCATGCCGGCCACGGGCAATTATTTTGAACTGAAACAAAACATCTTTCGCGATGACCGGCGCGACGTGTTGGCCTCGACCCGCGCCGCACTCGACTACCTGCAAAAACTCTACGGCATGTTTGGCGACTGGCAGTTGGCGCTGGCCGCCTACAACTGGGGCGAAGGCAGCGTGAGCCGGGCGATTGCGCGCAACCAGAAACTCGGGCTGGGCACCAGCTACGCCGAGCTCAACATGCCAGCCGAGACCCGCTTGTATGTGCCCAAGCTGCAGGCCGTGAAAAACATCGTGGCGAATCCGGACCTGTTCAATGCCGAACTTCCGCTGATCGAAAACCACCCCTACTTCCAGTCGGTGGACATCTCGCGCGACATCGACGTGGAGCTGGCCGCCAAGCTGGCCAACGTGGAACTCAGCGACTTCAAGGCGCTGAACCCTTCGGCCCATAAACTGGTGATTCTGGCCTCGGGCACACCGCAGATCTTGCTGCCCTGGGACAGCGCCAACGTCTTCAGGCGGAATCTGGAGGCCTATAACCAAGGCCAGTACGCCAGTTGGACCGCCTGGACCGTGCCCGTCACCATGAGTGTCAGCGCAGCCGCCAAGCAAGTGGGCATGAACGAGGCCGACCTGCGCAGCCTCAACAACATTCCGCCGCGCATGTTGATCAAGGCCGGCTCGTCGTTGATCGTGCCGCGCTCGGCAACCAATGGGCAGGATGTGGCCGAACACGTGGCCGACACGGCCCATCTGAGTCTGGCACCGGAGATCGTCACCCGCAAAACCACCGTCAAGGCGGGCAAACGCGACAGTGTCGCCAGCATCGCCGCCCGCTACCGCGTCAGTGCGGCCAACGTGGCCGACTGGAACGATGTCAAAGCCAACGCCAGTTTCCGCGCGGGTGAGTCTGTGGTGGTCTACCTGCCGGTCACGGTCAAATCGGCCAGCGCTTCACGCTCTAGCAATGCGGCCTCGAACAAGGTGCAAAAAAGCCCGCGCAACGCTGGCAAGGTTGCCGTAGCGCCGCGAAAAAAGAAGTAACGCCAGGCCGAATACCGTTGGCGCGGTGGGTCTACAAGGTTTCGCTGACGGCAGCGCGCGGCTGCCAGCGCATCAGCCGGCGCTCGGCCAGGCCCACCAAGGCGTCCAGCACCAGGGCACAAACCGTCAACACCACAATGCCGGCAAACACGGTGTTGACGTCAAACGTGCCCTCGGCCTGCAGGATGAGATAACCCACGCCCCGCGCCGAACCCAGGTATTCACCCACCACCGCCCCCACAAAGGCCAAACCCACCGAGGTGTGTAGGCTGGAGAACACCCAACTCATGGCACTTGGCAAATACACCGTGCGCAGCAACTGGCGCGGGTTGGCGCCCAACATACGCGCATTTGCCAACACCACAGGGCTGACTTCGCGCACACCCTGGTAGACGTTGAAAAACACCACAAAAAACACCAGCGTCACGGCCAGTGCGACCTTGCTCCACACACCCAGGCCGAACCAGAGTGCAAAGATGGGTGCCAGAATCACGCGCGGCATGGCATTCGCCGCCTTGATATAGGGCGCCAGAATCGCACTGGCCGTGGGCGCCAGGGCCAGCCACAAACCACAGGCCAAGCCCCCCACAGTGCCAATGCCGAAGGCCAGCACCGTCTCCAGCAGAGTGGTGGCCAGATGTTTGTAAATGTCGGCGCGGCCCGCCAGCCCTTCTGGAAACAGCCCACCGGGCGGCCAGGCCCACGGCAAGAACCACGACCAGATCCGCCCCGCGACCTGCAAAGGCTCACCCAGAAAGAAGGCGATTTTCTGGTCGCGTGACAGCAGTTGCCAAACCGCCAAGCCGAAAACCAGCAATGCCAACTGCCACAGGCGCATGTTCTTGCTGGAGGGCTTGAGCGTGTTCCAGACCATTGGGCTAAGCCAGCTTGCGGAGTTGCTGCGTATACCCCTTGAGCACTTCGTCGCGCAGCACCGCCCAGATACGGGCATGCAAGTCGACGAATTCGGGCAACATGCGCACCTCGGCCACATCGCGTGGACGCGGCAGATCAACCTTGAAGTCGCCTATGGGGCGGGTCGCCGGCCCGGCAGACAGCACCACCACCCGGTCGCTCAAGGCAATGGCCTCTTCCAGGTCGTGTGTGATGAACAGCACGGCTTTCCTGCGCGCCGCCCAGATGCCGAGCAACTCGTTTTCCATCAACTGCCGGGTCTGCACGTCGAGTGCGCTGAAGGGCTCGTCCATCAGCAGGATGTCGGGGTCCACGGCCAGCACCTGCGCCAGCGCCGTACGTTTGCGCATGCCACCCGAGAGTTGATGCGGAAAGTGCGCCGTGAACGCCCCCAATCCGACACGGTTGAGCCAATCCAGCGCCTGCTGCCGCGCCTGCGCGTCCGGCACACCCCGGTACTGCAGGCCGAGCAGCACGTTGTCCAGCGTGGTGCGCCAAGGCATCAGCGCTTCGCTCTGGAACATATAGCCCGCCCGGCGGTTGATG
This sequence comes from Variovorax sp. HJSM1_2, assembly GCF_049316285.1. NCBI lineage: Bacteria > Pseudomonadati > Pseudomonadota > Betaproteobacteria > Burkholderiales > Comamonadaceae > Variovorax > Variovorax sp. HJSM1_2. The sequence continues at coordinate 140,684 of NZ_JBMOXA010000003.1, read as the reverse complement.
CCTTGCAGCGGCGCACCCATCACACGCACCTCGCCGGTGGTCGGCAACAGCAATCCAGCAGCCAGGTTGAGCAAGGTGGATTTGCCACAACCCGTGGGCCCCACCACCGAGACAAATTCGCCGGCGGCAATGTGCAGCGTGGTATCGGCGATTGCGGTATAGCGGCCGCGCTCGCGGTCTTTCTCGCCCCCCTCTTGCGGTGCAAAAGTGCAACTGACATTCAGCAGTTCCAGCGCCAATGCATCCAGCGGCAAACAAGCGCCAGAACCCCGATCGGGTGTGAATGCTGCCTCAGGCCTGGAATTTCTCTTTTGCACGCAGCGCGAATTCGTTGGTGTAGGTTTTGTTCAAGGCGATTTTGTCGGGCTTCACCGTGGGGTCAAAACTGGCCAATGCCTTCAACGCCGTCACAGTCCCTTGCTCGGGAAGGACACCGTCCAGCGAAATCGCCTCACGGATCTTGGCAAACGATGCCAAGTACAGCGCCCGGTCGCCCAGCAGGTACGACTCCGGCACGGTTTTGATAATGTCACTCGGCCCGGCGGTTTGCAACCACTTCAAGCCGCGCACGATGGCATTGGTCAAGGCCTGCACCGTTTTCGGGTTCTTGGCCACAAACTCGGCCGGTGCATACAGGCAACCGGCCGGCATCGTGCCGCCGAACACTTCTTGTGTGCCTTTGAGCGTGCGCGTGTCGCAGACGATGCGCACGTCGCCCTTTTGCTCCAGCATGGTCATCACGGGGTCGGTGTTACACATCGCGTCAATCTGGCCCGAGCGCAAGGCGGCCAAGGCGCCGGCCGAAGTTCCCACGCCCACAAACGCCACGTCGCTGGGCTTGACACCTGCGCGCGACAACACCAGATTGGCCACCATATTGGTCGATGAGCCGGGTGCCGAAACACCGATTTTCTTGCCCGCCAGGTCGGTCAGCTTCTGGTAGCCGGGCATGGTTTTGTTGGAGATGCCCAGCGCAATTTGTGGTGCCCGGCCTTGCAGCACAAAGGCCTGAAAAAACTGGTTCTTGCTCTGCAGGTTGATGGTGTGTTCATAAGCGCCGGAACACACATCGGCCGAGCCCCCCACCACCGCCTGCAATGCCCTGGCACCACCCGCGAAGTCACTGATTTCAAGCTCCAGGCCTTCCGTCTTGAAGTAACCCAGTTGCTCGGAAATCGTCAATGGCAGGTAATAGAAAGCCGCCTTGCCGCCCACAGCCAAGGCAATCTGCGGCTTTTCCACCCCAGCTTGCGCCAGCACTGCGGGCACGGCCACCATGCCGGACACGGCGCTGGCAGCCAGGACATTGAATCGGCGACGGCTCACAAGAGGTTTGTCCATGGTGGTGCTCGCAGAGTCCAAGGAATAAGGTTCCATGACCCAGCTTACGTGCAGCCACCACAGCGTCGTATCCGGATCATCCCGGGCAGGGGCTGCGCCTATTGACCCAGCCAAACGCTCTGGCAGCGCGGCTGGCGTGTGACTTGAGCCGGCTAACGCCGGTCCACAAAAGCGTGGGCGATGGTGCCCAGGTCAACGTACTCCAGCTCGCTGCCGACGGGTACGCCACGCGCCAGGCGGGTCACGTGCACACCGCGGTTTTTCAGGCCTTCGCTGATGACGTGGGCCGTCGCTTCACCTTCAGCGGTGAAGTTTGTGGCCAGAATGACTTCTTGCACCACACCATTGCTCGCACGTTCGAACAGTTTTTGCAAACCAATGTCTTTGGGGCCAATGCCGTCCAATGGGCTCAACTTGCCCATCAACACAAAATACAGGCCACGGTAAGCGGCGGTGCGCTCTACCGCCGATTGGTCGGCCGGGGTTTCGATCACACACAGCTTGCTGGGATCGCGCGTGGCGTCACTGCAGGTTTCGCAAATGCTGCTCTCGGTGAAGGTGTGGCACTGCTCGCAATGCTGCACTTGCAAGACCGCCTGCTCCAGTGCGCGCGACAGCAGTTGCGCCCCGTCGCGGTCATGCTGCAGCAAATGAAAGGCCATGCGCTGCGCGGACTTGATGCCCACGCCGGGCAGGCGGCGCAGGTTCTGGATCAAAGCGCTCAGCGCATTGTTGTCGGCCATTCCGGGCTAAAGCTGCAAACGCGGATCAGAACGGGAACTTCATGCCACCAGGCAGGCCTGGCATGCCGGCGGTCAACTTGCCCATTTTCTCCTGGCTGGTTTCTTCGGCTTTGCGCACGGCGGCATTGAAGGCGGCCGCCACCAGGTCTTCCAGCATGTCTTTGTCTTCACCCAGCAGGCTGGGGTCTATGGTGATGCGTTTGACGTCGTGTTTGCAGGTCATCAACACCTTCACCAGGCCAGCGCCCGATTCACCCGTGACTTCGATGAAGGCCAGTTCGTCCTGCGCCTTTTTCAGGTTGTCTTGCATGGCCTGGGCTTGTTTCATCAGACCGGCGAGTTGTCCCTTGTTGAACATGTTGTTTCCTCAGATAGGTTTAGGTTGAATGGGGTGAATTGTTTACAGCGGCTTGATGCTGCCTGGAACGATTTTCGCCCCAAAGTCCCGCATCATCGTCTGCACGAAGGGGTCTTCGCGCAAGATCTCCTCGGCCACACGCAGCCGCTCCTGTGCGGCGGCGGCGTTGCGGCGCGCGGGGGTATCGGTCAACAGGCCGACTTCAAAGTTCAGCGCACTGGCCGCGGGCGAACCATCTGCCGGAGGCGACGCCATCAAAGCAGCGCGCAAACGCTCGCGGCAACTCGGCTGCATCAAGGATTCGCGCTCCACCCGCAGTTGCCATTCGCCACCGTTGCGCGCCAGCAGTTGCGACTGCAGGGCAAGTTCGCGCGTCATGGCGCTGATGGCTTCGGCGGCAATCAATTGCTGTACCGTGGCATGCCAAAAATCGCCCTCGGGGGTAGCCACAAAGTCCTTGGCCTGCGGCCGTGCGCCCGGCGCCACATCGACGCGAGGGCGCAAACGTTCGCTGGACTCGGATTGCTCGCGTACCGGCATCGCCAGCATTTGTGAGGTGTGGGGAGCGGGCACGGGCGCGGCCAAGGCGGGGTCTTCGTCAGGAATATCTTCCCAAGGCGGCACTTCGGAGCGGCTGGGAGCGGCGGCGATTGGCGTGACAGGCGCCGCGACGGCCGGTGCGGGAACCGGGGGCCGCGCCGCCACAACGACCGCAGGCGGCTGCACTGTCGGCGGCTCAGCCACAGGCGCAGCGGACTGAATCGGTGTTGCCGCGACGGGTGGTGACACCGGTCCGGCATTCACCGGCACGGCTTCCGGGCGAACCACTGATGGCGCCGGCGCCTGAGAAACAGCCCTTTCAGGCCGGTTCAGAGTTTTTTTTTCCCCGGGGGCCTGGCCCAGCGCGTTGGGTTTAAAAGCCAACAAGCGCAGCAGCGCCATGGTCAACGCTGCGTACTCGTCAGGCGCCAGACCCAGCTCGGCGCGGCCGTGCAGGCAGATCGAATACAGCAACTGCGTTTCGTCTGCGGGCATGGCTTCGGCCAGCGCGGCGATTTCACCCGCATCGGGGTCGTCTGCGGGCGCGGGTGCGGCCTGCGCACCCACCGCCTGCTGCACCGCCATGCGCTGCAGCACCATGCTCATCTCTTCCAGCGTGGAAGCGGCATTCAAACCGTTTTGCCGCAACGTGTTGACGGTTTCCACAACCGCTTGGCCATCGCCCTGTGCCAGCGCAGCAATCAAGCGAAACACATAGGTGTTGTCCACGCTGCCCAACATCTGGCGCACCTGCGCCTCCTGCAGCTTGCCGCCACCAAAGGCAATGGCTTGATCGGTCAGCGACAAGGCGTCCCGCATGGAGCCACGAGCCGCACGCGACAACAAGGCCAGCGAAGGCCCATCGGCCTCGACACTTTCTTTGGCCAGCACGCCGCGCAAGTGCGACAGCACGGTTTCAGGGGCCATGGGCCGCAAATTGAACTGCAGGCAGCGCGAAAGCACGGTCACCGGCACTTTTTGCGGATCGGTGGTGGCCAGCACGAACTTCAGGTATTCGGGCGGTTCTTCCAGCGTCTTCAGCATGGCGTTGAACGCCGTGTTGGTCAGCATGTGCACTTCGTCGATCATGAAGACCTTGAAACGCCCTTGCACCGGTTTATAAACCGCTTGCTCCAGCAGCGACTGCACTTCGTCCACACCACGGTTGGAAGCTGCATCCAGCTCGGTGTAATCGACAAACCGGCCGCTATCGATGTCCTGGCACGCCTGGCACACACCACAAGGCTCAGCCGTGATACCGCCCGTTCCATCCAGGCCCTGGCAGTTGAGCGACTTGGCAAGAATCCGCGACACCGTGGTCTTGCCCACACCACGGGTGCCGGTAAACATATAGGCGTGGTGCAGACGCTGGGTGGTCAACGCATTGCCAAGCGCCTGGACAACGTGCTCCTGACCAACCATTTCGGAGAAATTGCGGGGACGGTACTTGCGGGCGAGCACGAGATAAGACATCCTCTGATTCTACGGTGGCCCTCACCCGCTCCCGCCCATCGATTCCAAACTAGTGTTAATTCCCCTGCTAGCCGGTCAACTGGCTTTTCATCCACTACAATTGCAATCGACGGGCCTTCCCGCATGGTAAAGCGGCCAACCGGGTCAGGTGGGGAACCAAGCAGCCCTAACTGTGGAGCCAGTGCCGGGGTCAAGGCTCGTCAACTTCTTCTAAAACCCATCCAGCCTCAAGCGCTCATCAACGGCCTTGCAAACTGGATGTGTACATCTCAGGCCAGCCTTTAATGCCGGCCTCCCCATTTTCTGGCTAGCGCCCTCAAGTCGTTCATCGGTCCTGGCTGGGAGATGGCCCCATGTAAGCCGCCTTCTGCGCATACGAGGCCACGGGGGGCAGCCAAAGTTCTATCACCCCCGGGTTGGCCTGTAGCCGGCTGGGCAGGCCACGGATCCAGGGTGGATCGGCCTCGCCGCCCGACTGTTGCGCCCAGGGCGGGCCCACCAGCTTGGCCAGCGCACCTGCGCAAGCGGTACTGCCAGGGTCGTGCACCACGAATGTTGCCTTGGGCCAAGGCACGGCGCGGCGCTGCTGGCGCAACTCGGCACTGCGCACCACGTTTTCAATCGGTGCTACCTGCAGCACATTGCCAGCCTGCTTGAGATAGGCCTCACGTAAAGCCGTGGCGGCCTGGCGCGAGGCTTCGTCATAAACCTGCAGATAGACCGTGGTGTAAGCGCCGCCCGCGCGGGCGCAGAGCTCGGCGATACCGCGCCCGGCTCCTGCGGCAGGCGGGGCTGCGACGCCGCTGCCCACCCCCAGCGCACTGCCGCCGGTCGCCACCGCCTGCCCCATCTTGGACGGCGCTTGTGCCCCCGCAGATGCACCGGCCACGCCGCCCACACTGCCTGCCCCCCCACCCATACCACCAGGAAGACCGGCCACCTGCACCCCGGGCGCCTCGGTCCAGGCCAGCGGAATGGGCACATAGGCCGCAACGCTCTGCCACACCTTGGCGCCCGCACGCGCCTGCTCCAGCCGCGTGGCCGAGGGGTTCCAGTAGCTGAAAGAGGTGGAACTCTTGATATTTTTCTTGCCCACTACCGTGCAGAGGTCGCGTTGCATGCGCTGATGGCCGGCGGCACAGACGGCATCGTCGCGTGCTGCTTTTTTGCATTCATCCGCCACACGATCGGCCATGCGGTCCAGGCCCTCGCGCTCCAGGGCGGACAAGGAACTGCCGCCCCGCAAGGTGAACAAGGTGGCGGCGGTGGTTACCGTGTGCTCGGGTATCTTCGGGCAGGCACCGTCGAGTTCCTGCAAGCGCAGAGAAAAATCGGTGAACAGTTTGCGCGCCTCGTTTTGTTCGTCCGTTTGACTGCGCTGCACCTGGTCCTGCACCTGCCACAACGACAGCAGCAGCGTGCCCGAGGCCCCCAGGCCGAGGGTGGTGCCAATCGCCGTGGCGCGCGCACCGCGACGCCAAAAGGGTTCGGTGCGCGGTGCCTCCAGCGTTTTCAAGCCGCTGAGCCGGGCGACGGCGTGCATATCGTGCTGCGCCGGGGCCAGCCAGCCCGGCAGGCGGCTGAGCCAGTCGTTACTCAAGACACGGCCAAAATCCTCGCCCAGGCGGTGGTAGCTTTCCCACTGAGCTTCGTCGAAGGACTGGTCACCGGTCGATTCGTGTGGAAAGCTCTGGTGCTTCTGCGCATAGGCCAGCAGATCGACATCCAGCGCGTCGTGCAGGTTCGGCTTGACGACAAGCAGGGTTCCCTCGGGGCGGTAGGCTGGGCCGGGTCGACCATCCGCGCCCATGGGCCCTGGGCGCTCGCGGTACCGAATGCGCGCAATCATCACGCCGCGGCAGGAATGGTTGTCGGCCATGTCCTCAGGCGAAAGCACCGTGAGGTCCGGCGACTCCGTGGCGAATAGTCGCGCCGCCTCGTGCTGGTTGTAGAAGTCGATCTCGGCGCCGAAATCGATGCGCGCCTTGCGCACCAGATTCTCCAGATCCGCAAACTCGTAGCGGGCATCACAGCTTGCGTCCGACAGGATGATGAAATCGAGTTCGCGCTTGAGCAGCGGATAAACGCCGGTGTTCTCAAAATGCCCGCCATCCGACAAATACCACCAGGGCCGGTCCAGCCCAAAGAAGGTGGCCGAGGCTTCGCTGCTGAGCATCAGCGGCTTGGGCCAGCAGCGCCAAGCCAGGTGACTGAGCCAGCGCAGTGCGGCGCGCTCACGCGGCGCGCGCATCCAGTAGCCCAGCCGCACGCCCAAAAAATACACCAGCAAAGCCAGCCCACGCGCGGTATACGAGCCGGCACCGGGCGAAGCGGCGGCCCCGGACACCGCCACCCAGCGGCCCAGTGTGCCCGCGTCGTAGTCATCAGCCAGCGCCATGAACTCACGCGGGCCGATCTCGAAGCCGCGCCAGGTGGCGGTCACGGCCGTGCCTTTGCGGTCAGCGTTGTACAGGCCACTCTGGTCGTCGCGGGTCTGGTTCAGGCAGGTATTGATGAGATGAATCGGGCCGCCTGCGGCTTCGGGGCGGTAGTGGGCCAACCGTGTGTCGTCGCCCTCAACCACGGTGGTCACATCGGTCTTGCGCGGGTGTTCCGGGTCTATGCTGCGCTGCGGATTGCCCACGGCCAGATAGGCGCGCGTAAGGCGCGCACGGTAAAAGCTGTGCAGCGACGAGGTGTTGGCCATTTGGGCATTGCCGCCGGTGGTCAGCATCCAGCCAGCCCAAGCCAATGCCAGCAAGCTCGCGCGCATCCAGGCGGGCACGTCGCGCAGGCCGACAAAGGGATCGGGCGCAAAAACAAACCACTGCAGCACCACGGTCCACGCCGTCACCAGCGCCAACAAACCAATGATGCTGCCGATGTTGAGCAAACGCGGCAACCATTCCACCGCGCGACGCGTGGTGTCGGCCGCGATCTGCTGCAGCGGCTGCATCAACGCGCGCAGCAGCACCAGGCCAATGCTGCCCACGCCCACACCGCGCCAGAGCCAGACGTTGTTGTCGGTGAGGAACTCCTCCAGAATCCACCAGCTCAGCAGATCGAGCGCCCCCAGGCCCACCAGCGCCAACGCGGCCAGCATGACCCAGCGCAACGCACGCGTGAGCCCGTTGCGCACACGCGCCACGTTCAGCGCATAAGACTCACGCGTCACGCCCATCCACAGCATCACGCCCAGTTGCCCGGCCACCACCGACGTCAGGCCACAACACGCCACCAGCGACCAATTCATGCCATGCCGCACCGGGTCCAGGCCATCGCCCTCCCCCAGCGTGCCCCACAGAATCCAGGCCACCACGGCCAGCACCAGCAGCAGGAAACCGCTCTTCAACGGCCGCAAGATACGCCTCAACGCATCGCTGCGCTCGGGTGCATCACGTGCGGTCCAGTAACCGACGATCAGCCCCGGCGACAGCAGCACCCAGACCCAGGCCGCCAAAGTCCACCAGGGGCTGAACCAACGCGACCAGCCCAGAGGATCGAGCAATTGATAGCTGTGCTGCCACAAGTGCGGTGCGATCACCAGCAAGCCCAGCAGCATGCAGGCAAACATGAACTCGACATGAATCGCCAACCAGGCGCGCAGATAGGTGACAACTGCGATGCCGGTGTCGCGCGAGCCCGATGGCGTGAGGTAACGGCCATTGCGGCGCAGCCATTCGAGCACCACCGAGCCGCTGGAGGCCATCAACTCCTGGGCGCGCGCCATGCCCACACGCTGCATCAAGCGGCCATACATGGCGCCGACGTAGCCGCCGCCGGACACCGTGGACAAATAGTCGACACGTTCTAGCGGGCCTGGGTCGGTTGTTGTCGCGGATACGGTCGGCAGCCCGGTCAGCAGATCAACCGTAGGTTCAGGGAGGGATGGCGCAGCCTGCGCCCCACCCGCCGGCCGGCCGCTTTGGGCCAGCCCACGCATCAGTCCCAGCGCGAAGGTTGCGCTGCGCACGCCGCCACCCGAAAGGGCCAGGCCCACACGCGGCAGCGACTGGACTCGCGCCATAGACTCGGCCGAGGAAGCCCCCAGCAGGGCACGGCGCTCTTGCAAAGCCGCATTTTCCGCTTGGGCCAGCGCGGCCAAATGGTCAGTGAGTGGCGGTGTTGGCGGCTGCGCCAACGAAGGCGGCGTTGGTGAAGAAGACGCTGGGGGCTCCACAGGCGGCATGCTGCATCCTTGGTTGCGCCTGGGTTGCGGCACGGGCCGCATTGATTCACACCACAGAGCTCTTCACCAAGGCGCTGCCTGATTTTGGTAACTAAAGCAAACAATAGCAAGCCTGGCACAGCCAGACAGCGATTCCGTGCCCTAAGACGGTGCAGATTGATTCAAAAACTGCAGCGCGCCACGCCCGGCCACACGCCCACTGGCCATGCTGGCCGTCAACAAATAGCCGCCTGTAGGAGCTTCCCAATCGATCATCTCGCCCGCGCAGAACACACCGGGCAAGGCCTGCAGCATCAACTGCGCATCCATGGCCTCGAACGGAATACCACCGGCGCTGCTGATGGCTTCGTCGATCGGCCGTGCGGCCAGCAGGTGCAGCGGCAAGGCTTTGATGCTGCGTGCCAGCACGGCCGGGTCGTGCATCTGCTGCTTGCTCAGGCGTTCGTTGAGCAAGGCCAGCTTGATGCCGTCCAGACCCAAACGGCTCTTCAAATGACTGGACAAAGAACGCGAACCACGCGGATGGCTGACTTCGGCCAACACCTGCGCATCGGTCTTGCCCGGCAGCAAATCCAGCTGCAGCAGCGCATGGCCCTGGGCCGCAATGGCATCACGCAACAAGGCAGACGCGGCATACACCAGGCTGCCTTCAATCCCGGCGGCGGTAGCGACAAATTCGCCCCTGCGGCTGAAGGTGCTGCCGTCTGCGCCGATGCAGGAAATGGCCACGGTCTTGAAGGGCTGGCCCGCAAAACGCGTGGCAAAGTGCTCACTCCAGCCCAAGGCGGGACGGTCTGGCACACCCTCGGGTACACCCACATCAAAGCCGCAATTGGCTGGTTTCAACGCAGACACGGCCACGCCCCGACCCTGCAGCAGCGACACCCACGCGCCATCGGAACCCAGGCGCGCCCAACTGCCGCCGCCAAAGGCCAGCACCACGGCGCCCGCCTGCATGCTGACCTGGGCCCCATCGGGCGCCGCGAAAGTCCACTGGCCCGCATTGTCCCAACCCGTCCAACGGTGACGCATATGAAACACCACACCCGCCGCACGCAAGCGTTGCAGCCAGGCGCGCAGCAGCGGTGCCGACTTCATGCTGACCGGGAACACCCGGCCAGAGGTGCCGACAAAAGTCTCCACCCCCAAACCCTGTGCCCAATCGCGCAGTTGAGCCGCGTCCATTTCATCCAGCCAGGGCTGCACCTGCGCCTGGCGCGCGCCAAAACGTGAGGCAAACTGCGCCATGGGCTCAGAGTGTGTGAGATTCAAGCCGCCCTTGCCTGCCAGCAGAAACTTGCGTCCCACCGATGGCATGGCATCAAACACGTGCACGGTTTTGCCGGCCTGGGCCAACACTTCAGCCGCCATCAATCCCGCAGGACCAGCCCCTATGACCACGGCCGACTGTTTATCGGGCCACACGGCCCGGCTTTCATCACTATTCACGTCAAAACCCTGCTGATTCAAACCGTGGATTGTCAGGCCCAGCAACACCCTGGCAAGCCCGGAAACAAAGCATCTTGAAAAATGCTCTGTTTTAGGTAGTGGCTCAGAGCCTGCATTGGCTGCGTGGTTGCTACGCACGGATTTACGGCGCTCCTGCAAAAAACGTCGCCAAGCATTACATTTACGCTATGGTGCCGATAGCAAAATGGGCCACCTAGACGGCTATTGGTTTCTGTCACAATGCCGCAACCTTAGTCGTACCAGCACTCTGCCCCTTAAGGAAATCCCATGGCAAGCGAACTCATCAAACACATATCCGACGCGACTTTTGAATCCGACGTATTGAAATCCGACACGCCCGTGCTCGTGGATTACTGGGCCGAGTGGTGCGGCCCTTGCAAAATGATTGCCCCCATCTTGGACGAAGTGGCCACCGGCTACCAAGGCAAGCTGCAGATCGCCAAAATGAATGTCGACGAAAACCGCGACATCCCCGCCAAGTTCGGCATCCGTGGCATCCCCACGCTGATGTTGTTCAAGGGCGGCGAATTGGCGGCCACCAAGGTCGGCGCCATGAACAAGGCCCAATTGACGGCCTTCATCGACCAGCAACTGGCCTGATTGGCACGCTCGCCAAAACCGTCGCGACGACGGTTTTGGCTCCTAGAATTTTCCTGTCATAATCTGTCAACTCGCTGATGACTGCCTTGGGCAGCTTGGCTCGAGCACCCGGTTTGTGAGGCCCCTCTAGCCTCCTCAAAACCCCCCCGAATTTTCTTCTTTGAACTCCCTTCCGGAGTCACTCCATGCACTTAAACGAACTCAAGGCACTGCACGTGTCTGAAGTCCTCAAACAGGCCGAAGAGCTTGAGATTGAGAACACTGGCCGCATGCGCAAGCAGGAGCTGATGTTTGCCATCATCAAAAAGCGCGCCCGTACCGGCGAGCAAATCATTGCCGATGGTGTGCTGGAGATCTTGCCCGACGGTTTTGGCTTTCTGCGCAGCCCCGACACCAGCTACACCGCCAGCACCGACGACATCTACATCAGCCCCAGCCAGGTGCGTCGTTTCAATCTGCACACCGGCGACATGATCGAAGGCGAGGTGCGCACGCCCAAGGACGGTGAGCGTTACTTTGCACTGAACAAGCTCGACAAGGTCAACGGTGGCGGGCCCGAAGAAAACAAGCACAAGGTGCTGTTTGAAAACTTGACGCCGCTGTTCCCCAAGGAACAGATGAAACTCGAGCGCGACATCAAGGGTGATGAAAACATCACCGGCCGCATCATCGACATCGTCGCGCCCATAGGCAAAGGCCAGCGCGCCTTGCTGGTGGCCCCGCCCAAGAGCGGCAAGACGGTGATGATGCAGCACATCGCCCACGCCATCGCGGCCAACTACCCCAACAGCCACATGATGGTCTTGCTGGTGGACGAGCGCCCCGAAGAAGTGACGGAAATGCAGCGCTCGGTCAAGGGCGAGGTGATTGCCTCCACCTTTGACGAACCTGCAGCACGCCACGTGCACGTGGCCGAGATGGTGATCGAGCGCGCCAAGCGCCTGGTCGAACTAAAAAAAGACGTGGTGATCCTGCTCGACTCCATCACCCGCCTGGCCCGCGCCTACAACAACGTTGTGCCCTCTTCCGGCAAAGTGTTGACCGGCGGCGTGGACTCCAACGCCTTGCAACGCCCCAAGCGTTTCCTGGGTGCGGCGCGCAACGTCGAAGAAGGCGGCTCGCTGACCATCATCGCCACGGCCCTGGTCGACACCGGCAGCCGCATGGACGAAGTGATCTTTGAAGAATTCAAGGGCACGGGCAACTGCGAAATCCACCTGGACCGCCGGCTGTACGAAAAACGCGTGTTTCCGTCGATCCAGCTCAACCGCAGCGGCACGCGCCGCGAAGAGTTGCTGCTGGCCCCCGAGATCCTGCAGAAGAGCCGCATCCTGCGTCAGTTCATGTACAACATGGACGAAATCGAATCAATGGAACTCATGTTGAAGAACATGAAGGCCACCAAGACCAATGTCGAATTCTTCGACATGATGCGCCGCGGCGGCTAAGGCAACCGAAATTGCATACGCCCTGCGATTTATGCCATAATCGCAGGCTATTCGCGAAAAGTGGCCGTGCTTTTCCATGTGTAAATCGATTACGCAGGGCACGACCGGCTAGCGCAACTGAACAAGGAAAAAACATGAAAGACGGCATTCACCCTAACTACCGCGAAGTTTGCTTCCTGGACTTGTCCAACAACTTCAAGTTTGTGACCCGCTCGTGCGTCAACACCAAGGAAACCATCAAGCTGGATGACGGCCGCGAACTGCCGCTGTACAAGCTCGATACCTCCAGCGAGTCGCACCCCTTCTACACCGGCACGCAAAAGTCTGTGGACAACATGGGTGGCCGCGTGGAGCGCTTCCGCAACCGTTTCGGCAAGACTGGCGCTACCGCCAAGGCTGCAGAATAAGCGTTTGCCTCCCCCAAAAAGGCAGCCCGGTGTTTACCGCGCTGCCTTTTTTGTTGCCTGCCTGATTCACAAGCCTGGCAATCCCAAGCGCTGATGTATGCCCGCACTGCCCCAGCGCACGCGCTCAGGCAAAATTCGGCGGTTTTTCTGACGCCTGCACACCAACACATTACATTGCGACTTCTGTGAACCATCCAACCCCTGCCATCGTGGCGCAAAGCGCCGTGCGCCGTCTGCCCCGGCTGGCGCTGTTGCTGTTCTGCATCGCCTATGTGTTGTCCGGCTTCTTTGGCCGCGAGCCGTGGAAGACATCCGACATGATGTCGTTCGGCTATATGCTGGAGTTGGCGCAGGGGCACAGCGATTGGTTTCAACCGTCCATGCAGGGGCTGCAACCTGAAATTGAAGCCCTGGTGCCTTATTGGCTAGGTGCGTGGGCCATGCAATCGGCTCCGGCCTTTGTGGCGCCCGACTTTGCAGCCCGTATTCCATTCGGCTTGCTACTGACACTGAGCCTGGTCGCCACCTGGTATGCCGTCTACTACCTGGCCCGCAGCCCCAGCGCCCAGCCGGTGGCATTCGCCTTTGGTGGTGAGGCCCATCCGGCCGACTATGCGCGCGCCATGGCCGATGGCGGTCTGCTGGCATTGATCGCCTGCTTGGGCCTGGCGCAGCTTTCACACGAAACCACGCCCGCACTGGCACAACTTGGCTTCACTTCGCTGACCTTCTTCGCGCTGGCCGCCATGCCGTACCGGCTGGTAGTGCCCGCCATCGGGATTGCCCTGGGGCTGATAGGCCTGGCGCTTTCCGGCGCACCCGCGATGGCCGCGTGGCTGGGCCTGGGGGGATCGGTGATCACCGTGCTGGACCGCCACGAGCGCCGCACCTTGGCCGCGCAAGCCACCGGCTGGGCGCCACTGGAAACACCATCCGACTACCGCAGCCTGGCTTGGACCGCTTACGTCCTGGCTGTCACGCTTGTGGCCTCGGGCCTGGCCTGGCACTGGAACCAATGGATTTGGCGCATAGACCTGCCACAAGCCACATGGCGCGACTGGGGCAGCCTGCTGCGCCTGTTGTTGTGGTTTGTCTGGCCCGTCTGGCCGCTGGCGCTCTGGACCTTGTGGCGTTGGCGCAAGCAGCTGTTCAGCGGCCCTCTGGGACGCCATCTCATGCTGCCCCTGCTGTTTGTCGCCGTGGGACTGGGCACCACCATCACAACCCACTCGGCCGACCGCTCCCTGCTCCTGGCCCTGCCTGCGCTGGCCACACTGGCCGCCTTTGCGCTGCCCACTTTGAGCCGCACCGTGGCGGCAGCGATCGACTGGTTCACGCTGCTGTTCTTCACGGTGTCAGGGATTTGCATCTGGGTGATCTGGATCGCGATGCAGACCGGTTTTCCCAAGCAGCCCGCCGCCAACGTGGCCAAGCTCGCGCCCGGCTTTACACCGACGTTTTCACTCTTTGCCTTTGCCGTGGCCCTGGCCGCGACCCTGGGCTGGGCATGGCTGGTGAAATGGCGCGTGGGGCGCCACCGCTCAGCCATCTGGAAAAGCCTGGTGCTGCCGGCCGGCGGCACCGCGCTGTGCTGGCTGTTGCTCACCACGCTATGGATGCCGGCGCTCGACTTCGCCCGCAGCTACGCCCCCATGGTGCGCCACATCATGCCGGTGATCCAGGCCGAGGCGCCGCAGAGCTGCGTCGAACGTTTTGGACTAGACCGCGGACAGATCGCCGCGTTCAAGTTCCACGGCCAGATCAAGCTGCAGCCCGCGCGACGCCAGGCACAGTGTGAGTGGCTGCTGGTGGATCCCGCCGACATGAGCTTGCTGCCGCAGCACGTTGACATGTCCCAGTGGAAGCTGCGTGTCAACCTGAAGCGGCGCACACAAACCAACGACGATATGCAGCTGTACCGTCGCGTGCGACCTTGACGGACACGGGCGCCAAGCGCGCCGTCGAACACGCAGCAAAAGGCATCACCGAGCGCAACACCATCGCCCGCCATGCGGCCACCGTGCTGGCGGGCCAATTGGCCGTGATGGCCTTCGGCGTGACCGACACCGTGGTCGCCGGACGTTACTCCGAACACGCCCTCGCAGCGCTCTCCGTCGGCTCGGCCACCTTTGTCAGCGTCTACGTCGGGCTCACCGGCATGCTGCAGTCCATGCTGCCGATCTGGGCGCAATTTCACGGCGCCAACCGTCCCTTGGAACTGGGCCGGGCCTTGCGCCAAACCCTCTACATCTGCCTGGTCGGCGGCTTGTTGGGCATCTGGCTGCTGCTCAACCCCGGCCCCCTGCTGCGTTGGGCTGAGGTGCCGCTAGACCTGCAACAAGAAGTCAGCCGCTACCTGGCGGTGCTGGCGCTGGGCCTGCCACCGGCGCTGCTGTTTCGGGTTTACAGCACGCTGAACCAGGGGCTGGGCCGCCCGCGCCTGGTGACCTGGGTGCAACTCGGTTCACTGGCACTGAAGATTCCGCTCTCCATATGGTTCACCTTTGGTGGCTGGGGCCTGCAGGCGCAGGGTGCCGTGGGCTGCGCCTGGGCCACGGTGCTGGTGAACTACGGCATGCTGATGCTGGCCATCTTCAACCTGCGCACCCAGCCACTCTACAGGCCCTACGCGTTATGGCAGAAGCTGGAGGCGCCGGACAGGCAGCAACTCGGCCCCTTGCTGCGCCTTGGCTTGCCAGGAGGCTTGTCCATCATGGTGGAGGTCACCTCGTTCACCTTGATGGCCTTGTTTATTGCGCGCTTGGGGAGTGTGGCCTCGGCCGGCCACCAGATCGCCGCCAATGTGGGCGCCGTGTTGTACATGGTGCCGTTGTCACTGGGCATTGCCACCAGCGCCCGTGTCAGCTACTGGCGTGGGGCTGGGCAGCCAGACCTGGCCAAACTCGCGCTGCGCAGCGGTTTCTGGCTTGCCGGCGGCTGTGCACTGGTGTTGGCCGGCACGATGTGGCTGGCCCGTGTGCCGCTGGCCGAGGCCTATAGCCGCAGCCCCGCCGTGGTACTCACCGCCAGCAGCCTGCTGGCCTGGGTGGCGCTGTACCACCTGGCCGATGCCATACAGGCGGTGGCGGTGTTTGTGCTGCGCAGTTATGGCATCACCTTGTGGCCATTGCTGGTCTACAGCGTAATGTTGTGGGGCGTGGGTTTGCTGGGTGGATTTGCGCTGGCCTACCATGGCATAGGTGCCTGGCCCGCCATGCAAAAGCCTGAAGCTTTTTGGGCTGCAAGCGCCGCAGCACTGGCGGCAACCGCTATCATTTTTGCAATTACGCTAGCGCGCGCCGTGCGCCGCGACGAAGCAATCAGTGCAGCTTGATTAAGCCAAGACCGCTTTTTCTTTGCTGGTAGCCAGCCGCAGGCGGTTTGCCGGAAAGAGAATCGCAAAGCGTGAGCCCTGCCCCAGCGTGCTTTCGATACGTAACTCGGCGCCATGGCGCTGCAGCACGTGTTTCACAATGGCCAGGCCCAGGCCTGTGCCGCCGGTCTCGCGCGAGCGGCTGGTGTCGACACGGTAGAAACGTTCGGTGATACGCGGGATGTGCTCGGCCGCAATGCCCGGGCCGGTGTCTTGCACGGAGAACGCCAGGCGTCCATCGGCCTGGGTTTGCCATTCCACATCGATGCGCCCGGGCGCCGGGGTGTAGCGCACGGCATTGCCCACCAGGTTGGACATGGCGCTTTGCAGTTCGCTGGACACACCGCTGATCTCGCCTTCAGGCACCGGTCCAAAATGCAGCATATGGGACTTGCCCTTGCCTGCGGTCAACAAGGCCGACAAGGCCTGCGCCTCGTGTGTGCATTCGGCGTAAAGCTTGCGCAGACTGATCCAGTCGCTGGAGCCGGGCATGGGACTGCCCTCGATACGCGACAGCGTCAACAAGTCTTGCACCAGCGACTGCATACGGTCGGCCTGTTGCGCCATATGGTCGAGGTAGCGCCGCCGCTCGGCTTCTTCGAGCGGGAAGTTCTGCAGCGTTTCGACAAAACCCGACAACACCGTCAAAGGTGTGCGAATCTCATGCGAGACGTTGGCAACGAAGTCTCGCCGCATCGCCTCGGCCTGCTCCAGCGCCGTCACGTCATGCGACAGCAGCAGCCGGTGGCCGTCGCCATAGGGGTGCATCTGCACCGCCAGACGCACGGGGCGCGAAGCCGTGCTGGTGCGCCCCAGCATCAGAATGCGTGCGCCCGGCACGGCACGCGCGTAACCGGCGGCAAACGCCGGGTCGCGCACCAGGTTGCCAATTTGCTGGTGCACATCGCGCTCCAGGTCCAGTCCAAAATGCTCCGCCGCGACTTGGTTGCACCATTCGATGTGACCTGTGGGATTGAGCAGCACCACACCGTTGGGCGACGCCTGAATGGCGGCCAGGAACTCTCTGAGCTGGCGCTCGAAATCGGTGGATACCTGCTCCGATTGGCGCAGCAGCCGGCGCATGCGGTCGGTGGCCTCGCCCCATACGCCATGCATCTGCGGCGCTTCGCGTACATCGCCGACACGCAGCCAGCGCAATACGCGCCCGGCACGGATCAGGTCAATCGCCAGCCAGACCACGCTGGACAAGGCCAGCCCGACCAAGGCACCACGATCATGGCCCAGATGCCGCCCCAGAAAATGCCAGCCGATCACGCCGCCCAACAGTTGGCAGGCCAGAAAGTAGAAAGAGCGGTACAGCATCGCCTAGGTGTTCAGCACAAATCAGAAACCGCAAGCAATCGCGGATCAGGCGACGGTTGCCGAGGACTTCTCCGCAACGGGCGCCGCCTTGGGTTGTGGCTGCGAGGTGATGCGGTAACCCGCGCCACGCACCGTCTCTATCATCACACCACCGGCGCCCAGCGCTTCGCGCAGGCGCTTGACGTGTACGTCCACCGTGCGCTCTTCGATGAACACATGGTCGCCCCACACGCGATCCAGCAGTTGTGCGCGGCTGTGCACACGTTCGGCATGCTGCATCAGATAGTGCAGCAGCTTGAATTCGGTCGGGCCCATCTTCACCAGGTTGCCCTGAAAGCTGACCCTATAAGTGCCGGCGTCCAGCACCAGTTCGCCAATCGTCACCTCGCCACCGGCTTGCTCGGGCGCACGGCGGCGCAACACCGCGCGGATGCGGGCGAGCATTTCCTTGGTGGAAAAAGGTTTGGTGATGTAGTCGTCAGCCCCCGCATCCAGGCCGGCCACACGATCCGTCTCATCGCCGCGGGCGGTGAGCATGATGATGGGCACAGCCTTGGTGCGTGGGTCGGCACGCCATTTGCGCGCCAGCGACAAACCGCTTTCACCCGGCAGCATCCAGTCCAACAGGATGACATCGGGCAGGACGGCGTCGAGTTCGCATCGCGCGGTGACGCTGTCCATGGCCCAGGTGGGCTGAAAGCCGCTGTGGCGCAGGTTGACCGAGATCAGCTCGGCAATCGCCGGCTCATCTTCAACGATGAGAACCCGAGGTATGTTTCTCATTGAACCGCAGACTCCACTTGAGCCATCGTCGCATGGCGCACGTCTTCGCCCTTGACGATGTAGATGATGCATTCGGCCACGTTTTTAGCATGGTCGCCAATACGTTCAATGGCCTTGGCCACAAACAGCAGGTCCAGGCTGGCGGAGATGGTGCGCGGGTCTTCCATCATGTAGGTGATGAGCTTGCGCACAAAACCGTCGAATTCCTGGTCGATCAGGTCGTCTTCCTTCAGGATGCTTACGGCCGCCACGGTGTCGAGCCGGGCAAACGCGTCCAGCGCCTTGCGCAGCAGGCCCGAGGCCAGATCGGCGGCCACATTCAGGTCACGCGTGGGCAGCGAACGCGAGGCGCCACTCTTGATGATGGACTGCGCCATGCGTGCAATCTTGTGCGCTTCGTCGCCGGCGCGCTCCAGATTGGCGGTGGTCTTGGAGATGGCGATCAGCAGGCGCAGGTCGCGGGCGGTAGGCTGGCGGCGGGCGATGATGCTGGAGAGGTCGCGGTCGATTTCGACTTCCATGGCGTTGACACGCTGTTCACCGTCGTTGACCTGGGCCGCCACGTCATCGCTGAACTGCGACAAGGCATAGATGGCATTGCGGATCTGGGATTCGACCAGACCGCCTAGCTCCATCACGCGGGCGGACACGCCATTGAGTTCGCTGTCGAACTGCGTGGAAAGGTGTTTGTCCATTGATTCTTGCTCCTTAGCCGAAACGGCCCGTGATGTAGTCTTCGGTCTCTTTGCGCTTGGGCTTGAAGAACATTTCTTCGGTGGGCCCAAACTCCATCAGATCACCCAGATACATGTAAGCGGTGTAGTCACTGCAGCGCGCGGCCTGCTGCATGTTGTGGGTCACGATGACCACGGTGTAATCGGCCTTCAGCTCGGTGATCAACTCTTCGATCTTCGAGGTGGAGATGGGATCCAGCGCGGAGCATGGTTCGTCCAGCAGCAGCACTTCAGGCTTGATGGCAATGCCGCGGGCAATACACAGACGCTGCTGCTGACCGCCGGACAGGCCCGAACCGCTTTGCTTGAGCTTGTCTTTCACTTCGTTCCACAGCGCGGCCTTGCGCAGGGCCCATTCCACACGCTCTTCCATGTCGGTGGCGCTCAGATTCTCGAACAACTTCACGCCGAAGGTGATGTTGTCGTAGATCGACATTGGGAACGGCGTGGGCTTTTGAAACACCATGCCGACCTTGGCGCGGATCAAGGCCACGTCGCTCTTGGATGTCAACAGGTTCTCGCCGTCGACCACGATGGCGCCTTCGGCACGTTGCTCGGGGTAAAGCTCGAACATGCGGTTGAAGGTGCGCAGCAGTGTGGACTTGCCACAGCCCGATGGGCCGATGAAGGCCGTGACCTTCTTCTCTGGGATTTCCAGATTGATGCCCTTCAGAGCATGAAACTTGCCGTAATAGAAGTTCAGGTCTTTGACCGAAATCTTCGCGGTTTCATTCGATTGGATGGTCGCTTGCATATTCGCTTAGATGTTGAGGTCTATCAGTGTTTTTCGCGGGTCAGCACACGGGCCAGAATGTTCAGGCCCAGCACGGCGATGGTGATCAGGAACACGCCAGCCCAAGCCAGCTTCTGCCAGTTTTCATAGGGGCTCATGGCGAACTTGAAGATGGTCACGGGCAGGCTGGCCATGGGGTCGGTCATGCTCGAAGTCCAGAACTGGTTGTTCAGCGCGGTAAACAACAGTGGTGCGGTCTCGCCGGTAATACGCGCCACCGCCAGCAGTACACCGGTCACCACACCTGCACGCGCAGCCTTGAGCGTGATGCTGATGATCACCTTCCACTTGGGCGTGCCCAAAGCGTAGGCCGCTTCGCGCAGGCCGGCCGGCACCAGTTGCAGCATGTTTTCGGTGGTGCGGATGACCACTGGAATCACAATCAGCGCCAGGGCCAGGCCACCGGCCAGACCGGAGAACGACTTGAACTGCGACACCACCACGGCATAAACAAACAAGCCTATGACGATGCTGGGTGCCGACAGCAGAATGTCGTTCACAAAACGTGTCACATGGGCCAGCCATCCCTTGGTGTCATATTCCGCCAGGTAGATGCCGGCCATGATGCCTATCGGTGTGCCAATAAACGTGGCCATGCCCACCATCAGCACCGAGCCGTAAATGGCGTTCGCCAAGCCGCCGTCTTCGTTCGGCGGAGGTGTCATTTCGGAGAGTGTGCTCAAGGCCAGGCCACCTAGCCCCAAGCGCACGGTTTCCACCAGGATCCAGACCAGCCAGAACACACCAAAGGCCATGGCCGCCAAAGACAGCACCAAGGCCACCTGGTTGACACGTTTGCGCTGGTTGTATTTGGCTTGGCGCGTGCTCGCCAGATCGGCCGCACGCAACAGGTTTTCGCCAGTACTCATGACTTGGCTCCTTCATTCTTCTTCAGACGCACCAGCAACACCTTGGACAGCGACAGCACCACAAAGGTGATGAAGAACAGCACCAGGCCCAGGTACATCAAGGCCGCCTGGTGCAAGCCAGCGCCGGCTTCGGCAAATTCGTTGGCCAGGGCCGAGGTAATGCTGTTGGCCGCCTGAAACAGGCTCAGCGAATCGAGTTGGTTCATGTTGCCGATGACAAACGTCACCGCCATGGTTTCACCCAAAGCACGCCCCAGTCCCAGCATGATGCCGCCGATCACACCGGTTTTGGTGTACGGCAAGACCACACGGTAAACCACTTCCCAGGTGGTGGAACCCAGGCCGTAGGCCGATTCCTTCAACAGCGGCGGGGTCACCTCGAACACGTCGCGCATTACCGAGGCGATGAACGGAATGATCATGATGGCCAGGATGATGCCGGCCGACAAAATGCCTATACCCACGGGCGGGCCGGAGACCAGCGCACCAAGAAACGGCACACCGTTGAGCAGACTCTGCAGCGGCTGCTGCACATAGGTCGACAGGATCGGACCGAACACCAGCAGACCCCACATGCCATAAACGATGGACGGCACAGCTGCCAGCAGCTCGATGGCGGTGCCCAGCGGGCGCTTGAGCCAGGCCGGCGAGAGTTCGGTCAAAAACAGCGCAATGCCGAAGCTCACCGGCACGGCGATCAGCAGCGCGATGATGGACGTCATCAACGTGCCGTAAATCATCACCAGACCGCCGTACTCGTTTTGTACCGGATCCCAGACCGTGCTGGTGACAAAGCTCAGGCCATATTTGGAGATGGCGGGCCAGGCACCCACCACCAGAGAGAACAGAATGCCGATCAGCAGCGCCAAGGTCAGCAACGCTGCCCCTTTGGCCGCCATACCGAACAGCCGATCAGCCAGCGGGCCCGCAATACGGGCGCGAGGTGCAGGAGGAATGGTCATAGATCGCTCACCCCCCCGCCCGGCCGATGAGCCAGGCAACCCCAGGGCGGTTTCGTTGAGCGGTAGTGTAGAAGACACTTGTGAAGTCCCCAGGGT
Source organism: Variovorax sp. HJSM1_2 (assembly GCF_049316285.1). NCBI lineage: Bacteria > Pseudomonadati > Pseudomonadota > Betaproteobacteria > Burkholderiales > Comamonadaceae > Variovorax > Variovorax sp. HJSM1_2. Next base: position 119,182 of record NZ_JBMOXA010000003.1, on the reverse strand, counting down.
TGTATGTTCAGGAATTACTTGAAGTCCACGGACTTGCCGGAGCCGTCCTTGATCTCACCCCAGGCCTTGGCAATGATTTGCTTCACGCTGTCGGGCATGGGCACGTAGTCCAGGTCGTCGGCGGTCTTGTCGCCTTGCTTGTAGGCCCAGTCGAAGAACTTCAACGAAGCCGAGGCTTGGGCTGGCTTGTCCTGCACCTTGTGCATCAGGATGAAGGTGGCGGTGGTGATAGGCCAAGCGTCTTTGCCAGGCTTGTTGTTCAGGATTTGGTAGAAGCTCTTGGCCCAGTCGGCGCCGGCAGCAGCAGCCTTGAAGGCGCTGTCGTCAGGCGACACAAAGGCACCCGAGGCGTTCTGCATCAAGGCGTAGGTCATCTTGTTTTGCTTGACGTAGGCGTATTCCACGTAGCCGATGGAGTTTGGCAGGCGACCGACAAATGCGGCCACACCTTCGTTACCCTTGCCACCCGCGCCGGTAGGCCAGTTCACGGCCGTGCCTTCGCCAACCTTGCTCTTCCACTCGGGGTTCACCTGGCTCAGGTAGTTGGTGAAGGCAAAGCTGGTACCGGAACCGTCAGCGCGGCGCACGGGTGCGATGGCGGCATCAGGCAATGCCAAGCTGGGGTTCAGCGCCTTGACCGCAGCGTCGTTCCACTTGGTGATCTTGCCCAGGTAGATGTCGCCCAGCACTTGGCCGTTCAGCTTCAACTCGCCGGGCTTGATGCCAGCGATGTTGACCACGGGCACCACGCCACCAATCACGGTGGGGAACTGCACCAGGCCCTTGGCCTTGAGTTCTTCGTCGGTCAAAGGTGCATCGGAAGCGCCGAAGTCAACCGTCTTGGCGTCGATTTGCTTGATGCCAGCGCCCGAACCCACCGACTGGTAGTTGATCTTGGCACCCGTGGCCTTGTGGTAATCGGAAGCCCACTTCGAATACAGCGGCGCGGGAAAGCTCGCACCAGCACCCGTCACGTCCTGCGCGCTGGCCACGCCAGCAAACGACAACACAGCGGCACCAGCCAGGCTGGTCAGGGCGATTTGGAAGGAAGATTTCATCTCAGTACCTTTTCGGTAAGTTAGGCAAAGGGGTCAAAACAGCGAGAGCGCTCAGCTCACTCTCCACGCAGCGTGAACTGCGATGAAGAGAATTTAAGACGCTTGTATGACAAGCATGTGACAAATTCACCCTCTTGCGTGGACGAAGCAACGGCCGTTGCCGCACGGGCACGCGCCTTTTCGAGGCGAGGCTGTTGTATTCAAGCGTCATGGAATAAAAAAATGCGCCGCAATGCCCGCCATTCATACGCAGACAGCTACGCAATAGATAGCATCCACAGGCTGGAAAGCCCGCATCCCTTCAGCCTGCAGGTGCTATGCTGCGCACAAAATCGGCCTCATTTCATGAAAAACGGAACTCTTCTCGCAGCACTGGACCTTGGCTCCAATAGTTTTCGCCTGGAAATCGGTCGCCTAGACAACGGGCAAATCCACCGCACCGAATATTTAAAAGAGACCGTGCGCCAGGGCAACGGACTGGATGCAGAACGTATGCTCTCGCAAGAGGCCATGCAGCGCGGCTGGGACTGCCTGGCACGTTTTGCCGAACGGCTGGCGGGTTTTGAGCGCCACCAGGTACGCGCCGTCGCCACCCAAACCCTGCGCGAAGCACGCAACCGTCAGGAGTTTCTCGACCGCGCGGCGGAAATCCTGGGCTTTCACGTCGATGTGATCCCCGGCCGCGAAGAGGCCCGGCTGATCTACCAGGGCGTGGCGCAACTGCTGCCGCAATCCGACGAACGCCGGCTGGTGGTCGATATCGGCGGGCGCTCCACCGAGTTGATCCTCGGCCAGGGCTACGAGGCGGAAACCACCGAGTCCTACCGCGTGGGCAGTGTGTCGTGGTCCATGCATTATTTCCCTGACGGCCTGCTCACACCTGAGACCTTTCGTGTCGCCGAAATCGCTGCCAAGGCGGTGCTTGATGAGGCCATCAGCATCTACCGCCCCAGTCAGTGGGACACGGCCTATGGCGCCTCGGGCACCGTCGGTGCGGTGGCGGATGTGTTGAACGCGGCAGGCTGGCCCAAAGACACCATAGACCGGCACGGCCTGAACTGGATCATGGAGCAATTGCTCAAGGCCGGCCACGTCGACAAGCTGCGCCTGGAAGGCATCAAGGACGATCGCCGCCTGGTGATAGGCGGCGGCATCAGCATCCTGTACGCGCTGTTCGACCTGCTGGGCATAGAGCAGATGCAGGCCGCCGATGGCGCCCTGCGCCATGGTGTGCTCTACGACCTGGTGCAGCGTGAACAGGTGCACACCGACCTGCGCGCCGCCACCGTCAACCGTCTGGCCGAAAAATTTGACACCGATGCCGCCCAGATGGCCCGTGTGCAAAGCACCGCCACCCTGCTCTACGGCCAGCTCCAGCACCCGGCTGGTGTGCCCACGGATGGCGATGTGGAGTTCGAACAGGCGCAACGCAAACTCGCCTGGGCCGCGCAATTGCACGAGATCGGCAGCCACATCTCGCACAGCGACTACCACCGCCATGGCGCCTACATCCTGGAGAACGCCCACGCACCGGGTTTTTCGCTGCCCGAGCTGCACCGCCTGAGCCAGTTGGTGCTGGGCCATCGCGGCAAGCTGCGCAAGCTCGAGATCGACCTGCTCGACCCAGGCTTCATCCACCAACTGCTGGCGCTGCGCCTTTCGGTGATCTTGTGCCATGCTCGGCGCGATCCCGAAGTCGCCGGACTGCAGTTGGCCGCTTCGCCCGCGCAGAAACAGAAGTTTGTGTTGTCCTGTCCCGATGGTTGGGCCGATGCCTACCCGCAGTCGGCGCATCTGTTGCGCGAAGAAGTCGCGGCCTGGCAGAAAACGCCCTGGACGCTGCTGGTCACGGGGGTTTGACGCGCCACCGCAACGGCCATGGCCACAACTGTCACCAAGGTACGCGGACTAGGGCCCGCCCCCTTGAAATCCAACGCCTGGCTGAGTAAAACAATTACAGATTAAGAACGACTTTTTTGGGTATATAAGCACGAGGCGGCGGCACATCTTGCACGCGGCCCAGAGATTTCAAACAAGAGAACGTGGCATCACCAAGCCATTCAGAGGATTGCATGTCCGAGAGCAGAAGAGCCAATTTAAGCGACGGTTACAAGAGCTATTTTTCGATTGCCCCGGCACTCGATCCCAGCAGTGTGGACGAAGTCTTTTTCATCCGCCACGATGTCTACGCCCGCGAGTTGGGCTTTGAGCCTGTACGGGCCGACCAGCGCGAGACCGACCAATACGACCAGCGCTCGAAACATTGTTTGTTGCGTACCGCGCGTGAACCACTTCGCCCCGTAGGCTGTGCCCGCGTGGTGTTCACCGACCCCAACGAACGCAACGCGCCTCTGCCCTTCGAGCTGACCTGCCGTAACACGCTGGACCGCTCCATCATAGACCCCGCCAAGCTGCCGCGTGACCGCATTGCCGAGGTATCACGCCTGGCGGTGCTGGCCGAGTTCCGCAGACGCAAGGGTGAACAGAACAGCGCTGCCGTCATCTCCGACGGCGATTTCGGCGACGACAAACAACCGCGCTTCCCGTTCATTCCCGTCAGCCTGTACATGGGTGCCGTGTTGTTGGCTCAGCGCCATGGCATTGAATATCTGTTCACACTCACCGAACCCCGTCTGGCCGAACACTTTGGCAAGCTGGGTGTGCATATCCAGCCCATAGGCGGCCCGGTGGAGCATCGCGGCCAACGCATTCCATCGGTGATGCGGGTGCAAGGCATGTACGACGATTTGCGCCTGCTGATCAAGCCGCTGTGGAACACCATCCACGAGCAGCTGGACTCGGCCTACAAACACTAGGGAAGCGCCGCTCAAGCCTTCGCAGTGTGTGAAGGCGTGGGCTCGGCCCTGGCTTCAGATGTTTACATCAACCGCCAGGGCTGTCCGTCTTGCCCGGGTCTGAAGATACCAACGCTGCTGGCGGCCCAAGCTTGGACGCAGCCGCATCGGTTGAGTCCTCTGCCGCGCCGCTGAGCTGCATGCGCTGGGTCGGGTGCAGCGGCAGGCCGGCCAGACGCAATTGCTCCAGCACCACGAACCATAACGCGCTGCGTGTGTTGTAGGCATTGCGCGGCGAATCCACAAAACAGGTGGCCATGAACATCAGCCGCCCCTGCGCATCCAGCCCTTCCAGCGCGACCGACGGCTCAGGCGTGCTCAACACCCCCTCTTGCGCGGCCATGGCCGCCAGCAACAGGCTGCGCACCTGAGCGGCATGGGTGTCCAAGGGCATGGGCAGCAAGACCTGCACACGGCCCAGCGGGTTGGCCATGGTGATGTTGCGCACGGCCTTGGTGATGAGTTCGGAGTTCGGCACGATGACCGTGGAGCGGTCGCCCAACTGGATCTCGGTGGCGCGCACATTGATGCGCCGGATATCCCCCTCTACCGTGTCCAGCTTGACCCAATCACCCACCTTCACCGGCCGTTCGGCCAGCAGGATCAGGCCGGAGACGAAGTTCTGCACCACCGCCTGCAGGCCAAAACCAATGCCCACAGACAAGGCGCTGGCCACCCAGGCAATCCCCTGCAGGCTGATGCCCACGGCGGACAAGGTGAGCGCCACGGCGGCCACGATGCCCACGTAGTTCACCAGGGTCAGCACCGAAGTCCGCATGCCGGCGTCCATGCGGGTGGTCGGCATCAGGCTGTCACGCAGCCAGCGGCGCAGCAAGCGCACCAGCACCAGGCAGACCACCAGCACCAACGCGGCCTGCAGCAGCAAGCCGGGGCGCAGGCTGACCTGGCCTATCATCAGCCCCTGGCCCAGGGTATTGCCCCGCGCAAACAGTTCCAGCGGCCCCTCGCCCACGGGTGCCACCACCAGCAGCATGGCCAGGGCCAGTAGCACCAGACGCAGCCCACCGCTAACCCACACCGCCAACTGACGGTGCAGGCGCAGCTTGGTTTTTTCGTCTTCTGTGGCTGTGTTATCCGGCAATTGGCCTTGCCAGGCTTCGCAGACATCCACAATCAGCACGCCCAACAAATAAGCCGTGGCCACAACCAAGGTGCTCCAGACGACCTGACGCAACATGAACGAGCCAAACGCCACGTAGCCCAGCAGCAGGCTGGCGATGCCGCCCAGCAGCACCAGCCACACACCAATCGCCGCCAGTTGCAACCACAAAGGCGGCTTGCGCAGCTTGGCGCTGCCCACGCGGCCATCGGCGCTGTCGCTCCCGTCGCGACCATCATTGGTTTCGCCCTGGGCGCCATCGGCAGACGCAGACTGTTCGGCCAGATAAGCGTCACGCAGGCGGCGGCCACGCATCACCGCCAACACCAGCACCCCACCCATGGCCAGCGCCAGAATGCAATGCACCGCCACGGTTGTCGCCAGGCTGGTGTCCAGCAGGCCATAAAAGCGGTCAGCCAGCCAAGCCAGCACCATCACCGACGCCAATACCAGCGGGAAATAACGCAGCCCATTGGCCACGTTGTCCGGCATGGGCAACAGCCGCCAACTGGGCCGTTCGGCAGACAGCAGGGCCTGGCCCAGCCCCGCCACAAAACCGCCAAAACACAAGGGGCCGGACAGTATGCGCAGCAGGCGCTGCGGTTCGTCATCCTGCGTGGCCAGCCAGCTCAAACCCAGCGCCACCACTTCGATCAGCACCAGCGGCGTCAGCGCGCTCAACACCACATGCAAAAAAGCATACAAAGAACGGCGCAAGCGCCCTGCCGGTACCCGCGCGGCCAGCAAACGCGGCAAGCCGCGGCCAAGCCAGAAGCGCAGCAGCACCACCAGTGCAGCCAGTACCAGCGCACCAACAATGGCCGTGGCGGGAATCGCCCTGGCCACACGCCACGCGTTCTGTACCAGATGTTCTGTGCGCTGAAAGTCCTCTTTCGAGCCTGACTGCAGTTCACGCCAGAAACGATCGGACAGGATGGACGGCGTGCGGCTGCTCAATTCGCTCTGGAAGGCCGAGCGGCGTGCCACCCGTATCTGCTCTTCGGCCTGCTGGCCTTCCACCGCCAGCAGTTTCGCCAGCTTGACCTTGGTGTCCAGCGCCGCCACCTCGTCCTGCGACTCTTTGCGCAGGCGCGCGATTTCTGGCGCCTCCTTGCCGGTCGTCGGCGCTGCGCCCAGTTCCGCCAGGCGTGCCTTGGCCTCGGCCAGCTTGGGGGCGAGCTGCACCGCCGCCGCCTGGCCGTCGACCACGCTGCGTGTGGCCACCTCGCGCAGTTCCTGCATGCGTTCTTCAGGCTGCGGGCTGGCCAACTCGGCCTGAACTTTGTCGAGCTGACTGCGCAGCTTCTGCAGGTCTATCTCTTCGCGGACCGAAGTTAATTCACTTGCTGCCGGGGCCGCCAGAGCCAGGCGCCCCGCCGGGTGCAGCCATATCGCCGCCAGCAGCAACAGCCAGCACGTCCGGGAGAACAGGGAGAAAGGCGTCTTGAACAATCGTTTCATGTCTGGGCATTCTGGCATGTCGGCACCGGAAACCGATCACGCCCCATACCACTCGCTGCAACACTTTGTCGGCACAATCCGCGCATGCATCTCCCGGACCTGATACAGCAGTACGGCTACTACGCCATCGCCAGCATAGGCATTTTCGAGAACGACACCATGCTGCTCACCGGCGCCTACGCCGCGCGCCAGGGTTATCTGCAATTGCACTGGGTCATGGCCTGCGCGGCGGGCGCGGCCATGGTCAGCGACCTGCTGTATTTCTACCTGGCACGGCGCCATGGCCAGGCCGTGCTGCAACGTTATCCGGCCCTGCAAACCAAGCTGCTCAGAGTGCTGGGCCCGGCCGAGCGCCACCCGGTGCTGGCAAGCCTTGCCATCCGCTACGCCTGGGGCTTGCGCGCCATACTGCCGCTGGCCTTGGGCCTAGGTCGCTTGCCGGCGGGGCTGTTTGTGCTGCTGAGCGCAGTCGGTGCGGTGGTCTGGGCGATTGTGTTCGGCCTGTTCGGCACTTTTTTGGTGGCGCTGGCCCACCAATGGCTAGGAGATTTGCGGCCGCATGAACATTGGCTGTTGTGGCTTTTGGCGGGGCTTGTGCTGCTGGGGCTGGGCGCCCTGGTCTGGCGTTTTCGGGCCTGGCGCAAGCTCTGACCAAGGCTTGAGAAAAAACCGGCTCGGCAGCGCACGGAATGTGCGTCAACAGCTATGGATGCCATAGCAGCTATAACCGGAATCGCATCGTTCGGCGGTGCGGGATGTGCTGTAATTTCCGCCCACCCCCGACGTTTTTCCAGGAGCTTGCCGCATGGCATCACAGATTCGCCTGATTTCCTCCATGGCCACCAAACAGGTGTTGGCCGAACTCATCTCTCAATACCAGGCCCAGACAGCGCATACCGTGCAGTTGGAGTCGGTGGGCGGCGTCGATGCGGCCAAACGTGTGCAGGCCGACGAAGCCTTCGACGTGGTGGCCCTGGCATCCAACGCCATCGACCAACTCATCGCCGCCGGCAAGCTGCTGGCGGGCAGCCGCGTGGACCTGGCGCATTCGGGCGTCGCCATTGCCGTGCGCGCAGGTGCACCGAAGATCGACATAGGCTCGGAACAGGCGGTCAAGGCCGCCGTGCTGGCCGCCAAAAGCCTGAGCTACTCCACCGGCCCCAGCGGCGTGCAACTGGCCAAGCTGTTCGAGCGCTGGGGCATAACCGAAGAAATCAGCAGCCGCATCGTGCAGGCACCGCCGGGCGTGCCGGTGGGCTCGCTGGTCGCCAAGGGCGAAGTGGAACTCGGCTTTCAGCAACTCAGCGAACTCATCCATTTGAGCGGCATCGACGTGCTGGGCCCGCTGCCACCGGCGATCCAGATCACCACCACCTTCTCTGCCGGCGTGGCCAGCAGTTCGACACAACCCGAGCTGGCCAAGGCCTTGATCGCCTTCATGGGCGCGCCCACCGCCGCGGCGGCCAAGCGGGCACAGGGGATGGACCCGGCCTGATGGCCACGTAATGGGCGCGCCGGACGCTGGTTCCGAGCGCACGCCCGGCACTATGATGTTGGAACAACTCTAGGGCCGCATCATGTTACAAATGCCACGACCCAGGCACCGCGCCGGCTGCTGGATCGGCCTAGGTCTTCTGTCCTTGGTTTTGCATGCGCCAGTCGCCCAGGCCCAAAGCGGCAACACAACACCGGCGACCACGGCCAACACGACTGAAGACAGCAGCCTCGCGGCGCGCCACGAGCGCTCACCCTGGCTGCTCGTGCCCTTGGTCAGCAGCAGTCCCAAGCTGGGTTCGTCGCTGGGCTTGATGGCCGGTTACGTGACGCGCTTCGACGCCGCATCCTCACCGTCCATGGTGGGGCTGCAGGCCAAGCGCTCCGACAGCGATTCGCAGGTCATGAGTGTGTTTGCGCGGCTGTACTTCAACGAGGATCGCGACCGCGTGATCGCCGCCGTCTTCAACGGCAAGATCCACAACGACTACCAGGACTATCTGGGCAGCGGCATCGAGGTGCACGCAGAAGAAAACATGCATGGCTTCTACACACGTTATCTGCATGCGTTCGCGCCGCATTGGTACATAGGGGCTCAGTTGCTCAAGGGCAACTTCGCCATCGACGGCGAGGACCCGATCTCCAGCGACGTGCTCGACCAGGTCGGCGTCACCGGCAGCGACTCCGCCGCGCTGGGCCTGAGCTTGCTTTATGACACACGCAACAACGTCAACAACCCCACCGATGGCGTGATGGCCAGCCTGAACAACAAGGCCTTCCGCAAGTTCATGGGAGGCGAGAACCAATACGACAGTTATGCCGGCGACCTGCGCTGGTACCAAAGCACCTCGCCACGCAATGTTGTAGCTCTGCATGGCAATGCAGGCTGGACACATGACGCCCCGGTCGCCAACCAAAGCTCCATCTCCATGCGTGGCTATACACGCGGCCAGTACCTTGGCCAGAACGTGCTCACGCTGGAGGCCGAGAACCGCTACATGTTCCAGGCCAAGTGGGGCGCCAAGGCTTTTGCCGGGTTGAGCTGCCTTTATGGCGGTGGCCAATCCTGCAGCGGCGACAACCTGTACCCCATGGCCGGTGTGGGTGTGTTCTACATCCTCAAGCCCAAGGAAAACATGCTGATCAGCGCCGAGTTCGCCAAAGGCAACGGCGACAACCAGGGTTTTTATTTACGCTTCGGGCACCCGTTTTAAACGGCCCCGAAGTACGACCAAGCGCATGCACACTCCCCCCATCACCGTCAGCGTGCGCGCGTTGTGCGAGTTCACCGCCAAGGCCGGCGACCTGGACCTGCGCTTCACCCCCAGCCCCAGCGCCATTGAAGGCATGTTGGGCCACGCCAGCGTGCGCCGCCGGCGCGCGCCGGCTTACGAGGCCGAGATCAGCCTGCAAGGCCAGCATGGGCCGCTGCTGGTGCGTGGCCGCGCCGATGGTTTTGACCCGGCGCTGCAACAGCTGGAAGAAATCAAAACCTACCGCGGCGATCTGGCAGCGCAAGCGGCCAACCAGCGCGCCCTGCATTGGGCGCAACTGCGCATCTACGGCTGGCTGCTGTGCCAGCAACGCGGCCTTGTGCAACTGCAGTTGGCCCTGGTGTACTTCAACATCACCACCCAACAGGAAACGCTGGTTTCTGAGACCGCCACCGCCGCGCGCCTGGAAGAACACTTTCACACCCAATGCGCGCGTTATCTGGACTGGGCAGAACAAGAAAAAACGCACCGAACACAACGCGACCAGGCATTGGCAGCGTTGGCGTTTCCGCATCCCGCGTTTCGAACCGGCCAGCGCGAACTATCGAAGGCCGTCTACCAGGTACAGCGCGCCGGGCGCTGCCTGCTGGCCCAAGCGCCCACCGGCATTGGCAAAACCGTGGGCACGCTGTTCCCGGCGCTCAAGGCCATGCCGGGCCAGGACGTGGACAAGCTGTTCTTTCTCACCGCCAAAACCTCTGGTCGGCAACTGGCACTGGACGCTGCGCAGCAACTGCAGACCAGCCCCAAGCAAGCCATTCGCATCCTGGAACTGGTGGCCCGCGACAAAGCCTGCGAACACCCCGACAAAGCCTGCCACGGCGAATCGTGCCCGCTCGCCAGAGGTTTTTACGACCGCCTGCCGGCCGCACGCCAAAGTGCCACCATCCAGCCCTTGCTGGCCCGCAACGCCCTGCGTGACGTGGCGCTGCAGCACCAAGTCTGCCCCTACTACCTGGGCCAGGAAATGGTGCGCTGGAGCGACCTGGTGGTCGGCGATGTGAACTACTATTTCGACAGCAGCGCCCTGCTCCACAGCCTAGCGCAGCAAAACGAATGGCGCGTCACGCTGCTGATAGACGAAGCGCACAACCTGCTGGAGCGCGCGCGCCAGATGTACAGCGCCACGTTGGATCACATCGCCCTGCGCCTGCTGCGCCGAACGGCCCCCGCAGCACTGCAAAAGCCGCTGGACCGGCTGCACCGCCAGTGGCTGGCCTTGCTGAAACCGCTGACCCAGGCCTACACCGCGTTCGACACTGTTCCGGCCAAGTTTCTCGGCGCGCTGCAAAACGCCAGCAATGCCATAGGCGAATATTTCGCCGAGCACCCGACCGAGGTCGAGCCCGCATTGCAACGCTTTCAGTTCGATACTGCGCAGTTTGTGCGCCTGGCGGAGGGCTTGGCAGATGGCTTGGTGGACCCGCTCCAGGGTGAAGCGTCCGCCGCATCGGACACAACGCCGCCGGCACCCTTGCGGCAGCATTCGCTGTTCGATATTCAACGTCCGGCCGAGGACCCGGCCGCTTCGCGCCTCACACTGCGCTGCGTGGTACCGGCGCCGCACCTAGCGCAGCGCCTGGCGAATGCCCATGCCGTGGTGTTGTTCTCGGCCACACTCAGCCCGCGCCACTTCTACCAGGACATGCTGGGCCTGCCCGCCAACAGCGCGTGGATAGACGTGGCTGCACCATTTAGCGCAGACCAATTGACGGTGCAGGTGGCACGCCATATCTCCACGCGCTACAACGACCGCGCGGCCTCCCTGCAGCCCATGGCGGAACAAATGGCCGCGCAATACAGCCGTTTGCCGGGCCACTACCTGGCCTTCTTCAGCAGCTACGACTACCTGCAGCAAGCCGCCGATGCGTTTGCGCTGCACGCCCCCGACGTGCCCATCTGGCGCCAATCGCGCCGCATGCTGGAGGCTGAGCAAACGCAGTTTCTCGCGCGCTTTGTGCCCGGTGGGCGGGGCATTGGTTTTGCGGTGCTGGGCGGCGTGTTCTCGGAAGGTATAGACCTGCCAGGTGACCGCCTCATCGGCGCCTTCATCGCCACACTGGGTTTGCCCCAGGTCAACCCTGTGAACGAGCAGTTTCGCGCACGCCTGCAAGCCACTTTCGGCCACAGCGGTGGCAGCGGCTACGACTACGCCTACCTCTTTCCCGGCCTGCAAAAAGTGGTGCAGGCCGCCGGCCGCGTGATCCGCACACCCCAAGACCAGGGCACGCTGTTGTTGCTCGACCAGCGCTTTGCGCGCGCCGAAATTCGGCGGCTGCTACCCGCCTGGTGGTCGCTGCACAGGCTGTAGCAGCTCACAGTGCCACCGGTCTCGGCGCACCAATTGCTGCTGCGCTTCCAGCACACGCAGGCTGCGGGCCACCGTTTCACGGGTGGTACCGAGCAGCTCGGCCAGCACGGTTTGGCTGGGCAGGCGCACACAGCTACTGCCTTGTTCAAGACACAGCAACTGCAACACAGCAAACAATTGATCACGCGCGCCGCCCATGCGCATGGCGTGGGCCCAATCGGTGAGCTTGCCAAACTCATGCATGTGCGCCAGCGCCAGACCCGACATGAAGCGCCCGCTCAGCACTCCCTGCCCACGCGCCACGGCAAAGTCGAGTTCGCAGCAACGCCCGGCCGTGCTGCTCACATACGACAATGGATTGGCTTGCGCCAGCAGCGCAAACGTACCCAGGGTCTGGCCCCGGCCCGTCAAACCGACCACGCGTTGGCGGCCCTCGCGGCTGCGCCGTTGCAGCAAAAGTGTGCCGGTCTTGAGGATGCGCAGGCTAGGTGACATCTCGCCTTGCGCCGCCAGCACCTGCCCTTTGCGGAAAGCAAACTCACGCATCAGTGGCACAAAGCCTTCACGCTCGGGCAGAGGCAGCCGGCCCACCGGACAAAGGTCCCGGCATGCACAGTCCATGCAGCGTTTCTGCGGCGGCCGCACACGCGCGCCGGCGCCGCCCATAGTCTCAGTCCCCGTTCCCAGCCCCTCCTGCTTCACAAACGTCTCCAAAATTTTCAGCGTAACCGCCTACTCTGCGGTTCACGGTTCGCAAACTGGCTGATTCGTCACATTCAGATCAAATTGCTGTTACTTTAGAACTAAATTTTTGCGCATCATGCCCAGCTTCATCCATTCGTTGTGACTGTGCGCCGATGAGAACCAATTTGCCAGTGAGCCAGCGCGAACATCAGATTGACGCTGGTGCGACGCTGTTGTCCACCACCGATCTGCAAAGCCGCGTGTGTTATGCCAACGCCGCTTTTGTGCAAGCCAGCGGCTTCGACCGCGCCGAGCTGATGGGTGAACCACACAACCTGGTGCGGCATCCGGATATGCCGCGCCAGGCTTTTGCCGACATGTGGGCCACGCTGAAGTCAGGCCAGTCCTGGTCGGCTCTGGTCAAGAACCGACGCCGCGATGGCGACCATTATTGGGTGCGCGCGAATGCCACGCCGGTGCTGCGTGGCGAGCAGGTGGTGGGTTATATGTCGGTGCGCACGCGGCCCGGCGCCGAAGAAGTGGCCGCCGCCGAATCGCTGTACCAACGTTTTCGCCAGGGGCGCGCCGGACGTCTGGCCTTCCGCCAGGGCCTGGTGGTGCGCACGGGCGTGCTCGCGCTCGGGTCGGCGCTGCAAACCCTGTCTTTGCGCTGGCGCATCAATCTGCCACTGTTGATCCTGTGGCCGCTGTTGCTGCTGGCCGTGATGGCATCGGGCGTGCCCCACGCCACGCTGCTGCTGTGGTGCGCGGGCAGCAGCATCAGCCTGCTCGCCTATGGCCTCTGGCTGGAGCGGCAGATCACGCGGCCTTTGCAGTTGATACTCGGCCAGGCGCGCCGAGTGGCCGCCGGCCAAGTCACCGTCCCCCTTCAGTTGAACCGTATCGACGAGGTCGGCATGCTGCTGCGCGCCGTCAACCAGTCCGGACTCAATCTGCGTTCGCTGGTCGACGATGTCAGTCTGCAGGCCACCGGGGTGCTGCACGCCAGCAAAGCCGTGGCCGAAGGCCACCACACGCTGCGCAGCCGCACCGAAGAAGCCGCCGCCAGCCTGGAGCAGACGGCCGCGGCCGTGGCCGAAATCACCGCCAATATCCAACACAATGCCGCCAACGTGCGGGCATCGGCCACGCTGGCCGGTTCTGCCGTGCAGGCCGCACATGCGGGCGACAAAGTGGTCGGCCAGGTGGCGACCACCATGGCGCAGATTGCCGAAGCCAGTGCTCATATCGGCAGCATCATAGGCACGGTCGAAGGCATTGCATTCCAGACCAATCTGCTGGCCTTGAATGCGGCGGTGGAGGCTGCGCGCGCGGGTGTGCAGGGACGTGGCTTCGCGGTCGTGGCCGCAGAGGTCCGGGCCCTGGCGCAACGCAGTGCCGCCGCCGCCAAGGAAATCAAAACCCTGGTCGGCCAAAGCGAGGCCCGCGTGTCTGACGGCGCACACCTGGTCGAGTCCGCCAGCGCCACCATGCAGTCCATCGTTGTACAGGTGCAGCAGGTCGCCGAGCTGATGGCGCAATCCAGCCTTGCCACCGCGAGCCAGGCCGGAGTATTGACCGAGATCAACACGGCCATTCGCCAACTTGACACCATGACGCAGCAAAACGCAGTGCTGGTGGAGCAAGGCTCGGCGGCGGCAGATGGACTGAAACAGCGCGCGGGAGAGCTGGCAGAGGCCGTGAATGTGTTTCGCAGCCATCCGGTGGCCGCACCTGCAGCGAACGTCAGCGCGCCCTCGGCGGGGCGATCAGGTGGCACCACTGGGGCACAACGCGCTTCGCTGACCTTGGTGTCGGACGGCTCGCCACCCCCAGGCCGACGCAGCGCCCCCATGGCCACGGTCACAGGAACTTGAACTGATGTACGGAGACCTTACCCCTTGCCCCCCTTTGGTTCGGACCACCGAATACTATGGTGAACACAGCCGCAGCAGCGGACTGCTGGACAGTGTGGCCGGGGCCATCATTGCCTCGGCACCAGACGGCATCATGTTGGTGGACCTGAATGGCACCATCTTGCTGGCCAATGAGACCATGGCACAAATCTCGGGTTATAGCGCCGAGGCCCTGGTCGGCCTGCCGGTGGAGGTATTTCTGCCACCGGCCATGCACACACGCCACCATGCCAACGTGCGCAGCCACGCCCAGCACCCCATGCGGCGCCCCATGGGCCGGCTGGGCAACCTGTCGCTGTTGCGCCGCGACGGCATTTCCGTACCGGTGGACATTTCCTTGAGCCAATGCCAAACCGACAAACGCATCGCCACCGTGGTGTTCGTGCGCGACATGACAGGCGTGAAGCGCATGGAGCAGCAGATGCAGTACCAAGCCACACACGACAGCCTGACCGGCCTGGTCAACCGGTGGATGTTCCACCAGCACCTGAACCTGGCACTGGCCCAATCGCTGCGCCAGCGACGGCCCCTGGCGCTGTTGCTGCTCGACCTGGATGATTTCAAATCCATCAATGACGGTTATGGCCACGCCGTGGGCGACAAGATTCTGCTCGAAGTCGCCCACAGGCTGGCCGCTGTGCTGCGTGGTGCCGACACCTTGGCCCGGCTCGGTGGTGATGAATTCATCGTGTTGCTGCCCGAGATACTGGAGGTGGCCGATGCCACCCAGGTCGCCAGCAAGCTGCTGGCCGCGCTGGGCCGCCCGGCCCTGGTGGACGGCAACGAAATCCAGCTCGGTGGCAGCATTGGCCTGGTGGTGTGCCCGCGCGACGCGCAAGACGCAGAGACCTTGCTGCGTTATGCCGACATGGCCATGTACCGCGCCAAGGCCGCAGGCCGCGGCACCTTCGCCGTCTACTCGGCCAGCATGGGCGCGCAGATGCGAGAAAAGCTGCAGTTGCAGGAACGGCTCAAACTGGCCTTGGAGACCGGAGGTCTGATGCTGCACTACCAGCCGCAAGTGGACGTGCTCAGCGGGCGCATCATCGGCGCCGAAGCACTGCTGCGCTGGCATGACACCGAACTCGGCGAGATCGCGCCCGCACGCTTCATCCCCATCGCCGAAGCCTCGGGTTTGATCCTGCCGTTGGGCGAATGGGTGATGCGTTCGGCGTGCCAGCAAGCCGCCGCCTGGGCGCGCGCGGGTACACCGCTACGGGTCGGCATCAATCTGTCGGCGCGGCAGTTTCGCCAGCAACGCCTGGCGCAGCGGCTGGGTGAACAACTGGCCGAGTTCGGCACCCCGGCGGAACTGATAGAGCTGGAGATCACCGAATCCGAAGCCATGGCCGACCCTCAGCAAACCAAGGACCTGCTGCGCGAGTTATGCCAACTTGGCGTTGGTATTGCACTCGACGACTTTGGCACCGGCTACTCCTCACTCGCCTATCTGCGTGAATTCCCCATCACCCGCTTGAAGATCGACCGTGCCTTCATCCAACCGATTGCCGAACGCGAAGCCGACGCCACCCTGGTGCGCGCGGTGCTGGCACTGGCCCATGCCATGCACCTGAGCGTTGTGGCAGAAGGTGTGGAGCAAACCAAGCAACTCGACTTTCTGCGCGAGCACGGTTGTGACTGCTACCAGGGTTGGTTGTTTTCCAAAGCCCTGCCGGCGACGCAGTTTGAGGCGTTGTTGGGACTGCAGCTCGTGCAAAAGGTTTAGCGTAGATAAGCGGGGAACGTCAGCCGGATGGGGGTAAGGTTTATGGAGCTGGCTCAGGAGCAGCTTGGTGACCGACAGCTTTGGGAAAGCGTGAGTGTCGCAAACGAGCCCCAAGCAGCTGCACGTTTTCCTCACAAGCGGACATTGAAATCGACACTTTCGTCCAGCGCTTCATTCATGCCGGGGCAGCAAGCTATCCACCAGCGCCTTCGGATAAAGACCTGCGAACAGCATCAGAGAAAGTAAGTTGACCGACGCATCTGCGACGGTCGAGTGCACATCGCGCTAAACGCGGATGTCTTTCATCCGCTTGGCCACGTCCCGAATCCATGGCTGCTTCGCCCAAAGCTGCTCGGCAAAGGCATTGATTTCATCCTGATGGTTGAGCGTCAAACCAATCACATCAACTCCCTGGAGGAACATGGAGCGGTGCCTATCCGAGATGGGAAAGCTAGCTTTCACACCGCCATAATTCACTTGCTTCTTGTCCACATCAATGGTCATCGGTGGCGCATTCTTCAGCTCGGCAGTAGTCATCATGGTGGCAACTTCATCTTCGGTCAGTTGCACTAGCAGCAAGCGATTTCCCATGGCATTCGAGTAAAAAATTTCGGCAAAGCTCGACGCTACGATAGCCTGCACGCCGTACTGCAACATTCCCCATACGGCATGTTCGCGGCTGGAGCCGCAACCAAAGTTTGAGCCGCCGATGATGATGTTGGCGCCGCGATGGGCGGGCTGGTTCAGCACAAAGTCTGGATTCAGTTGACCGGCTTTGTCGTGGCGCAAATCGTAAAGCACCCCTGGAGCCAAACCCGACTTGTCGATGCCGCGCAAAAACTGCTTGGGCATAATTTGGTCAGTGTCGAGGTTGTCGATACGCAGGGCCACGGCCTGCCCGGAAATCAGTGCGTTCTCAGACATGGTTCAACTCCATCGTGCGGACATCGGTAATCGCCCCGGTGACCGCAGCGGCGGCCGCCATGGCAGGGCTCATCAGATGCGTGATGGCCCCTCGGCCCTGGCGCCCTTCAAAATTGCGGTTGGTGGTGGAGGCACAGCGGATACCGTCCATCAACACGTCGTCATTCATCGCGAGACACATCGAACAGCCAGGTTTGCGCCACTCAAAACCGGCGGTCTTGAAAATCACATCCAGCCCCTCGACCTCGGCTTGCTTCTTCACCGCACCCGAACCGGGGACCACCATGGCGCGAACGCCATCGGCCACGTGCCGGCCAGCCACGACTTCGGCGGCTGCGCGCAAATCCTCGATTCGAGCATTGGTGCAAGAGCCGATGAAGACGTGGTCGATGGGCGTACCGGCAATGTTGGCACCGGGCTTCAGGGCGGTGTACTGGATGGCTTGCTCGGCGCTCCTGCGTTGCTCGGCACTCACGCTGCCAGGCAAAGGCACGGTTCCTGAAATCGGCACCACCTGGTCCGGACTGGTGCCCCAGGTTACATAGGGTTCCAGGTTTGAGGCGTCGAAGGTATGTTCCTGGTCGAACCGAGCATCCGCATCGCTATAGAGCTCATTCCAAGCAGCCAGGGCCGCATCACGTGTGGCGCCGACGATATCCGGGCATTTTTCCAGCACGTATTGCAGCGAGGTGGCATCGGGCGCAATCAGAGCACCACGTGCGCCGGCCTCTACCGCCATATTGCACAGGGTGAAGCGGGCTTCTACCGACAACTGGCTGACGGTCTCACCGCAGAACTCGACGACATAACCACGCGCTCCTTGGGCGCCAATCTGGCCAATCATCATCAGCACGAGGTCCTTGCTGGTAGTGCCCTTGGGCAGCACCCCGTTGACTCGGATACGCATGTCTTTTGCTGGGCGGTAGACCAAGGTTTGGGTGGCTAGCACGTGTTCGACTTCGGAAGTGCCGATGCCAAAACCCAGGGCCCCAAGTGCTCCATAGGTGGTGGTGTGGCTGTCGCCACATATCACCACCATGCCGGGGCGAATCATGCCGTGCTCGGGCGCGACCACGTGCTCGATACCCTGCATCGCGTCGTTGGTGTCGTACAGCGGAATCTGATGACGGGAACAGTTGCGTGCCAAGTTGCTTGCCTGCAGCGCAGAAGCGGCATCTTGGATAACACGAATCGACGTCGGGTGCGTCGGAATAATGTGGCTGACCACGGCAACGTTTTGGCCCGGCACGGCCACCCGACGCTTCTCATCGTGCAATCCAGCAAAGGCTTGTGGACTGGTGTATTCGTTCATCAGATGCAGATCGCAGAACAACAAAATGTTGTCAGCATCCAGACGCCGCACGGTATGGCTGTCGACCAGTTTCTGATAAAGCGTCTGAGGGTGGGGCGAACTCATGAGGGACATTTTTATTCTCCGGTGATGCCCCGCTCTTTGACCAGCTTTGCCCATTGCGGCAGCTCACGCTCCAGGCGGGTACGGGCTTCAGCGGGGGTTGAAGTGTGTGGGTCGAAGCCCTCTTTCGACATGCGTGTCTTGACGTTGGGGTTCGTCAACGCCGTACGTAAAGAAACATTCAGCTTGTCGATGACGGCAGCCGGGGTACCCGCTGGCGCAAAAACCATGAACCAGGTCTCGAACGCATAGTTGGGCAGACCTGCCTCGGCAATGGTGGGCACATCGGGCAAAAGTGCCGAACGTTTACCGCCTGTCACCCCAATGGCACGCAGCTTACCGGCTTGAACATGCGGGACAGCTGCCGATACGACGGGAAAGCTCATCTGCACTTGGCCGCCAATGGTGTCGACCAAGGCTGGGCCACCGCCACGGTAGGGGATGTGTACTACCGCCACATTGGCCGCACTCTTGAAGAGTTCTGCGGCGATGTGAAAGGTACTGCCCGAGCCGGCCGAGCCGTAACTGAACTGACCTGGTTTGGAGCGCAATACGGTCAACAGTTCATTGAGATTTTTCGCGGGGAAAGCGTTGTTGACCACGAGCACGTGCTGCGAGGTTACAACCATGCCGATGGGCGCCAGGTCCTTCAGCGTGTCATAAGGCATCTTGGGCGTAAGCGCTGGGTTGATGGCCAGCGACACGGTTTGCAGCCCGATGGTGTAGCCATCGGGTGCGGCCTTGGCAACGAAGTCCACGCCCAGGTTGCCGCCAGCGCCGGCACGGTTCTCGATGTACATAGACTGGCCGGTGGCCTTGCCCCATTCCTCGGCGACCAGCCGCGCCGCGATATCCGCGCTGCCGCCAGGTGCATAGGGCACGACCAGCTTGATGGGCTTTTGGGGAAAGTTGTCTTGTGCCAAGGCATGGGAAAAGGGCAGCACGGCAACCAAGGCTGCGACAAGGGCTCTGCGTTTCATCGATGTCTCCTGTTTATTGATTTGCTATCTCTGAAGCGATAGTAATAATCAACAAGGAATTAACAAAATACCTGTACTTCATTCTTTGTTGTGCTGAGAACAATAATGGACGCCTTCTCGGATTTGAATCTTTTCGCCCTTATCGCAAAGCTGGGCAGCATGGCGGCCGCAGCGCAAGAGGTCGGTGTCACGCCGCCTGTGGTTAGCCGTCGCCTGGCAACTTTGGAGGCGCGTTTGGGCGTGCGGCTCATGAACCGCACCACGCGGCGCATCAGCCTTACGCCTGAAGGCGAGGCCTATTTAACCGATGGCGCTCGCATCCTGGAGCAGCTCGCGGCGCTGGAGCATCGCATCGGCGGAGGTAGTCATCAGCCGCAAGGCATTCTGCGCGTGGGGGCGACACTCGGCTTCGGCCGCTCATACGTTGCTCCGCAACTGTCGAAGTTCACACAAGCCTTCCCGCAGGTCGAGGTACAACTGCATCTGACCGACCGCGCCATTAACCTGGTAGACCAGGGCTTCGATGTGGTGATTCGCTTTGGTGAGCAAGCGGATAGCCGTCTTACGGCTCGCCTGCTGGCCCACAACCGCCGAATCCTCTGCGCATCACCTGCCTACATTCGGCAACACGGCCTACCCCTCGCGCCGCGCGACTTAGGGAAGCACAATTGCATCTTTATCCGTGAAGGCGATGAGACCTACGGCACCTGGCACCTGCGCAAAGGCGACGACGTCAATTCGGTGAAGGTCCGCGCCAATCTCAGCTCAAATGACGGCACTGCGGCCTTGGCCTGGGCGCTCGATGGCCAAGGCATTCTGCTGCGCTCTCAATGGGATGTGGCTGAGCACATCCGCAAACGGAAGCTGGTACCGGTGTTGACGGAATGGGCACATCCGCCCGCCGATATCTACGTGGTGTTCCAAACATCCAATCAGATGCCAGCGAAGATTCGCTCGCTGGTCGACCGACTTGTGGCTGCATTTGCGCCATGGAGGCGGAAAGGGTCGGAACCCTTTGGCCCCTGGTGAAAACCAAAGAACACGGGGGCATGAAGCTCCACGCGCGCATTAGAGTTGCCGTGTTTCAGTTAAGCATTGCTCAGGACTCAACCCTAGGCGACGCACTGTTTGATGGCGGATGGTAGCAACTCGCATTTGGTGTGAACGCTGGGCTGTAGTTCCTTGCAGTGTTCGTGACTTGATTGACTGCGCGACGTGCAAATTTGCAATAGGCGAGTTCACGAAACCAGAACCTGCTCCTGGCCGAATTGAGGCATCGTATCAATTGCCCCAATTGGCCGCGCCAAGCCTATACACAACAAGCCAAGTAAGGCCGGCTTAGTCTCGTACCCCTCTTCGGAACTCCTCATACATCGACCAGCTGGCATCGGGCTCCACATGAATTTCGATAGGGAAAGGCGGCTTCCCCGCAAGTGCGGAATTCAGTGCAGAAAGAAACGCTTCTTCGGATTGAGCGTAGTAGGTCCATTCACGCAGGTTTTCACCAGTGGACACGAGTGCAAGCAAGCTAATCCCTGATTTCTCAACGCACGGACTCAACTCGTCTTCCATCCAATCCATGGCCTTGCGCTCCTCCACGACCGGCATGCCCGACTCAGACTTGTACCGCCACACCAAAATAACCCGAGACGAAAACTTTGCGCGGTCCAATTCCGGTTGAAATTTTTGAGCGTATCGAAAGACGATTGCTCGTCCGGTGTCTGCTTGTTTGGATACCGACTCAACCTTGGAGCTGAGTGGACGGTTTGGCCGCATTTGTGCCGGGACTGTAGACCACCGCGAAGCGCTCGCAGGCGACGAGCATGTTTTCGCTGAACTCTCTGCCGGCGCGAGCGCACTCGCGCTTGAAGTACATCCTGTGCGCCTCTTGCCAGAAGGACAGCGAGCCGTCGCCTTCTCCCTCCGTGGCCGCAAACTCCGCCGTGACCTCCAGGAAGGGCACGATTTCGACTGATTGGGTTTCGATGATGCACAGCGGCCGCCCCGACCAGTCTGTGACGATGCTCAGGTCGCCGGGTTGAGGAAGAGGTTTTCCATCCGCTTCGTATGACCACACCGCTCCAGCGGTTGCGCGCTTAGTGCCGCTTAACACAAGGGCCGCAAGCTCGTTGGCAAGTTCCTCACTGTCGCCGAAGAAGCAGGCTTCGTAGAAGCGCCCTTCGTCCACGCGGCCGGTGGACTTGGCGAAGCCGCTCCAGAACGGCGCAAGATGTAGCGGAATGGACATAGAGTAAATGGCGCGACCTAACGATAGAAGTAAGCGACTGGCTGCGGGCGGAACAACCAGCCCGCTGGACACCCTGGGCTTCGAAGCATGGCCGGCAGCTTGGTGATGGCTGGATGCATGTCCCTGGTGGCCGACTGTAGCCCAAAGCCTAGTCATTCCACTCTGGGCCGCTGCAGTGCCGCCCCGTGCGCGAATGCACTACTTAGGACTTGGAGTTAACGCCAGAGACGTTTTGCCATGCCCGTGGCTTTAGCGTAAATCGGAACGCCTGAGAACTCTGTCTCGACTGGAACCATGAGCGCTCGCCTACGCCATTGCCTGTGCGCCTGAAGGTAGAAGGAGTTCACCCAACATCGTCGAGAACACACTCACTTGACCGTACGGGCAGTTCAAACTCTTTTTCCCTATCAGAACTGAGTCCGGATCGATAGGGCATCCGGTGCAGCGGGTCTTGAGTCCATCTGGCTACCGTCACGCTAGCGCACTTAAACGCACTCAACCATCTGCGCCTCAACCAATGCCGTAAGCGCGCAAAAATGAAGATGCCGCACAAGCCCCAAGACTCGCGCAGGATATGGGTTAGATATAGCCCATCAACAGCAGGATCACCAGAATAAGCACGACCAGGCCCACACCACCGCTGGGCCCGTATCCCCATGCACGGCTATGCCCCCAACTTGGCAAGACGCCGATGAGAACCAGGATCAATATGATCAAAAGAATGAGTGAAATGGACATGGAATGTCTCCTGCGGGGTCGTTGTATATGAACGTGATGGTCGCTGCCTTGCGACGCGCCGTCAGCCGGAGTCCATCGCGCCACACGGTCAGGGTTTTCCTACGGAACAACGCTGGAGCACCGAGGTAAACGCGACTGGGTATGCACCAAACCCAGATCTATATTGAGCTTGGCCCGCTAGGCCCATATACAAGGGAGAGCCACGTGGCGATCAAAATGGCCTCTGGATTTCGAGGCTGGGGCCTGCAACATGTGTTCTGGTGCCCCCTTGTGGCCGAACAGCCGCAGATGTTTTCTCGGCCCACCTACGGCAAACGCCGCCCGGCGCGATTTGCAGCCGCTCACCTTTATAGACCGGGGCCTCTTCCCTGAAATTCGCCCCCGCAGCCGGTCTACGGTCTCTGTCCGTGTTGAACAGCTTCGCCATGGCGCGGGACATCAAGCGCCACAGCCAACAGACCTTTGACGCCCTGACACGCCACTCACCCCTATGGCTCACGCAATAGACAACGCGATGCTAGCGGACAGTCAAAGGCTGCGACTCACCCAAACAGGCGCCCCCAGGCGCGCGCCGGGGTCGTGTCCAAACCGAGCAGCTTGAGCCCCGCCCAGACCCCCAGCGCAGTAGAGTCCAAAGTCAGAATGTCGAACTCTTCTTCCAGCGCCGGCACCACCGGGGCGGCGGGCAAGTTGGTGCACAGCACCAGAATCGCATCTGGTTTGCTCGGTGCCACTTTGCGCACCAAGGCCCCAATCTCCGCAGCACTGATCGATGCAAACGAGATGTTGTCCTTCTGCGCCGCGTGGCTTTCACCCACCACGTCGTACCCGGCTTCAACCAATGCGGCGATGAGCTTCTCTTGGTAGACGTCGTCGTACGGCGTCACCAGCGCCACACGCGTGAGCTTGCGCTCGCGCAGCACCTGCTCCATGGCGATGATGGAGGTGCTGCACGGAATGCCGGTTTCCGCCAACACCTTGGCTGAAAAGTCGTGATCACAAGCCACCCCAATCTTCGCGCCCTTGCTACCGTTCCACACCATCACGTCGGGCTTGGCATGGGCCAGCAAACGCGCCGCGCCCAGCATGCCGGGTTCGTCGTAGCTGGTGGGGTAAGCGTCGGTCTCGCCAAACACCGGTGTGCGCGAAAACAGTGGTGTGACCTGGGGAAAGTTTTCCAGAATCGCCAGGGTCACGCGCTCAACCACGGTATTGCCCGAGGGTGTGATCACGCCCATGAACTTAGGCTCGGCCAGAAAAACTTGGTGCAACGTTTTGGGCATTGTTTTCCTTCAAGCGGGAACCAGCAGCGTGCGCTCGGGCGACCACACGGCCTGCCAGGTTTCACCCGGCTGCGGTGTCACGGTGCCGGTAGCTTCCACAGGCACGGTGCAAACAAAATGCGCGTCACCCGGCAGCTTGAGCCAGACCGACAAATACTGCCCAACAAACACCGATTGCGTGACCGTGCCGTTCACATGGTTGCCATGGGTGTGGGTGGAGTCTGTGGGCACCAGGCGAATGCTTTCGGGACGAATGGCCACCTGCACCTGGCTGCCCACGGGTAGCGCCGTGGGCACGGTGGAGGTCCACTCCACACCCGCAGCCGTGCGCAGGGTGGCCACGCCACTGGCCACACCAGCCAGGGTGGCGGGCACAAAGTTCGACGTGCCGATAAAGCCGGCCACAAACGCGTTGCCAGGCCTCTCGTACACCGTGCGTGCGGGCCCCACTTGTTCGATACGACCACCGCGCATCACCGCAATCTGGTCGGCCAGCACCAGGGCTTCTTCCTGGTCATGCGTCACCAGCACGGTGGTCAAACCAAGCTGGTTGCAGAGTTGGCGCAGTTCGATCTGCATGGTCTCGCGCAGCTTCTTGTCGAGAGCGCCAAAGGGCTCGTCCAGCAGCAACAAACGCGGCTGGTAGACGATGGCGCGCGCCAGCGCCACGCGCTGCTGCTGCCCGCCCGAGAGTGCAGCCGGCATACGCTCGGCGTAGCCGCCCAGCTGCACCAGCTTCAGCGCCTCATCGCAGCGCGCCATGGCCTGGTCTTTGGCCACACCACGCATGCCCAAACCAAAGGCCACGTTGTCGCGCACGTTGAGATGCGGAAACAGCGCGTAGTTCTGGAACAGCATGCCCAGGTTGCGTTGGTGTGTGGGCAGCCGGGTGATGGATTCACCATCGATGCGGATGTCGCCTGCCGACGGCGCCACCAGCCCCGCGATCATGCGCAGCGTGGTGGTCTTGCCGCAACCCGAGGGGCCAAGCAACGCCAGGATCTGCCCTCCCCCCACATGCAGGCTCACGCCATCCACCGCTGGCGGGCCGCTGCCGTAGGTGCGGCTCACCTGATCGATCTGCAGCGTAGCGCCAGGTGTGGGGTTTTCTGAAAGCGTTGCCGTCATGGGGTTCTCCGCATCAATTCAAATCAGCTCAACACCGTTCAAACCGAGAAGATCTTGTTGAGCTGCTCGGTCCAGCGCGCGCGGTTGGCGTTGATATGCGTCCAGTCGGGCACAAACAGGCCGCGCTTGTCCATCTCTTCTACCGGGTAGGCCAGGTACTTGCTTGTCTCGGCCGAGAACTCTATGCCCGACACCGGTGGCGAGGTGAACGCAAATTCAGACAAGCCTTTTTGCACACCGGGCTCCAGCATGCGGTTCATGAAGGCCACGGCCAGGTCTTGGTTCGGCCCGTTCTTCACCAGCACCTGGCAGTTCACACCAGCAAAGCTGCCTTCTTTGGGGAAGCTCATGGTGACGGGCACGCCCTTGGCCGTAGCGGGGTAGATGTATTTCGACAAGTCCATGAAGCCGATGTCGGCCTGGCCCTGTGCAATCTCGTTGGCGGCTTGCGGGCCGTTGTCAAAGATGTTCTGGATGTTGGGCTTTAGCGCGGCCACCTTGTCGAACGCGTTGTCGATTTCGTACTGCGCCTGGGCAAAAGGTTTTCCGGTCTTCACGGCGGCCGCCACGATCAGGAAGAACACCGATGGTGTGTTCTTGGGCGTGACCAGTTTGATCTTGCCGGCGTACTTCGGGTCCCACAGTTCGGCATAGCTGGTGGGCGCTTTCACGCTGGTGTTGTGGAACAGGCTGGCGATGGAAATGCCAAGCGCGCTGCCGTAGCCGTCGTACGCAAAACGCGGGTACAGCCTGGCCAACGCCGGCATATTGGCCTTGGGCAACTGGGCAATCAGATCTTCGGTGCGGCACATCGGAATGGCCACGTCGTCGATGAACATCACCGAGAACTTGGGGTTGGCCTTGGTGGCGCGCATCTTCTGCACGTTGGCCAGGGTGAAGCCCTCTTCAGCCACCACCTTGCAGCCGAAGTCAGATTCAAACTTGGGAATGATGTTGCGGCGCACGAACTCACCCTGCGCCCCTCCCCAGATGCCCACCTGAATTTGCTTGCCTTGGGCCCAGGCGTTGCGCATCAAGCCCAGCGGCGCAGCCACGGTGGCGGCGGTGCCGAGCGCGAGTTTGCCGAAGCTGCGGCGGGAAGTGGTGGGGAGTTGAGTCATGGCAAGTCCTTTGGATGAAAGATGGAGAGACTGACGGGACGGGTTTAAAACTTAGGTTGCTAGACGGGCGATGCTGACGCCCAACACTTTTTCGATCAGCAGTACCAGCAGCAGCGCAAAGAAAATCATCAGCGACGAGATGGCGGCAATCGACGGGTCGAACGACAACTGAATCTGGCTGTCTAGATACAACGGGATTGGGAAGTGGTCGCCATCGGCCAGCCACATCGAGATGGGGTAATCGTCAAACGACACGATGAAAGCGAACACCGCACCGGCCAAAACACCCGGACGCACCTGCGGCCAAATCACCTTGCGCGCCACCGTCATGGGCGCAGCGCCCAGCACTGCAGCGGCGTCTTCCAGGCTGCGGTTCACCAACATCAAGCTGGCCGTCACTGCGCGGATCACGTAGGGCAAACAAATGATCATGTGGCCCACGACCAACTGCAAAAACGTGGCGTGCGAGCCGAGCATAGAAAAGACCTGCAGCAGCGCCACGCCCGTCACCAGCAACGGCACCACCACCGGCGACAGTACCAGGCCCAGAATGAAGCCACGCCCTGGCACGCGGTAGCGCACCAGCCCCGCAGCGGCGGGCACGCCAATCAGCACCGAGAGAAAAGTGACGATGGCCGCGAGCTGCAACGAAAACGAAAAGCTGGCCTGCGCATCGGGGTTATGCAGCACCTTGCCAAACCATTGCAGCGTAAACCCGCGCGGCGGAAACACGATGTTCGGTGTGTCGGATATCGCCATCATCATGGGTACCACCAAGGGCGCCACGACCACCAGCAAAATGGCGCCAATCAGCACCTTGAACCCAAAACTTGTGGACTCGTTCATGCAGCACCTGCCGTCCAGCGGGCAAAGCGCCGGTTCAAAAGTTGAAGGAAAACCAGGTTGATGGCCAGCACCATCACGATCAACAGCCCCGAAAGCGCCGAGCCAAAAGGCCAGTCACTGAGAGACACCACCTGTTGCTCGATCAGCGTGCCCAGCAGCGGCGAGAAGTTGCCACCCAGGATTTGCGGCATCACGTAGGCAGCAGCGCTAAGCGAGAACACCAGCGACACCCCTACCGACAAGCCCGGCAAGCTCAGCGGCAGCACCACCTTGAAGAACGTGGCCACACGTGAGGCGCCGGCAATACGCGCGGCCTCTTCCAAGGAGCGGTCGATGCGCCCTATGGCTGTCGCCAAAGGCATGACCATGAATGGCAGATAGACGTGCACGCAGGCGATCAACACCGCCCATTCGGTGTAGAGCAGCTGCGGTGGGTTATCTGAAATACCCAGCGCCTTGATGACGTAGTTGAGCGCGCCGTTGCGACTCAAAATGGCCGACCAGCCGTAGGCCCGGACCACCACGTTGACCAGCAGCGGCGCCACGATGGTGATGGTGACCAGGCGCGCCATGCTGGGGCCACCGCGTGCAATCGCCAACGCCAGCGGGTAAGCAAACAACACCGAGAAGAAACACGCCGCTGCCGCGATGCGCAGCGTGCGCAGCAGGATGCGCAGGTACAAATCGCCGGTAAACAGGCGGATGTAATTGTTCAAGGTCCAACCCGGCACGGCCACGCCATCGACGTTGTGCGATGTCACGCTGAGCAGCAGCATTTGCAGCACCGGCCAGACGAACCAGACCAATAGAAACACCACCGCCGGTGCCAACAACAGCAGACCCGGCAGGGATTGTTTTTTGTCCGACGAAAGAAAGGCCATGGAAGTACCGCGTTTCAACTAAGGCTCCACAAGAACTGGACAACTCTTGCGACCACTGCCGCAAAACGCCCGACTTGTTAAGCACACGCATCTTCCATGCCAAGAAGTTTAAAGATTACACGCAATAATTTTTAAGATTGCATGCGATTTTTAAAACGATTGTGGTGCATTTTTCGAAAACCATTGCAATCTAATGGTGCACGGCCAGTCCTTTGCAGTGCACGGCTTCGCGCCAGGACAGGCCTAGCCCCCTGAACCACAAAACGCCATTTTCTGGGTATGGCTTGGAACTTGCTCAGGCCTATTCATACACCATATGCCGACATATAGTATGCAATCCAAAGACACACAAGAACGCCTGTCACCGCGTCTCACCTACACACTGTTGGCTCTCGCTCCACTCCACGCATACACGGCTTGACCATGCCCACTGATATAAGCCCATCCTCCACAAGCTTGCGCCGCAAACCTGCTGCGGCCAAAGCGCTTTCCAGCAACACCAAGGCCGCCAAAGGCGCTTCCAGCGCTTCGGCGCTGAGCACCGACCAGATTTACCAGCGCATCCTCACCGCGGTGTTGGAGCACCGCCTGGTGCCCGGCACCCAATTGGTGGAAGACAAGCTCGCCACCATCTTTGAAGTAAGCCGCACCAAGGTGCGTGAGGCGACCGGTCGCCTGGTGCACGACCGCATCGCCATCAACATTCCCAACCGGGGCGCCTTTGTGGCCAGCCCCACACCACAGGAAGCGCGTGACGTGTTCACCGCACGCCGCCTGATCGAGCCCAGCCTGGTTCGCACGGCGACCGAAGTCGCCACACCTAAGCAGATTGCCACCTTGCGCGCCCATGTGGCGCGCGAGAACAAGGCGCGCGCGGCAGGCGATGCCACGGCCTTGATCGTGCTGACGGGCGAGTTCCACTTGATGCTTGCCGAGATTGCGGGCAACGGCTTTCTGGCGCGTACGCTGCGCGAGCTGGAGTCGCTCACCTGCCTGTGCATCATCTTGTACGACGCGCCTGGCAGCCCGAGCTGCGCGCCAGACGAACACGAGCAACTACTCGCGGCGGTGGAAGCACGCGATGCGGACCGCGCCGCCGCCTTGATGCTGCACCACTTGGCACACATCGAAGCCGGATTGAACCTCACGCCTCGCGTGGAAGCAGAGAACTCGCTTGAAGACGCCTTCCGCTAAGCCCTGCCCGCACGCCACGCCACCTCATACCATGCCGCTCACCGCCTTTCCTCTGCGCCGACAGGCGCCGCTACCCGCAAACCCCCATCACCGCTAGTCCCCCCCTTCTATTGGCCCGATCGTGAGGGTCTGGCGGTCTTTGTGGCTTTGAAGCTGTAGCAATATGCATTTGGCGAGGGTTTGGTCGAAGACCTGGTACCGGGCATTCCCGCGCCAGATGTACTCAACCACAATTGGCGCGAATACGGCAACCGCGTGGGCGCCTTAGCGCTTGCTGGACTTGTTCAAATGACAAAATCTGCCGGTGTCTCTGCTCATCAACTCCGCGCTGTATGCCGAGCCTGCGCGTAGCGGTCCGCTGGTGATGGGCATTGCTCTGCGCTCGATGGTTGCGGGCCAGCCAACCGCATCCGCCATCTGTGCCGCGCACCGGCGCACATTGCGGGGCAACGTTAAACGTGCTGGCTCACGAACGCTTGTGCCATTGCCAAGGTGGCCGCTCCGGGCTTGGCAACCGAGGCGGCGTAAAGCCAGGACTTGAGTGCTGCCCGGTGGACGGCAGCACCGCGCCTGGCTGGAAACCGGGCGCATCGTACCTGACCCAAGGATCACGTCCACGCAGCGGCTGCGAGCTCTGGCGGCGCACTCGGGTAAATGTTTCCAGGCGTCCAGATGGGCTTGCGTGTCGAAGGACTAGACCGGGTGGTAGCGGCCATCGTTCAGCCCATGGTCTTCGTACGGCTGCACCAATTGCGCCCCAGACAACCGGAAAAGCGCGCGGCAGCTCCCATGGTTTGCGCGGTCATGCGCTCAAATTCGACCGCGTACCCGGCTTTGACGCTGCGGCTGATCAACACCGTGACGCCTGCTCTGCCAATTTGCGATTTGCGATTTGCGATTTGCGCATAGTGAAGCGGCTCAAGGTCAAGCAGCCTCTAGGGCGTGTGATGCTCGCGCCGGCCGCGCGGTTTCGCCAGACCGCGGTTGCAGCACCACGGTACGCGTGGGGTAAGCGAACTCCACACCCATGTCGGCCAATGCCTCCATCAACGCCAGGTTGACGGCCTGCTGCGTGTCCATGTAGACCCCGTAGTCGGCGGTTTGCATCACATAGACCACCACGTAGTTCAGCGCACTTTCGCCAAAGCTGGTGAAGTGCGCACGGTCAAACTTCACCTGGGGCTGGGCCTGCAGAATGCGTTGCACCACCTTGGGAATTTCGGCGGCTTGGTGCGTGGTGGTGTTGTAGGTCACGCCAAAACTGAACTCTATGCGCCGCGTGCTCATGCGTTTGTAGTTCTTCAGTGAGTCTTTCAACAAGCCGGTATTGGACACCACGATCTGCTCGCCGCTGGCGCTGCGCAAACGAGTGGTCTTCAATCCCACATGCTCCACGGTGCCAGCCACACTGCCGGTGGCCACGGCGTCACCGACCTCGAACGGCTTGTCCAGGGCAATCGACACCGAGGCGAACAGGTCGCCCAGGATGTTCTGGGCCGCCAACGCCACAGCAATGCCGCCAATACCCAAACTCGCCACAAAAGCGGTGATGTTGAAGCCCAGGTTGGACATCACGGCCAACGCCACCACGGCCCACATCGCGGTTTGCAAAGCCCAACCTATGAGTGTGGCCGACACCGTGGCGGGCGCGGGCTCGCTGGCCGACGGCAATCTATGCAGGCCGGCCTGCTTCAGCATGTAGAACTGCACCCACAACTGAATCATGCGGGCGCCCCATAACGCCAGCTGCAAGGCCACCGTGACAAACCACAACTGCGACACACGCCCCTCCCAGCGCTCGGGCAACACCAGCAGATGCAGGCCTATCAACACCGCCCCCGCCACCAGAAGCCAGTGGCGTGTGGCGTCCAGCGTTTGCGCCAATATGGGCCGAATCGCCGAACCCGCATGGCGTGCGGCGGCATAGGAGGTTTGATCGGCCTCAGAGACATCAACAGATACCGGCGAGAGGGCATCCACCGAGCTTGTGCCGCCCGACCTGAGAGCCAAGCGCTCGCGCACCAGCCGCAGTGCAAAGGTCATCAGCCCATAGGCCAGCAAGGCACTGGCCAGCGCCACGCCCCATTGCTGCAGGCTATTGTTCAAAAACGTGGTGTCACGCAAAAAGTTGAGTAGGTTTTCAATCAGCATGCATTCTTATAACGCGCACGCCGCAGCCGCCCTATCGGCTCAAAAGGCACATGCCCGTCAGACAGGGACTACACACCCATCCAAAGGTTGGGGCAGCGCTCAGGCACTGGGGGCTGTTTGCTCGGCCGCCTTGTCGACGGCGTAACGCAGTTCCACCATGCTGGTGCCGATCTGGCGCACCGCCTGCAGCTTCAACACCGGGCTGAACACACGGCGTGGGAACAGTGGTTTGCCTTGACCCAGGGTGACCGAGCCCACCTGGAAGATAAATTCATCCAGCAAACCCGCGTCATAGAACTGGCCCGCGAGGTCGCCGCCACCCACAATCCAGATGTTCTTGTCGCCTGCTGCGGCGCGCATGTCCGCGTGGATGGGCCTCACGTCACCTTGGGCGAAGCGGATGTCGGCTCCCTCCACCAGCGGCAGTGTGCGGCTGGTGAAAACCCACACCGGCTGGCTGTAAGGCCAAGCTGAGCCCACCTCTGCGGCCACCGTGTCCGCATGGCGCAGCATCCACTCATAGGTCGAGGAACCCATGACCAGCGCCCCAACCTCGGAGATAAACGCGGGGTAGCTGGAGTTGTTCAGATCGCCCAGAGGGAAAAGCCACTCAATCGAGTCGTCTTCCGTGGCGATGAAACCATCCAGGCTTGTGGCGCTGAAGTACTGTGTTTTCATGGTGCGATTTTAGGAAACTTGGCGCAGCATCATGTGCAAGCCCAGCATCCCCAGGCCGATGAAAAAGCACAGGCGAAAACGCGCTGGTGATAAACGGCTGCGCAGCATTTGCCCCAGCAGCATACCCAGGGCTGCGGGCAGCAGCATCAGCAGCGAAACCATAACCTCGGCAGAGCTGAAGCCCGCGTGTGATGACAGGCCTGCGGCCAGCGCCACGGTGGACACGCTGAACGACAAACCCATGGCCTGCATCAAGCTCTCACGTGGCAGACCCAGCGCTTGCAGGTAGGGCACGGCCGGCAGCACAAACACGCCGGTGACGGCCGTGACCAGGCCGGTGAGCGCGCCCACGCAGGGCCCCAGCCACTTTTCCACACGCGGTGCCACCCGCAGCTGCGCCCCCGCCAGGCCCCAGGCGGCATACACCAGCAGCGCCGCGCCCAGCGCAACCGAAGCCCATGCGCCCGCTGGTGCGCCCCAGCACCAGCCTCCGACCAGGGTGCCCAGCACCACGCCTATCTGCATAGGCGCCAGACGCCACAACAATGGCCGCAGCGTGGCCCACCGGCCCAACTGCCACAGGTTGGTGATCAGCGACGGCGCAACCAGCAGTGCCGCCGCCTGAGCGGGCGGCATGGCCAAGGCCAGCAAGCCCATGGCCACCGTGGGCAAGCCCAGGCCCACAACACCTTTGACCAGGCCCGCCAGCACAAAGACAGCGGCGGCCAGCAGCAGAAACTGAGATGGGAATGGAGATGAAAACATGGATGGCGTGGGAGTTGAAAACACCTTGAGCGGTGTTCCGGCTGATGCAAGCCGCCATCCTAGGGAGCGCCACGCCGCATGGAAATGCGGCATTCGCGAAGCCAGGCTCAGGCCAGGCCTGAGCCTTGCGCAAGCCTCAGCCCGCGCGCAAGCCCGCCGCCACCACACCCGCGATGCAGATGGCCTCGTCTTCATCCCCCGTGCCGCCGCTGGCGCCCACCGCGCCCAGCGTGCGGCCATCGGCATCCTGGATCAACACAGCGCCGGTTTGTGGCAGGAACTTGCCCTCGGCGGTGGCGGCCAGCGACAGAAAGAAGTTGGGGTTGTCCTTGGCGCGCTGGCCCAAGACGCGGCTAGAAGCGCCCATGCCCACCGCCCCCCAGGCCTTGCCGCGCGCCACATCGAAGCGGAACATGCTGGCGCCGTCTTCTCGCGCAAAGGCTTTGAGATGGCCGGCCTCGTCGAGCACGGCCACCGCCATCGGTTTGTAGCCCGAGGTTTTGGACTGTGCCAGCGCGGCGCTGAGTATGGTTTGGGCTTGCGCCAGGGTCAGAGTGGTCATGAATGTGATCCAGAAGTGAAGGTAAAAATACGGTGGCGGCTAGGTTGGCAATTGTGATTGCGACAGGCCCTCAAAGCCAAATTTGTTCATGCTGCCAAAGTTGGGCCCGGCCGGGTGCGGCGTGAAACGTGTGCGGCAGTCCAGCACCGCGGGCAGGCCGGACGCCAGTGCGCGCGCCATCGCGGGCGCAACCTCTTCGGCTTGTGTCACGGTCTCGCCAAAACAACCAAAGCCACGCGCTATGGCGGCGTAGTCGCTGTCCGCCAAGCCGGTGGCGAACTCAAAGCCGAGCTGCGACTTTTGCCCCGCGCGGATGATGCCCCAGGCCGCGTTGTTGTGGATCAGCGTGACCACCGGCAGGCCATAACGCCGCGCCGTGTCCAGCTCGTTGAGCGTGAAGCCGAACGAGCCGTCACCGGTGATGTTGAACACCGGCCGCCCGGGGTGTTGCGCCTGCAGCGCCAGCGCGTAGGGCAAGCCGAAACCCAGGTGGCTCATGCCGGGTTCGTGGAAACGGGTACGCACGTTTTGCACGGGCGTGGCGTCGTTGCTCCAGAAGCTGGTGTGGCCACCGTCATACACCGCCAACGCGTCGCCTGGCATGGCGTCGGCAATGGCACGCGCCAACACGGCCGGGTGCATCACCGGATCACCATCCTGGCCCAACGCGGCCAGGCGGGCTTCGTAGTCCAGCCGCACGGCACGTGCGCTGGGCAGCCAGTAGGGGTCAACGGCCAAGGACGCGCCACCGGACAAAGCGGCCAGCAAATCCTGCACCGCCAAGCCCGCATCGGCTTGTATGGCCACGCTGTGTAGCGCCGGGTGGCCCAGCGCGCCGGGGTCGATGTTGATGTTGATGTGCTGGTGCTGCGGCCTGGTGAACGGGCCATGCACGTCCCACATCCACGACGAATAACGGCAACCTATGCTCAGCACCACATCGGCCCTGGCAAAGGCTTGGCGCACGGCGTCGCCGGCGATCAAGCCGCCCTGCCCAACGGCGTGGGGGCTGTCGCTGGGCACCACACCCAGGGCCATTTGTGTGGGCACCACGGGCGCGCGCAGCAACGCGGCCAGCGCGCGCACGGCCTGCGCCGCGCCACTGGTGACCACACCGCCACCGGCCACGATCAGCGGCCGGCGTGCCTGGCGCAGCAGGGTGACAGCGTCTTGAACCAGCGCATCGGCCGGGCGCGGGCCGGTGCTGGCACGGTAACGCGCGGGCGGCACGTGGAACTCGTCTTCGGCAAAAAGACACCTGGCCGACAACACATCTTGCGGAATATCCAGATGCACCGGCCCCGGCCGGCCCGACAAGGCTTCGCGGAACGCACGCCGCGCCAGCTCCGGGATGCGGCGCGGGTCGTGCACCACGGCGTTCCATTTGGTGAT
Organism: Variovorax sp. HJSM1_2; assembly: GCF_049316285.1. Classification (NCBI taxonomy): domain Bacteria; kingdom Pseudomonadati; phylum Pseudomonadota; class Betaproteobacteria; order Burkholderiales; family Comamonadaceae; genus Variovorax; species Variovorax sp. HJSM1_2. Next base: position 84,978 of record NZ_JBMOXA010000003.1, on the reverse strand, counting down.
GGGCGCGAGCACGGCGCGTGTATCCAGGTCCATGAACATGCCGCTGTGCGGGTAGGCCGCAGCGCGGTGCTGGTTGGTGGTGATGGCCAGCAAGGGCAAGTTGTTGTTGAAGGCAACCCCCACACCCGAGGCCAGGTTCAAACCACCTGGCCCCATCTCACCCAGCGCCACGGCCATGCGGCCCGAGCCCGCGTGCACGGCGGCGGCCATCATCGGTCCGGCAGCTTCATGGCGCACGCCCATGAAGCGGATGTTTTGCTGCTGCGATAGCGCATGCATCAACGGCGCCAGCTTGCCCCCCACAATGCCAAACGCAAACGGCACTCCCTCGCCTGCCAGCACCTTCACCAGCGCCTCGGCGCCCGTCATCTCCCCAGTCCGTTCCTGCACGAAATCAATCCTCCGCAGTGAAACCAGTGGCGCGCACCAGCGGCGCCCAGCGGTCAAAATCGGCCTTCACCACGCGCGCAAACTCTTCCGGTGTCTGGTGCAAAGGCTGCAAGCCAAAACCGGCCAGCGCGGCCACGTAATCCGGCACCTGCAGCGCCTCGCGCACCTGGGTGTTGAGTTGACGTACGGTATCGGCCGGCGTGCGTGCGGGCACAAACCAGCCCAGCCACTCCTGGATGGCGATGTCTTTGAATCCCTGCTCGGCCAGCGTGGGCACATCCGGCAAAAACGGTGAGCGTTGTGCACTGGTGACGCCCAGCGAGCGCAGCTTGCCGGCCTTGATGTAGGACATCACTTCACCGATCACGTTGAAGCTCACTGGCACCTGGCCGCCCAGCACATCGTTGAGCAGTGGCGCACCGCCACGGTAGGCCACACTGGTCATGTCTATGCCCGCCGCCTTCTGCAGCAACATGCCGGCAAAGTGCAAGGCCGAACCGGCGGCCGGAATGCCGTAGTTCGCCTGCTTGGGGTTGGCGCGTGCCCACTTGATGTAGTCGGCCACGGTTTTCACCTCGGCCGGAACACCCGGGCCCGCGGTGAAGGAGAACGCGTAGCTCACGGCAGAGCTCACCGGCACAAAATCGACCAGCGGGTCGTAGTTGAGCTTTTTGTAGATATGCGGGTACAGCACCATGGGTGAACTCGGAATTTGCAGGATGGTCAGCCCATCGGGTGCGGCACGTTTCACGTATTCGACAGCGATGCGGCCACCCGCACCGGTGCGGTTGTCGGCCAGCACGGCATTGGCATAACGGCCGCGCAGTTTTTCGGCAATCGGCCGCGCCACGTTGTCGCCCATGCCACCGGCCGGAAAGCCGGACACGATGGTGGCATTGCCATTGAGCAACGCGGGCTGGGCCCGCGCCAAGCCGGACAAAGTCAAACCACCCGCAGCGGACAGGCACACCCCGCCGCGCAGTACTTCACGCCGATTCCACATCTCTTGTCTCCTGGTTGTTTTAAACAATCTGGGGCTGATGGTAGGCGCGCTGATGGCAAACCACCATGGACGAAAGAAACCGCGGCATGTAGATTTCCGGCATAGGTTTAATCTTTACTTTCTACCCATTCGAATCCATGCCCACTGCCCCCCTGCTCGTGGTTCCGTTCTCCGAGGTCCAGCATTACCAGCCCGACGATTGCCTGCACTACGAGTCGATTGGTGTGCGTGGCCAGGCACACCACTGGACAATTCCGGCCCACCGCCATGAAGGGCTGCATCAATTCCAGTTGCTCACCCAGGGTGCCGTGCAAGGCACGCTAGACGGTGTGCCGCACGCGCTGCAGGCGCCTGTGGCGCTGATGGTGGCGCCGGGCACGGTGCACGGCTTTGTGTATGCGCCGCACAGCGTGGGCTGCCAGGTCACGGTGCCCAGCAGTGCACTGCGTCCGCTGGCGCAACATGCGCCCGCCATGGCGCAGCGCTTGCAGCAAACCCTGGTCTTGGGTGGCACACCGCTGCCGCAGGATTTGTCGGCCGGTGAAAGCCTGTTCGCGCTGCTGGGCCAGGAGTTCCAGCAAACCAGCGTGGGCCGCGCCGAGGCGCTGCACTCCTGGGTGCAGCTGCTGGCGCTGTGGTTTTTGCGCCAGCACACCGCCGCCCACGAAACCAGCCCGCGCCAAACCCCGCGCGACGCCTTGCTGCAACGTTATCTGGCGCTGGTGGAGCAACATTTCCGCAGCGCCCAGGCTTTGGGCTTTTACGCCGAGGCGCTGAACGTGACGGCCGACCACCTGAGCCGCGTCTGCCGCAATCTCGCCGGCCAAAGTGCGCTGGAGCTGCTGCACCAGCGCCAGGTGCTGGAAGCGCGACGCCTGCTGGCCTATACCCAAGCGCCGGTCAACACCATTGCCGAGCAACTGGGCTTTCAGGACACGGCGTACTTCAGCCGTTTTTTCAAAGCCGCACAGGGTTGCGCACCATCGGCCTACCGGCGCGGGGTGGTCGAGGGGCTGATGGCCGTGCCCGGTGGGCCATCACAGGCCATGGGGCAGCCAGCGCAAGCAACACCAGGGCGGCTCCATGCATCTTGACCTGACCGACCTGCGCCTGTTTGTCAACGTAATGCAAGCCGGCACACTCACGGCCGGCGCCGCAGCCAGCCACATGACCCTGGCCTCGGCCAGCGAACGTATACGCGGCATGGAGGATTCACTGGGCACACCCTTGCTGGTGCGCGCGTCGCGCGGGGTGTCGGCCACACCCGCAGGCCACACCCTGTTGCAACACGCGCGGCGCATATTGCAGCAGTTGGCGCAGCTGCAGGGCGACATGGGCGACTACGGCCGGGGCCTCAAGGGGCACATCCAATTGCTGTGCAACACCTCGGCGTTGAGTGAACATCTGCCCCAGGTGCTGGGGCCATTTCTTACGCAACACCCTGGCATCGCCATCGACCTGGAAGAGCGCGCCAGCGCCGACATCGTGGATGCCGTACGGCGCGAGGTCTGCGACATCGGCATCGTCTCCGACACCGTGGACCTGAGCGGGCTGGAAACCCGCGTCTTCCGCCCCGACCCGCTGGTGCTGGTGGTGCCACAAGCCCACGCGCTGGCGCAGCATGCGCGCCTGGGTTTGGCCGATGTGGCGGACCAGGCCTTTGTCGGCCTGTCGGCCGGCAGCGCTTTCCATGAACACCTGGCGCAACAAGCGCGCCGCATCGGCAAACGGCTGCACTACCGCATACGCCTGGGCGGCTTTGAGTCGGTATGCCAGATGGTCGGCCAGGGCATTGGGGTCGGCATCGTGCCGCTGGCGGTGGCACAACGCTGCGGCCGCCGCGCCAAACTCAAACGCATCACCTTGACCGACAGTTGGGCCAAGCGCCACTTGGTGCTGTGTGTGCGGCAACTCGACGCCCTGCCCGCCCACGTGCAGCAATTGGTGCAGTGTGTGCTGGCCCAGCGGCCGCAATAGCGGCACGGCTTGCGCTGCGGCTCATTCCGGCGCTGATGCTGCCAGGGCTTGTTGCGCAAGCACCTTGGCGGCCGCCAAAGCGGCCTCTTCCGTGGCATAGGGGCCGCCGGCTGGCTGCACCAGGTCCTCCACGTCGACCATTTCCAGGTCTATGGTGTCAATGTCGAAATGCTGCGTCTGGCGCAGCGTCACGGTGATGTCGGCGCCACTGTCCAGCGCGATGCTGCGAGAAAAAAACCGACCCGGGGTGGTGATGTTGGTGGAAGTGGCCATCTTAGGCTCCATTTTTTGAGTGCCGAGTATCTCCCAGGTGAACAACACTCTCTAAGACCATAGCAGCCGGCGCCCCACAGCGTAGGTAAAGCTCGCATTTTGCTGGAACCATACAGAGCAAAGGGTTGTCAGAAAGACTGCTTTGAAGCCATTCAACGTGAACATATCATTTACTGGCTTCGCTGTTCGCCTGCTCGCAAAACCGGAGACACCTATGTCCATCGAGATGCTTCAAGAGCTTACGAAAGAGCCATTGCCACGCGCCTTCATCGCGCCCGAAGAAATCGATCAGATCACGTTGTGCAAAGCCATGGGCTATGTAGACGCGCAACTTCCCTCGAAAATCCGCGACGGCGGCCCGGCGCGGGTGCTGCGCATACGGCCTGCGGGCTACCAGGCGCTGGCCTTGTTCTACCGCGAAAGCCAGCGCGCGGATCTCTGAATCCTCTCGACCTCGTGACCAGGTTTGCCACGCCCCGCGCGCAGAGCGTGGTGCGCGCTTGAGCGACCGGTCCTAGGCGCTATCACCTACAGGCGCTCCACCTCTGCGCTGATCGTCCTGCGCCGCCAGAAGACGGATAAACAAACTTCAGACTGGCCGGCACGGTGTCGACTGGCTGTACCTGAAGGAGATGCAAGATGATTGGCAACCCCGTTATTTCGTCCGACAAGGTGGAAGGAACCACCGTCTACAACACCAATGGCGACAAGCTCGGCTCCATTGATGACCTGATGATAGACAAGCGCTCGGGCCTGGTGCGTTACGCCGCACTCGAGTTTGGCGGTTTTCTCGGCATGGGTACCGACCGCTACCCTATCCCCTGGAGCATACTGAAATACGACACCACGCTAGACGGCTATGTCGTGCCCATGGACAAGTCGCAACTCGAAAACGCGCCGCACTATGAGCCCACGGCCACCCCGGACTACACCGACGAATACGGCCGCAAGATTTACGACCACTACGGCGTGAACTGGATGTAGCCAAACCGCCAGGCGCCGGGGCTCATGCAGGCCCGCCGGCGGCATTATTCGGCAGGGATATCCGGCTCCACCAGCAAAGCCAGCTGGGCCAGAGATTCCTGCCAACCCAGATAACACATCTCCACTGGAATGACGGCAGGAATACCCTCCTGAACCGCCATCAGCTCGGTGCCACACAGCACGGCTTTCAGGGTCACGGTGGTGATCATCTGGCCAGGTAGCTTGGGATCGTCAAAACGGTCTGTATAGCGAATCTTCTGGTTGGGCAACAACTCCAGGTATTCACCACCGAATGAATGCGCCAGCCCTTTGGAAAAATTGCTGAACGACATCTTGAACGTACCGCCGACTTTGGCGTCCATGTGGTGCACTTTGCAGGTAAAGCCGTAGGGCGGCAGCCATTTGGCCAAGCCGTCGGCATCAAGAAACGCCTTGTAGACACGTTCTGGCGGGGCCTTCAAAACACGGTGTAATTGAACAGTGCCGGTGGTCATGTGATATTCCTTTCATGGGGATTGTTGCCGCGAGGCTGTGCCCACTACTTTCAACGCAATGCGGCATTTTTTCAAGCGGCCGAGCATCCGCGAGACACGGATTTTTTGAGTTGGAGAAGCGGCCAGGAGCTGAAGCCTTTGCGGCCACGGAGACCGCGCTCGACAGTTGGTCGCAGTCCCCGAGCTGGCGTCATCCAGCCAAGGGCGCTGCTGATGGCGTTACGATCAAAGGCTCAAGTTTTGCAACGGCCAAACATGCAACTCTCCGTACTCACTTACAACACCTTGTTTGGTGGCCGGGATGGCACAGCCAGCACACGCGCCACCGCGCAGATGCAAATCATCCTAGGTGTGCGCCCGGACGTGCTTCTGCTGCAGGAAGCCACGGGATTCGACGGCCATGGGGGCGCGTGGCTGCATGAGCTGGAGGCGGCGATTGGCATGCGTGGCTTCCTGGCCCCGGCGGCAAGAACCGGGTTTCATGTCGCCGTATTTTTGCGGGCGCCCCTGCGCCCCATCGCCTTCCATCCCGACCCGGCGAACTTTCACCATGCGCTGGCGACGCTGCGGGTTGCGGTCCCAGGCCTGAAGCAGCCCATGGACTTCAGCAGTGTGCACCTATGCCCCTTCGGGCCGGAGGTGCGCCGACGCGAGGCCAGTTATCTTTCGGCCATGGCAGCCCCGCAAGCGCTGAGCTTGCTCGCGGGGGACTTCAACTCCTGCTCACCCCACGACCCTGAGCCCGCAGACTGGCCGACTTTGCCAGCCCACTACCAGTCGCGCCATCTGGTAGACGGCTGCGAAGGCGTGGACCGCAGCGTGATGGCGCGGCTTGAGCGTGCCGGCTGGGTGGACCTGGGGAACCAATTTGGCGCCAACGGCAAAGCCACCGTGCCCACACCGGCCTACCGCAACGCCGAGTTCGCCACCATGCGCTGCGACTACCTGCTGGCCTCGAAGGCGCTGGCGCCGTTTGCGGTGGCGTACGAAGTGATACAGAACACCGCGACAGAGAATGCATCCGACCATTACCCGGTCTTGGCGCGCTTCGCCTTGCCTGCAACGGCCTGAGCCTCTCCCGCAATGCGCTGCGGGCATTAATGCAACACGGCCTCCAGCGCAGCCGCCAGGCTGAGCAACACCGCGTCGCCCCCACGCCTACCCACCACCATCAGCCCCACAGGCAATGCGCCAGGCGCCACTGGCAATGGCAGCGACACGGCCGGCAAGTCATAGAAGTTGAAGACCGATGGGTTGCGCAGCACCAGGTTGTTGGCCTGGCCAAACGCCGCTTCGTCAGCCAGCGCAGCCATGGATGGTGCGGTGATCGGCACGGTAGGCAGCAGCAACACATCCAGGCCGGCCAGTTGCGCGTCCAGCGCTGGCAGCAGTGCCGCGCGGGCTTGTTGCACCCCCACGTAGCCCGCACCATCCAGGGTGCCGCTGCGGCGCAGGCGCGAGAGCACCATGGGGTCGTAGGCGGCCGCGTGCTCGGCCATCAGTGTGTGATGGATGTAGCTGGCCTCGGCACCTATCATGGTGCCGCGCTCTTGCAGCCGAAACGGGGCGCTGAGCCATTCGTCAAGCGCCACGTCATCCACCTGCGCGCCCGCGCGGGCAAGGGTTTGCAATGCAGCCTCGATGGCGTTGGACACCGCCACTTCCATCTGGGTGAACAGCAGCCCGCGCGGCACGCCCGCCCGCAGGCCACGCACGGCACGTGGCGCCAGCGGCGTGAAAGGCTGCGCCGCCAGCACGGCATCGGCACGCGCGCAGTCGAGCACATTGCGCGCCAGCGGGCCCAGGGTGTCGAAGGTGAACGACAAGGGAAACGCGCCGTCGCGCGGCACGCGCGCCTGCGTGGGCTTGAAGCCGGCCAAGCCGTTGAGCGCAGACGGAATGCGCACCGAGCCACCGGTGTCGGAGCCAATGGCGATTTCGGCCATGCCACGTGCCACCGACACACCCGCGCCCGAAGACGAGCCGCCCGGAATACGCGTGCCATCGACCGCATTACCCGGCGTGCCGTAATGCGGATTCAGGCCAATGCCCGAGAACGCAAACTCGGTCATATTGGTCTTGCCGATGATGACAGCGCCGCCCGCGCGCAGGCGTTGCACCACGGGCGCGTCAACCGTTGCCGGCGGCGCTTGTCGTAACAGTACCGAGCCGGCGGTGGTGGGCTCGCCGGCCACGTCGAACAGGTCTTTGATGGAGACGATGCGGCCGTCTAGCGGGCCCAGGCTGATGCCACGTGACGCGCGGGCGTCAGCCGCCACGGCGGCTTCACGCGCGGCATCGGCATAAACGCGGGTGAAGATGCGGCGGCCTTCATCACCTGCGGCTTCAATCGCGGCGAGGGCCCGGTCGAGTCGGGTCGTGGCGGAATCAGAAATCTTCATAAGCAGTGGATTTAATCGTTGAGTGGCTTGCGGCATGGAGCTTGCTTGAACCCAGGCACCGAAAAATGCCCAGGCGCAACGGACACGCGGTTACCGCCGCACGTTACCATCTGCGCCCCTTCACACCATGCCCGCTGTCATGTCGCCGCCCATTTTGCAACGCCACACCATGGTCGATGATGCACAAGGCATCTTCACCGGCACGCTGTTCGTCTCGCTTGCACTGATCCTGCTGGGCCAGGCCGGGCTGCTGACCGGGGGTACGGCGGGCGCGGCGTTTTTGCTGCATTACGCCACGGGCGTGAGCTTCGGCAAGCTGTTCTTCTTGTTGAACCTGCCGTTTTACTGGTTCTCGTGGAAGTACATGGGCCGAGAGTTCACCATCAAGACCTTTCTGGCGATTGCACTGCTGTCGGCGTTGACCGAGTGGACACCCCAGGTCTTCAAAGTGGCCGCCATGCACCCGGCTTACGCCGCTGTACTGGGTGGTTTGCTGCTCGGCTCGGGTTGCCTGTTCCTGGCGCGCCACCGCGCCAGCCTGGGCGGCGCCACCATCGTCACGCTGTACCTGCAGCAGTACAAAGGCTTTCGCGCGGGCCAGGTGCAGCTGGTGATCGACTGCACGGTGGTGGTGTTGGCGCTGTTCGTCATTCCTGCGGAGCGTGTGGCCTACTCGGTGCTGGCGGCGGTGCTGATGGGCGTGTTTTTGTGGATCAACCACAAGCCGGGGCGCTACGCCGTGACCTGAGGTGGAGAACAAAAGCCAGGCTTTCAGGCCTAGCCCCAAGCCGTAGTCTGCGTGATTAAAGTCGTCCGCCACATCTCATGGAAGCTGGTGCCGTCACTGACTTGTCACCGCGCACTGCGGGCCGCCCGTCTACCCAAAGCAAGCAAGGTGTGGCGGTGCAAAGGCTTGACGGCATGGTGGCCAGCAGTACCCAAAGTTCGCATGGCTGCCCCTTTATGCAGTCCATACTTTGCGTTTGCAAAGGCGCTAAATCAATCGCGCCCAGTCCTTGTTAATCGCGCACGGGTGTTTTCACCTCGACTAGAGAAATGGCCCGCCCCTCGAACGCCTGGGAACATTTGTCGACCGGCAGCGGGTGTTGCGTACGTCCGGCCACATCTAGGCTGAAATCTGAGTTCACTGTGCTGAGCAGTGCCTTGGATGGAAGCAAACGGCTGTGTCATCCCTCAGCCGCCAATAAACCTTCGCATGCTCAACCGTCGTTCCGCCCCGTGCCATTTCGGGGCGATGGCGTCTTTTCTGGGCCAGGCCCACTAGGATTCTTATTCGGTGGGTTTGGCGTTCTGGGCATTGGCTTAGACATGGCGAACTCCTCTTATCTTGAAATTCATGCGCTTCCCCGCGTCTGGGGACGGTTCATTGTGAGAGCTGCACCAGAGCGGCGGTGTAAGCCTCAGCCGATTCCCCGGTCGGGAACACGCTTGAGGTTAGAAGCCGCCGTGGCTTACCGTACGATGCATCGTGCGATTACGAACGGCTCTTGGAGCTGACCGCCAGCGCCACAATGGCCACACCCGCGGCAACGATGAGCGCGTCCTCCATTAAGCCGCTGCGCGTCTGGCCGATTCGTTGCATGGCGTTTTTGCGAATGTCCAAGCCCACGTAGGCCAGGGGCACGGCCGTCGCAATCGCCGCTACGGCACCAGATGGCTCGCGGCCGCGCGGGGCTAAGGCCGCGCCGGCAATCCCCGCGCTCATGACGCGTGCCAAAAGCCCCAGAAAAACGGTACGGTCCGGTGCCGTCTTCATCTTGTCGCCGAACAATTCGCCGGCGCCCAAGACCAAGGCGCCCAGTCTGAACAGCGGCCGGTCGAGCAAGGCGAGCCGCCCCGGTGTACTGCGGCCTAGAAGCCTAGCCGCCGAGATGGTGGCCATGGGTGTCATGGAGCGCGCGCTGGCCACGACGCCGATCAGCGCAGACGCAAGCAAGGTGTGATGTTTCATGTTCATCCCAAGAGGCATGGAGACAAGTCATGATGCTTTGTCTTGTGCACGCGGACGAGGCCGAACAGCGTTATCGGTTGTAGGAATTCAGCGGATAGCGCCGCGCAGGCACCCGGGATGAGGATGTCAGTCTGTGATGGTCTCTACAGTGCGCTGGTCTGTCACGGGGCGGACCGCGGCCGCCAGCGGAAACTGAAGCTGCTCCTCGGCCACCAATTGCACGGCCTTGTTCAGCAATTCCAGGTCGCCCATTTTGGTGAGCACGTGGTAGGCCAAGGCCGCCAGTTCAGACATGTCAGTGATGAGCCGCGCATCTTCTGCGTCGAACTTCTTGTGACCTTGCGAAATTGCCCAAACGGTTCCCACGGCTTGTCCGTTCACATGGAATGGCACCAATAAAACCTCTTCGATGGGAGGCTGGACCTGGGCGGCAGTTTTGTAGGCCTCGCCGGGGTTGAGCATCAACATCGTTTTGTCGGTGCTGATGACCAAGCCACAAGGGCTTTCCTCGTAGGGGACCACGGCGCCAAGGTACTTTTCAAACAGACCGACGGCCGCCTGCCAAAGAAACACACGATTGCCATTTGCACGGCCAAACAAACTGACGCCAGCAGAGTCGGCGCCGGTCAGTTGCAGAACGCCCTGCGACAGCTTGGCGAGCACGGAGTCAGGCGTCTCCGCCAGCGCTTTCACCACGGTGGTCGTGGCGGCCACTTGCGCGGCATAGTCTGGCTGTCGAGCAGACCGTTCGTTAAGCCGCTGGTTGGCGATGACATTCTGAACTGCCAGGGCGACATCGGGGAATTGAACTTCGAAAGCCATGAGACACCTGTGACCGTTAATTGGGAGCCAGCCGAATCGTCTCTCGACGAAAAGAGACATCAAGGGGAGATTTTTTGCGTCTAGCGTCAAATGTAGGCGCTGAATGTACACAGCACAACAAAGTCGGCAGCCAGCGTGTCTGGCCGCCAGCCGCTGAAGAACGCGTTTCGCAGACGGCCGTCAAAGCTGCCGATGACTTCAACCGCTCATGAAAAGATAGCACCTAGCGCTTTCTGCATCAGTGCCAAAGCCATATTTCCTTTAAGAACATATTCGTCCTGAGGGGCTGAACCAAGGCCATTTGCCAACATTTCGACACCAGAGGCCGCAGTGGGCTGTCACAAACCGAGCTGCTCCTGCGTCTTATGTGGTGTGGGCGCCTGCTGCGCCTTTCACACCACCTCATCGAAAGGCTGATTTTGTTAAACCTCAAAAAACTCGGGGCACTGTTGTGCCTCTGCGGCGCTACCTTGCTTGCGCCACCACCGGCTTGGGCCGGCCCACATGACGCAGCGGTCACTGCACTCATGTCCAAAGCCCTGGCCGACATGCCCGGCAAAGAGCTGCTGGCCATCACCGTGGCCTACCCGCCGGGCGGCTTCGACCCCGTGCACCGGCACGACGCACACGCTTTTGTCTACGTGCTCGAAGGCAGCATCGTCATGCAGGTCAAGGGCGGCAAGGAAGTGACGCTCACACCCGGCCAGAGCTTTTACGAAGGCCCGGAAGACGTGCACACCGTGGGCCGCAATGCCAGCAAGACCAAACCGGCGAAGTTTCTGGTGCTGCTGCTGAAGAACAAGGACACCCCCGTTGTTTTGCCCGCGCAGTAAGACCTTCACCCCACTCAAAGGACACACCATGAAAATCGTCGTCATCGGAGGCACGGGCCTCATAGGCCGCAAGCTGGTTCAAATCCTGCGCCAGCCAGAGCGTGGTACGCACGAGGTGATTGCCGCCTCGCCGTCATCCGGCATCAACACCCTCACCGGCGCTGGCCTGGCCGAAGCGCTGGCCGGCGCGCAGGTGGTGGTGGACGTGGCCAACGCCCCGTCGTTTGAAGACCGCGCCGTACTGGAGTTTTTTGAGACCTCGGGGCGCAACCTGCTGGCCGCCGAAGCCCAGGCGGGGGTGCAGCACCACGTGGCGCTGTCGGTGGTGGGTACGGACCAGTTGGCCGCCAGCGGCTACTTTCGCGCCAAGATTGCGCAAGAGCGGCTGATCCGCGCCTCCAAGCGGCCCTACACCATCGTGCAGGCCACGCAGTTCTTTGAGTTTCTAGGCGGCATCGTGCAGTCGGCCGGCGACGCACAAGCCGTGCGCCTGCCCTCGGCCTATGTGCAGCCCATCAGTTCCGACGATGTGGCCGCGGCCATGGCCGACTTTGCGTTGGCGGCGCCACTCAACGGTGTGGCCGAGATTGCCGGGCCCGAGAAGATACGCATGCCGGCCCTGGTCGAAAAGTACCTCGCCGCAATGGGCGACAAACGACAGGTGATAGCCGCCCCTGAGGCCTTGTACTTTGGCGCTGCCTTGCTGGACGGCACACTGGTGCCTGCGCACCCCAACCCACGTCTGGGCAGGGTGAATTTCGACAGCTGGATGACGCAGCAGTTGGCCGGCCAGGCGGCTTCAGGCCAGAGCTAAGACAGACAACACCCTGGCCTCCACACCTTACACCTCACTCCAGCTTGATTTCGCGCAGGATGTAGGGCGTGAACTTGAACACCACCTTGCCGTTGCTGCCGGCCTTGATCTGCCCGTCCAGGCCTATGCTGCTTTCAATGGTGAACAAGGACAGCAGGCCGGCGACGGCAGCCGCCTGCGGCGCCTTGATCTTGCCGAACAGTGCGGTCGCCAATTCGGACAGCTTGGCCGAATTGAACTGCACCTTGTTGGCATTGGTCAGCGTGAAGTCCGAGCCCTGCGTGAACTCCATCTCAGCCGAGGCGATAGGCGACGGCACGATCACCGCTTTGATGACCAGCGGCACATGGGTGGTCTTGCTGTCTACCGTCACGGTGGCGGCCTCGATTTCGGTGCCCAGGCGCATCTGGCTGGCCAGATCTCTTTGGAACATGTCCATCGCCCATTCGACAATGGGCTGGCCGTTGATGCCCAGGCTGTCGCTTTGCGGCTCGCGCATCAGCGCCAGATCGGCGGGGCTGGAGGCGACGTAGTCTGCGCGCACGGTGTAGACATCGGGCGGCAGACTCAGCCGCTTGGCGTTGGAGCCCTGGCGCACCAGCATCGTCAGGCCGGTGGTGGGAGACTCCTGTTGGTCGCCGGGCGGGCTGAAGGTGATGGTGTAGTTGCCGTTGAGCGCGCGCTTCACGCCGGTGACAACGTCTACCGAGGCATTCAGCGAGACCACCAGCGGTTTCACCGTGGCCGTCGCCGGTACCTTTTTCACCACCCCCGAGGTGCCTTTGACGTAGCCCGAGATCACGTCGTCTACCTTGTCCTGCGACATGCCCGAGCCGCTGAGGCTCTTGGCCAGTTCGGGCGCGAGCTGGAAGCGGTCGCTGTCGTCGGTGAGGCGGTAGTTGCGGTATTTCTCGGCCAGGAAGGATTCGCCGCCACTGGTGTCGCTGACCTGGCTGCCGAAGGGGTTGGACCATTCGCCGGCGCTGCTGCCGCTGTCGGCACTCACCATCGGTGGCGCGCTCAGCCCGCCACTCGATCCGCTGCCACCACTGCCGCCACCAATGGCCGAACCGATGTTGCTGCCGCTGAGCTTGGGCGGCTGGGCGCTTTCGATCAGCTTGCCCATGATCTCGGCCACCTGTTCGCGTGTCGACTGGTCGCGGAAGATGTCGGGCTTGGCCAGCAGCTCCAGCGCCTGGGCGATGGCCTCGCCAGCGGCTGGCAGTGCGGGTGTGTCTTGCACACTCAAAGAGGTGTCGCCCATGCTGTCGGGCGTGACCGTGGCCTGGCTGCCGCGCGGGCCTGCGGTCAGCGCCTCGATGTTGGGCAGCAGCGAGACCGGCAACTCCTCAAAATTCCACAGCCGGGTGATGTCGCGTTTCTCAGCCGCGTTGCAATGACCCAGATGTGCTTCAGCAAAGATGCCGCGCGTGGGCAAGGTGACCACGGTTTCCGTGGCTTTCAGGTCCAGCTTCAACTCCGGCAACCTGGCCGCCACGTCGGCGGGCACCTCGCCCGAATAACGAAACGCCAGGTGGTTGCCCGACAAGGCCAGCGGCACTTCGCCCAGCCCGGCCAGCAGCGGCCCCAACATGGGCGCCAGGCGCAGGCGGCGTTCGCGCGCATCCATGTTGAGCCATACCTGGGCGCTGTAGTAGTGTTGGTTGGTGTTCAGGTGGTGCATCAGCAGGCGCACCCACTGGTGGCTGTCTATGCCCGGGCTGGCACTTGTTGCGGGCGTGGCCGGGGCGGGTGAGGCCGCCGGGGTGGGCGCAGGGGCCGGCTCGGGTGCGGGGTTGAGCTTGTCGGTGTTGACCAGCGCCACGCCTTGGTTCTGCGTGGGCACGGGCAGGCCGACGCGTGGCGGCGGCTGGTAGCGAAACAGCTCGCCAGTGCTGTTGGTGAACTGGAAATAACCAAACAGAAAAGCACCGCTTTGCAGCATAGGGCGGATCGATACCTCCTGCAGGTTCCAGCCATCGGCCACGTCCACCACCAGGTTGCTGTTCGGCGTCCACTCCACCGCAAACGACTGCACCTTGCGCAGGTCTATGGCGGGAATGTTGCCGGTGCAGGTGGCGAAGCAAAAGCCGCGCTGCGGGCTGTCGTAGCTCACCGTCCAGAGCTTGTTGTTGGCGCCGAGTATGCTGCCGCCGGCAAAGTCGAAGATGTGCGCAAAGTTGGCCACCACCGGGAACAGGAATTCGTCCAGCCGCACCAGTTCGATGTTGCTGCCGTCGCTCATGCGGGCGATCACGCGCAGGTGGCCAGCGGTATCGGCCGGGCCCGCATATTTCTGGCCGTTCCAGCGCCAGCCGGTTTTCAGCGTCACCTCGAACTGCGAGGCCATCACCGGCTGCGGCGGGCCCGCCGGTGCTGGTGGCGGCGCGGAGGTGGTGGGTGGCGCGCTCACCGGGGGCGCGGCGTCGCCAATGCCGGCGTTGATGCGCTCCAGCGCCTCAAAACCCTGGGCATATTTGCGGTTCAGCAGCGTAGGCTCCAGCTGGCTGCGAAAACGCGCCGCCAGATCCTGCGTGAAGTAAATCGTCTCCACCGGGATCAACACCGCCATGTCGGCCCGCTGAAACCGCGTGCGCACCGCCAGGTGGCGCAGCACCTCGTAATAAAGCACGGTGAGCGAATGCCCACGGTTCATGTTGGCGATGATGCGTGTGGCCAGGTAGTTGCTCTCGGCCTGCGTGGCCTGCACCACCACCGAACTGCTTTGGCTGCGCACCAGGTTGCTGCGCTGCACGGTTTGCAGGTGCACATTGTTCTGCGCCTGGGCCGACACATCGCGATTGCCGCGGGTGCTGGACATGCCAAAGCCCACCGAATGCCGGCCAGCCGCCGAAATGCCGAACTGCGGCAGTTGAAAGTCCATCGCCCCGGCCAAGCCGGCCATGAAGCTTTCACCCGACTGCTGCTCCGACACATTGCCGTTGACGATGTCGTCGATGTCGCGGTCGACCACCTGTTCGTGCAGCAGTTGCTCGCTGGAGGCATTGGCGCCTAGCCGTGCGGCCGCGTCGCTGCGCTTCCAGTCGATCACGGCAATCTTCACCGCCTCGCCCGGGGCCAGCGGCAGGCTGTACTTCACCTCACCCAAGGAATGGCCGAGCGCGTTCCACGATTGGTCGAACTCCAGAATGCGGCCCCAGCGGATGTCGCGGTATTCGACCAGCGGATCGCGCACCGATGGGATGCGGCTGCCCGCCGCCTTCACCTCGCCGTTGCTCGCGACCGGCACGGCCTTGCCTTCGTCGTGCACCACCACGTGGTAGATCGGGTATTGGCGCAGCGCCAGCGTGGCCGGGGTCAGGTGTTCGCAGCCATCGGCGCCCACCTTCACGTCGCGCCGCGACACAAAAGAGTCCGGCGAAAACGCATAGTCGGTGGCGTCTGGTTCACTCACATGGCCTGCGGGCCCAAGCAAGGTGCCCAGCCCGGCGAAAAGTGTGAAGGCGTCGGTGCGCTCCGCCAGCGCGTCTTCGAGCATGGTCATCAGCGCCTGTCGGGCATCTGCGGCACCGGCCGCCACCAAAGCGGCCAAGGTGGCGCTGTCTACCGCACCCGCCTGCAGCAATTGCAGCAGGGAGCCGTCCAGCAACGACACACTGCCCGTGCCGCCCACCACGCGCAGCCGCAGGTCACCCTTGCCGCCCAGCACCACACTGATCACCACCAGGCTCACCAGGTTGCGGCTGCCTTTGGGCAGGCGGCCCAGGTCGATGACGCCGTAGCCGCAGCGGTCGCTGCGGGACTTGCCCAGCACCAGTTGCAGGTCGCGGCTGGGGCTGCCGCCGCCCTCTTCCTCGCCGGTCTCCAGCAGCTTGGCCAGATCTAGCGGGCTTGTCTCGGCCGGTTTGCTGCTGCTTTTGCTTTCATGGACCTTGGCGTTCACCGCAGCGCTCTTGGCCGCGGTCTTGGCCTTGGCCTTGGGCGCGTTTGGCCCGACTTCGGGATGGTCGGGCTTGACCCCCTTTTCCGGCGCCTTGAACTCCAGCACCGCTTCCACACTGCAACCCACCAGGGGTTTGCCGCTGCCATCGAGCACAAAATGACGTAAACGCATTTGGCCTCCCATTTGTGGAGTGGCGCACACACGACGATAGGAGCAGGCGCGGCGCCGGGCGCCCATCCTGCGACAAATCCTGGCAAACAACAAGCCTTCGTGGCGGCCCGCCTGTCCTGTGTATCCGGTACAGATGACAGACGCCGGCACGGCAAGCAGTGCCAAGCGTGCACCTTGGCCTGGTGCTCCGCAAGCTATCAAAAACAGTAGCAATCATCGCTTGGCTGCCAAGCCTTTAGCGCCAAATTTTCTTAGAGACTAACGCGACATCTAGACATTTGCAGCACGGCGCGCCGACGGCGATTTGTTACCGGATAATCACCCACCATGAATCCCTTGCTCGCCAAACTCCAGCCCTACCCGTTCGAGCGGCTGAAACAGCTTTTCTCCAGCGTCACCCCCAACCCGGCCTACCGCCCCATCAGCCTGGGCATTGGCGAGCCTAAACACGCCACACCGCCGTTTCTGCAAAAGGCCATGGCCGAGGCCATCACCGCGCCCATCGCATCGTCCGGCGCGTCCAGCGGTTTGGCCGCTTACCCGGCCACGGCGGGCGACCTGGCACTGCGCAAGTCGTTCACCGACTGGATTCAAGGGCGCTACCAGTTGGCGCTGAACCCGGCCACCCAGGTGTTGCCGGTCAACGGTTCGCGCGAAGCGCTGTTCGCGTTTGCGCAGACGGTGATTGATCCAAACAAAGCTGGCGCCACCGTGGTGTGCCCGAATCCGTTCTACCAAATCTACGAAGGCGCGGCCCTGCTGGCCGGCGCCACGCCCTACTACGCCCCCAGCGACCCGGCGCGCAACTTTGCGGTCGACTGGGACAGCGTGCCGGCCGAGGTCTGGGCGCGCACGCAGTTGCTGTTTGTCTGCTCGCCGGGCAACCCCACCGGCGCGGTGATGCCGCTGTCTGAATGGGAAAAACTGTTTGCGCTGAGCGACAAACATGGTTTTGTGATCGCCTCGGACGAGTGTTACAGCGAAATCTACTTCCGCGACGAGCCGCCCCTAGGTGGCCTGGAAGCCGCCGCAAAACTCGGCCGCAGCGACTTCAAGAACCTGGTGGCCTTCACCAGCCTCTCAAAACGCAGCAACGTGCCCGGCCTGCGCAGCGGCTTTGTGATGGGCGACGCCGCCTTGATGAAGGCCTTTTTGCTCTACCGCACCTACCACGGCAGCGCCATGAGCCCGGTGGTGCAGGCCGCCAGCATCGCCGCCTGGGGCGACGAGGCCCACGTGGTCGACAACCGTGCCCAATACCGCGCCAAGTTTGCCGAGGTCACCCCCATACTGGCCGAAGTGCTGGACGTTGCCTTGCCCGACGCCGGTTTCTACCTCTGGGCCAAGGTGCCCGGACCGGCCGTGGTCGATGGCATCGACAGCGACGCGGCCTTCGCACGCGACCTGTTGGCTGCCTACAATGTCACGGTGCTGCCTGGCAGCTACTTGGCCAGAGAGACCGCCGATGCAGCCAACCCCGCGAGCAGCCTGAACCCCGGCCGGCAACGCATCCGCATGGCACTGGTGGCCGAAACCGCCGAGTGTGCGGAAGCCGCCCGGCGTATTGCCCTGTTTGTGCAGTCGCGCGCAGCCAAGGGCTGAGCTGCATCAGCCGATCACCATCATTACTAGTTTTAAACCTGAGCTCAACATCATGACCCAGCAACTGCAAACCATCATCGACGCCGCGTGGGACAACCGCGCCAACCTCTCGCCCTCGCTGGCCCCCAAGGAAGTGGGCGAAGCCGTGGACCACGTGATCGAACAACTGAACAACGGCACGCTGCGCGTGGCCACGCGCGAAGCCGTGGGCCAGTGGACGGTGCACCAGTGGATCAAGAAGGCCGTGCTGCTGTCGTTCCGCCTGAAGGACAACGAAATCATGAAGAGCGGCGACCTGGCCTTCTTCGACAAGGTGCAGACCAAGTTCTCCAACCTCAGCGCCGAAGAAATGAAGGCCACCGGCGTGCGCGTGGTGCCGCCTGCCGTGGCGCGCCGCGGCAGCTTCATTGCCAAGGGCGCAATCCTGATGCCCAGCTACGTGAACATCGGCGCCTTTGTCGACGAAGGCACCATGGTCGACACTTGGGCCACCGTGGGCTCGTGCGCGCAAGTTGGCAAGAACGTGCACTTGTCTGGCGGCGTGGGCCTGGGCGGCGTGCTCGAGCCGCTGCAAGCCAACCCCACCATCATTGAAGACAACTGCTTCATCGGCGCACGCTCGGAAGTGGTCGAAGGCGTGATCGTCGAAGAAAACTCCGTCATCTCGATGGGTGTGTACATCGGCCAAAGCACGCCGATCTACGACCGCGCCACCGGCGAGATCAGCTACGGCCGCGTGCCTGCGGGCTCAGTGGTGGTCAGCGGCAACCTGCCCAAGGACAATGGCCGCTACAGCATGTACGCCGCCATCATCGTCAAGAAGGTGGATGCCAAGACGCGTTCGACCACCAGCTTGAACGACCTGCTGCGCGAGTAATGTCGCCGTTGGCTTGAAGCGACTGTCTCGCTTCAAGCCAAACTCTCGCGCTAAGCTTCAGCCTCGTTTGCAATCTGGTTCACCTGGGAAACTTCATGAGCACGATGGAACGCATTTTGCGGTTGATGCACGAGAAGAAGGCATCCGACCTGTACCTCTCGGCCAACGCGCCGGCACTGATCAAGATCAACGGTCAGACCGTGCCGATCAACAGTCAGATCCTGACCGTGGACATGCCGCGCAGCCTGCTCGCCGAAGTGGTGGCGCCGGAGAACATGGCCGAACTGGAAACCTCGGGCGAACTCAATATCGCCCTGTCCATGGTGGGCGTGGGCCGCTTCCGCGTCAGCGCCATGCGCCAGCGCGGCACCTACGCGGTGGTGATACGCTACATCAACGGTGAAATCCCGTCACTCGACTCGCTCAACGTGCCGCCGGTGCTCGCCGAACTGATCATGGCCAAGCGCGGTTTGCTGCTGGTCGTGGGCGCCACGGGAGCCGGCAAATCGACCACGCTGGCGGCGATGATTGACCACCGCAACCAGAACGTCACCGGCCACATTCTCACCATTGAAGAGCCGGTGGAGTATTTGTTCCGCAACAAAAAATCGGTGGTCAACCAGCGCGAGATCGGCACCGATACCGCCTCGCTGCAAGTCGCCCTGAAGAACGCGCTGCGCCAGGCGCCGGACGTGATTCTGATCGGCGAAATCCGCGACCGCGAAACCATGGGCGCGGCCATTGCCTACGCACAAACCGGCCACCTTTGCATCGCCACCCTGCACGCCAACAACAGCCACCAGGCGCTGAACCGTATTCTCAACTTCTACCCGGTGGAAGTACGCCCCACCATGCTGGGCGACTTGTCGACCACGCTGCGCGCCGTGGTGTCGCAGCGCCTGCTGCGCACGCCCACCGGCGAGCGTGTGCCGGCGGTGGAGGTGCTGCTGAACACCGCCTTTGTGGCCGACCTGATCGCCAAGGGCGACTTCTCGGGCGTGAAAGAAGCCATGGAAAAATCGATTGCCGAAGGCTCGCAAACCTTTGAGGCCGATCTGGCGCGCCTGATTGCCGAAGGCCGCATAGACCGCAAGGAAGGCATTGCCAACGCCGATTCGGCCAACAACCTGATGTGGCGGCTGCAAAACGACTTCACCCGCAAGCCGGCGCAGGTACCGGCGGACGAGCCCGAAGACGAGGCCTCTTTCACCGAAATCACGCTAGACGTGAAGTCCTGATCCGCTCTCCCCCAAAATTTGACTGCCTGCATAAGGACCCCGGCATGAGCCGCACCCTGCACCTGACCGAACAACTCATTTCGCGCCACTCCGTCACGCCGGAAGACGCGCATTGCCAGAAGATCATTGCCGAACGTCTAAAGCCGCTGGGCTTTGTGTTCGAAACCGTAGAGAGTGGCCCCGACGACTTCCGCGTGACCAACCTCTGGGCCATTCGCAAAGGTTTCGGCCCCAGCGAAGCCGCTGCACTCACGCCCGTAGAGACCAAACTTCTGGTGTTTGCCGGCCACACCGATGTGGTGCCCACGGGCCCGCTCGACCAGTGGACCAGCGACCCGTTCACACCTACACACCGTGACGGCAAACTGTTTGGCCGTGGCACCAGCGACATGAAGACCTCGATTGCCGCGTTCGTTGTGGCGGTGGAAGAATTTGTCGCCCAGCATCCCGAATCCTATCTGTCGATTGCGCTGCTGCTCACCAGCGATGAAGAAGGCCCGGCCACCGATGGCACGGTCATCATGTGTGACTGGCTGCAGCAGCACGGTGAACAAATCGACTACTGCATCGTCGGCGAACCCACATCCGTGCTGCGCACTGGCGACATGATCAAGAACGGCCGCCGCGGCACCATGGGCGGCAAACTCACGGTCAAGGGTGTGCAAGGCCATATCGCCTATCCGCAACTCGCCAAGAACCCGGTGCACCTGGCCCTGCCCGCGCTGGCCGAGCTGGCCGCCATCAACTGGGACGAAGGCAACGCCTTCTTCCAACCCACCAGCTGGCAGATCAGCAACATCCATTCGGGCACAGGCGCGACCAACGTGATTCCCGGCACGGCCGTGGTGGACTTCAACTTCCGCTTCTCTACCGCCTCCACATCAGACGGCCTGCAAAAGCGCGTGCACGAGGTGCTGGACCGCCATGGGCTGGACTACAACCTGGCCTGGACCGTGGGCGGCCAGCCTTTCCTGACCGAACCGGGCGACCTGGTGGACACGGTACGCCAGGCCATACGTGATGAAACCGGCCTGGAGACGGAAATCTCCACCACCGGCGGCACCAGCGACGGACGTTTCATCGCCAAGATTTGCCCACAGGTGATAGAGCTCGGCCCGCCAAACGCCACCATCCACAAGATAGACGAGCACATTGCGCTCACCGACATCGAACCGCTGAAAAACATTTACCGCCGGGTGCTGGAACTGCTGGACGCGCAGTTGCAGCCCTGAAATTTATGACGCTGATTGAACTGATAGAACAAAGCGCCAAGCAACTGCGCGAAGCCGGCGTGGCGTTTGGCCACGGCACCTTGAATGCCTTTGACGAAGCCGCCTGGCTGGTGTTGTGGCGATTGGGTATGCCGCTCCATGAGCTGGACGATGTGAAAGAAACCCTGGTCACGCCCGAGCAGCAGGCGCAGGTGGCCATACTTTTGGAAGAACGCATTCACACCCGCAAACCCGCGGCCTACCTCACGCGCGAGGCCTGGCTGCAAGGGGTGCCGTTCTACATCGACGAACGCAGCATCGTGCCGCGCTCCTTCATTGCCGAGTTGCTGAGCGACGCCAGCATCGACCCCTGGCTGGGTGAACACACACAAAACGTGCTCGACCTGTGCACCGGCAACGGCAGCCTGGCCATACTCACCGCCATGACCTTTCCCGATGTGTTGGTGACCGGCGCCGACCTGTCGCCCGATGCGCTGGCCGTGGCGCGCATCAATGTAGACAAGCACAACCTGGCCGACCGCGTACGCCTGGTCGAATCGGATGGCCTGGCTGCCGTGGACGGCCCGTTCGATCTGATTCTGTGCAACCCACCCTACGTCAACAGCACCAGCATGGCCGCCCTGCCCGCCGAGTACCTGGCCGAGCCCCAGCTCGCACTGGACGGCGGTGCCGACGGCATGGACTTCATACGCCAACTGCTGGCCGGCGTGGCGCAGAAGATGACCCCGCACGCTGTGTTGGTGCTGGAGATCGGCAACGAACGCGAACACTTTGAAGCCGCATTTGACGGCCTGGAAGTGGTCTGGCTAGACACCAGCGCGGGCGACGACCAGGTACTGCTGGTCACCCGCGAGGCCTTGCTGGCCTACGCGGACTGAGTACGCGCTCTCTAGCCACTCTTCAAATGAGGGTGATGTTTTCAAATATCACGTCTCAAGATCGGCGAGAGTTCGACTCAGGGGAGTTGTGCTTTAAGGCGACTCTCGGCCATTAGCCAACATTCCCAGCCGCCGTCAAGCCACCCAAGAATGGGCGCCTTTGCAATCAATGAAAAAGCCCTTTGAACGACGGTCCGCACCTAAACGACCACGAGTTGCGGCAATACTCGCGATGGCTTTCGTGTTGTGGAGCTTTTTGCAAGCGGCCCTTGGTTTGCCTTATCAATTGCGGTTTGAAAATTCCGCCGCCAACTATTGGGCAGTTGTGATTGGCAGTCTGATGATTCCTTTTCTCCTGCTGCGGCTTTCACGCCCGCTCGCAGAACCCGGACCACGTCAACTTGGGACGGCCATAGCGATTCTGCTGGCAGTCCCTTGCTTGCTGCTTTCAAGTTGCGCCGCGTTCCTTGCGCCTTCGGCGGGCCTGCCTGACGATTCATACGAACTGATTAGCGAAGTTCAGTCGGACAAAACAGCCTATCGGCTATATCGAACTAATTGTGGCGCCACCTGTGCTTTCGGCCTTAACCTCAGAGAGGAGCGAGACTTGTTTGGCGGTCTTAAGTTGGTCTCGCAAAAATGGAGTCTGTATCGAGCTTCAAAGGGCCAGTTGAAGCTGAAGCAGGCTTCTGTTGTCGTTGTTGATGGCGACCAGGTTTTGGCTAGGATTTCACTCTAAGTTTCGTTAGTCTGGACCCTGCTACAAACGATGGCTGTCGGCCAGCAGCAGGCCTAAATTTGACCGCTCAAGTGGAGACCGCAGTGACAAAATTTACTCAAGTAGTGGTTGCGCTTTTTGTTGCGTTCTTGTTCGTCGGAGCAGTCTTAATGGCTTCTAACGGAAAGTTTAGTGGCGCCATTTTTTTGATCGTAATTGCAATGTTCTTTGTCATAGTTGCCAGAATGGCGACATTCGAAGCTCGCTATGGCATAGCTAAGCCCGAACCAGGAACACCGCGAGCTGACCTCACAACCCAAGTGAAACGGCTATGGAATGCGCCCGGATTGGAGGGGAAGTTCTACGTGGTGTTTCTTGCTACCGTCTTGTCAATCTGGCTCTTGCAACAAGTTCTTGGGCTCATTCTGAAAATAGCCAAGTAACTCATCTTGGGTGTCCGCTTTTGTGAAAAACAAGAGACCGCTGTGGGCCCAAAGCGGGCTTCGTCCTCGCTTTAAAACCGTCATTGGTCTTTTGGCAACTGACCGTTTTGAGCCGGCTTTGTTGTGTTAGCCAGGGCAGGACAAAGCGCCCACACTCAACACTATCTTGCACTAGGGTCTGTCTCAAAGCTAAACACCAGTCGGCGAACCGAGTCCTGAATGCCGCGCCATTCGGACAACAAACTTCGACGATAGCTAACGTACACCCACGCCTTAGCCTTTGGGTCCAAGTTAAAGTAATGTTTGCAAGGGGGGGCAGCTACGGGACGGTTGGAGCACTTAATTTCCGCTTCAACCCTTCCAGCGTCATCCCTATAAATGAAAATGTCCTCAGCGAAACGGTGCTCTCGATAGGGCTTTTTTGATTCTGGGTCAACACCCACCTGAACATAAACCTCTAAGCCATGCTCTTTCGCTGACATCCTTTCATAGCGCGACGGGAGGTTGCCAATTGCCCCTCTGCTTAACCACCCGTCTGCAATTCTGTCCAAAAAGCCGTCACTTGAATAGCTTTCGCCTGTGTTGAATCCAACAAGAATCCATGGAGTTTCAGCACTTCGATAGCGCCTTTTTTCTTCGAACAGTTCAGGACTGCTCAGGCCTGCCATGTCTGGGTAACGCACATCGAACCCAAAGCTTCTTAGTCGTGATGCAGGCGTACGTTGGGGAGTTTTCCCTGTCCTCTTTTCTCCCCAGCCCGGGTCTCCGTCGTACTCTACGTATGTTGCAAAATATGCTGGGATGGAGACCCGCATGCCGCCGAGGTCTGCCTGCAACATTCGGTCCAAATGTCGGGGGGCAGCTAATTCAGGCTCATCAGGTTTGAAGGGGGCCTTATCGGAGGGGGCCGCGTACAGCCCCACAACAAAGGCAATGACTGCCATCAAGACAACAGGTAGCAGGAACGCCAACTTCCCGATTTTTCGAGGAAAACACTTCATCCAAGAATTACTTCAATGTATGGAATTGGCCGAGTTGAGTGATGTCGGTGAATGGCCGGTTATGGCCGATTTCTGCCATCGTGGCTGAGACGGAAACTTGACTAACGCTGGCTGATAAAAATGGCTAACGGGATGACGCAAAAGAAGATTGCCCAAGCCCAGTTCCATGCCTTTCGACGAAAGGCGCAACGATCACAGAATCGTACAAATTTCGGTGGCGTAGGAAATTTGAAATGAAGCCGGACGGGCTTCGCTGAAAAACTCGGAAGGTTTCCACATCGGTAGCAGAGATTTTCCGTCCGCCACTTTTCTCGGCGATGTTCCAGGCGAACCAGCAGTGCCATGCACACACCGATGACCACAACAGTTGAAATTGCCGCAACCCACAAAATCGCTCACCCCTAAATGTCTTCTTTTGGCCGTCAGCAGCCGTCACCCTGCACACGACCAGTGCACATGCGATGCAACTGACGGCAAATCATCAACCAATCACTTCAGGCCATTCGGTATGGAAGAACTCACCCGCTGGCTTGTCGGTGCGTT
Organism: Variovorax sp. HJSM1_2; assembly: GCF_049316285.1. Classification (NCBI taxonomy): domain Bacteria; kingdom Pseudomonadati; phylum Pseudomonadota; class Betaproteobacteria; order Burkholderiales; family Comamonadaceae; genus Variovorax; species Variovorax sp. HJSM1_2. Next base: position 60,407 of record NZ_JBMOXA010000003.1, on the reverse strand, counting down.
CGTAGGTGTGCGCACCAAAGAAGTCGCGCTGCGCCTGCAGCAAATTGGCTGACAGGCGTGCCGAGCGGTAGCTGTCGTAGTAGGCCAGCGACGCGCTGAAGGCCGGCACCGGAATGCCATTGCGCACGGCCAGGGCCACCACTTCGCGCCAGTTTTGCTGCGTGCTGTTGAGCAGGTCTTTGAAGAACGGCGCCAACATCAAGTTGACCAGCGCCGGGTCGGTGCGGTAGGCATCGGTGATGTGGTTCAAAAAGCGTGCACGGATGATGCAGCCGCCGCGCCAGATGGAGGCGATGCCGCCAAAGTCCAGGCCCCATTGCTTCTTCTCACCCATGGTCTTGATCAAGTCAAAACCCTGGGTGTAGCTGATCACCTTGGACGCGTACAACGCGTCGTGCACCTTGGCGACCAGCTCTTTTTTCTCGGCGCTCAGGTTGGCTTTCGGGCCCTGCAGGTGTTTGCTGGCCTCGACACGTTGCGCCTTCTGCGACGACAACACACGTGCTTCCACGGCGGCGTTGATGGTGCTGATGACCACGGCGTTTTCGGCGGCGTTGAGCAGTGTCCACTGGCCCGTGCCTTTTTGGCCGGCCTTGTCGAGAATCAACTCCACCAGTGCACCACCGGTTTCCGGGTCTTTTTGCTCCAGCGCCTTGCCGGTGATCTGGATCAGGTAGCTCTGCAGGTCGCCTTCGTTCCACTCGTTGAAGATGGAGGCCATCTCGTCGGTGCTGAAGCCCGCCGCCTTGAACAGGCTGTAGGCCTCGCAGATCAACTGCATGTCGCCGTATTCGATGCCGTTGTGAATCATCTTCACGTAGTGGCCGGCGCCGCCCGGGCCAATGTGGATCACACACGGCTGGCCGTCCACCTTGGCCGAGATGCTCTCGAAGATGGGCTTCATCACCTCCCAGGTGGAAGCCGGGCCGCCGGGCATGATGGCCGGGCCCTTGCGCGCGCCCTCTTCACCGCCCGACACTCCCGCGCCAATGAAACGCAGGCCCTTGCTGCTCAGGTAGGCGTCGCGGCGCTCGGTGTCGGTGTAGAGGCTGTTGCCACCGTCAATGATGATGTCGTCTTTGTCGAGCAGCGGGATCAATTGCTCGATCACGTCGTCCACCGGCTTGCCGGCCTTGACCATGATCTGGATCTTGCGTGGCAAGGCCAGGCTTTGCACAAACTCCTGCAGCGTGGTGCTACCCACCAGCTTTTTGCCGGGATTGGCAGCCAGGAAGGCCTCTGTCTTGTCCGGGGTACGGTTGAACACGCTGACCTGGAAGCCGCGGCTCTCCACGTTCAACACAAGGTTTTGCCCCATCACGGCCAAACCGATCAGTCCGAAATCGCTTTTTTTGTTGCTCATGGATCTTTCCTGCAGATTGCTTGGTGAAGAGATTGATGAAGAGATTGCTGCCATTTTGTCAGCAAGCAAAACCCTGCTGGGCAAGAACACAATAAAATACCTTGCTGCCACAGATACCAATTGCGTAACACGCTATGTTTAGCGTAGCAACCTAGCCCCTTGGGCTTTGTGTCGAACGATTTCAGCCACCTTGTTTGCTCTTGTTAGCCCTAGGTGCCGCCCCAGCCCTGGTCCTCACCTCGGCGCCAATTGTTTCCGTTTTCTTGGCCGCCCCGGGCGGCCTCATTGCCATGATCACCCTGAAAAACGTCGTATTGCGCCGAAGCGCCAAAGTGCTGCTCGACAGCGCCAACCTCACCATCAACCCAGGTGAAAAGGTTGGCCTGGTGGGCCGCAATGGCGCGGGCAAGTCAACGCTGTTTGCGCTGCTCAATGGCACGCTGCACGAAGACGGTGGCGACTTCAACGTCCCCGCGCAATGGCGCTTGGCCCAGGTGGCCCAGGACATGCCCGAGACCGATCAGAGCGCCACCGATTTCGTGATCGACGGTGACACCACGCTGCTGGCCGCGCGCGAGGAAGTGGCCGCCGCCGAGGCCAGCGACGACGGTGAGCGCATGGCCAACGCCTACATGGCGCTCTACGACGCAGGTTCTGGCGATGCCCAGGCACGCGCGCAGGCGCTGATCCTGGGCCTGGGCTTCAAGACCAGCGAACTCGACAACCCGGTGAACAGCTTCTCGGGTGGCTGGCGCATGCGCCTGCAACTGGCCCGCGCGCTGATGTGCCCGTCCGACCTGATGCTGCTCGACGAACCCACCAACCACTTGGACTTGGACGCCCTGGTGTGGCTGGAAGCCTGGCTCAAGCGCTATACCGGCACGCTGCTGGTGATCAGCCACGACCGCGAATTCCTGGACGCCATCACCGACGTCACGGCGCACATCGAAACCGCCAAGCTGAACCGCTATGGCGGCAACTACAGCAAGTTTGAAGACATGCGCGCCGAGAAGATCGAATTGCAGCAGGCTTCCTACGCCAAGCAGCAAGACAAGATCGCTCACCTGCAGAAGTTCATCTCGCGCTTCAAGGCCCAGGCCAGCAAGGCCAAGCAGGCGCAAAGCCGCGTCAAGGCCTTGGACCGCATGGAAAAGATTGCGCCGCTGCTGGCCGAGGCCGAATTCACCTTCGAGTTCAAGGAGCCGGCCAACCTGCCCAACCCCATGCTGTCGATGGCCGATTGCACCTTTGGTTACCCCGCACCAGAAGATGCCGCGCCCGGCACGCCGCCCACCGTCATCGTGCAAAAGGTCAGCAAGTCGGTGCTGGCCGGCCAGCGCATAGGCATTTTGGGCGCCAACGGCCAGGGTAAATCGACACTGGTGAAAACCGTGGCGCGTGCGTTGCGCCCTATCGAGGGCGAAATCACCGAAGGCAAGGGTCTGAACATCGGCTACTTCGCCCAGCAGGAACTGGACGTGCTGCGCCCGGCCGACAACCCGCTGGAGCACATGATCCACCTGGTGAAGGAAACCACCGCCGCCGGCCGGCTGGCGGGTCAGGCGACACGCGAGCAAGACCTGCGCAGCTTTCTGGGCACCTTCAACTTCAGCGGCGACATGGTCAAACAGGCCGTGGGCAGCATGAGCGGCGGCGAAAAGGCGCGCCTGGTGCTGTGCATGATCGTCTGGCAGCGCCCCAACCTGCTGCTGCTCGATGAGCCGACCAACCACTTGGATCTGGCCACGCGTGAAGCGCTGGCCATGGCGCTGAATGAGTTCGAAGGCACGGTGATGCTGGTGAGCCACGACCGGGCGCTGTTGCGCTCGGTGTGCGACGAATTCTGGATGGTGTCGCGCGGCGGTGTCGCGCCTTTTGACGGCGACCTGGACGACTACCAGCGCTACCTGCTCGACGAAAGCAAACGCCTGCGCGAGGAAGCCAAGAACGCATCGGCTGCAGTTGCCAAGGCCCCCGCAGTGGCTGCGGCTCCCGCCCCGGTTGCCGCCCCGGCAGTCAACCCCGCCGAACAACGCCGCGTCGACTCCGCGCGCCGCCAGCAACTCGCCACCCAGGCCAAGCCGCTGCAAAAGCAACTCGACAAGGCCGAGCAAACCATGGCCGCGTTGCAAAAGGAGAAAGAGCAACTGGAAACCCAGATGAGCACTCCGCTCACGCCAGCCGATCTGGCCACTGCGGGCAAACGCCTGAAGGCCGTGGGCGACGAGTTGGCGACGCTGGAAGAACAGTGGCTGAGCCTGTCGGAACAGATCGAAGCCATCCGCACCGCCGAGGTGTAAGTGTTGGTTACCTCGCCCTGGTTTTGCCGGGGCGAGCGAATCATAAAGTCACGCCAGCAGCGAGCTGAGACAGTACAGTCGGCATTTCCATAACTCATCCCGGAACTGCATATGTTGTCTTTGATTGGAACTGTGATTGTGGGCTTTGTGGTGGGTTTGATCGCCCGCGCCGTCAAACCTGGCGACGACAAGCTGGGCCTGCTCATGACCTCCGTGTTGGGCATTGCGGGCGCGTTCGGTGCCAATTTCCTCGGCAGCAAGCTGGGCTGGTACGCCCCCGGCGAAGGCGCCGGCTGGATCGCCTCGGTGGTGGGCGCCGTGGTGCTGCTGTTCATCTACGGCATGATCGCCAAGAAGTCCTGATCAGCCCCAGGCTGCGCCCCTTCACTGGCGATCCCCCTCGGTACATCAGAGTAATCCTTTGGCTGTTAGGCTTCTGGCTTGAGTCACATCAGAGGGTCGAATCAAATGCCCACAGCCCTGCAACTCGCCGACGGAGATCCCGCACTGGTGCATGCCGTGCGCCGCAGCCGGCAAATGCTGCACCGCCAGGCCCTGCTCGCCGCTGGCGCCAGCATGGTGCCGATTCCAGGCCTTGACTGGGCGGTGGATGCGGCCTTGCTCAGCAAGCTCATCCCCCAGGTCACGGCCACCTTTGGCCTGGCGCCGGAACAGCTTGACCGGCTCAACCCTTCGCAGCGCGAGCAGGTACAGAAGGCGGTCACCATGGTGGGCTCGGTACTGATAGGCAAACTCATCACCCGCGAACTGGTTGTCAGTGCCGCGGCCAAGGTCGGCATGCGCATGACGGCCAAACAAGCCGCCAAATATGTGCCCTTGGCCGGGCAAGCCGTCGCCGCACTGATGGGTTATACGGCCATACGTTTTCTCGGGGAAGAACACTTGAAGGACTGCGTGCGCGTTGCGCGCTCGGCCCAACTGAAGTTGCAGGCGTAGAGCTGACCCGCGTCGCATGCAGCGACAAACACCATCCGCTTTTGCACAAGGCTGCGGCAGGGTGTCGCGGCCGGGGTTTCGCTTGAGACGCAGGAGCAGCCAGTTCATTGGCCCGTTGCTTAGGTTTGCTCAGCCTGTGCTTCTATGGGCTTTTTTAGAATAAGCCTATGGCGAACGTAATCCTGCTCGAAGACGAACCTATCCTGCTCGAGGAGCTGACAGAGTTCCTCGTCGACCAGGGCCATTCGGTCACAGCAACCTCGTCACTCGAGGCATTCACCGCGGCCTTTCGGCCGTCGATCCACCAGGTCGCCGTACTTGATCGTGGCCTGCCAGACGGCGATGGCATGGACCTTGTTCTGCGCATGCGCCGCGATGGCCTGGAGCTAGGCGTCATTGTGTTGACAGCACGTGGCGGGACCCTGGACAAGGTCCACGGACTGCATAGCGGTGCCGACTACTACATACCCAAGACATCCGATCTGGCGGAACTTGCGGCCACGATTGAGGCCCTGGCACGACGCATGCACTTCGATGAACCGCCGCGCTGGATTCTGCAAAGTGCGCCTCGTCAGCTGACGCCTCCGGGGGCCTATCCCATACAGCTTTCGGCCCAGGACTTCACGGTGTTGAAGACCTTGGCTCAGGGCGGCGAGGTGGTGCACCGCGAGGCCATCGTCAAAGCACTTGGCGCGAATTGGCTGGACTACGATCAACGCCGACTCGATACCCAAATGACCCGGTTACGGCGCAAAGTACAGGAAGCCTGCGGCCAGGAACTGCCCGTCAGCACCATCCGAAGTGTGGGGTTCAGCTTTCGGGCCCCGGTGGATGTGCGGCTCTAGAACCCTGGATGGTTCTTGCGCCCTGCCGACGCTGGCGGCTCATAAGTCTGGTTGATCGAACCATTCCACTGAAGCTTGGGCAGGTCGATCACAAACAAAGTGCCTAGCTTTGGCTCGCTTTTAACGGTGATGGTGCCGCCATGCAATTCGATGACGCGCTTGACCAGATAAAGACCCAAGCCCGCCCCCGGCGCGCCTTGCGCAGCCCGGCCCCGGAAAAACTTCTGAAAGAGCTTGGGCAGCTCGTCAGCGGGGATGCCGCAACCGTGGTCCTCCACCTCGATATGCAGCGCCCCTTTGGCCGTGCCGCTGACGCGCAGATCGATTCTGGCCTGTGGCGGCGAGTGCCGAATCCCATTGGCCAGGAGATTTCTCAACACGATGCGCATGAGCTTGTGGTCACAGACAAACGGCGTAGGCAAATCCTTGATCTGGATGTTGATCTTGTCTATGTCCCAGTCTGCGGCCACTTCCTCTATCACTTCGTAGAAATCGGCCGAGCGAAGCGTGAGGGCTTGATGGGCGGTGTCAAGGCGCTCCAGGGAAAGGTATTCATCCAACAACTGGCTCAATCGAAGCGTCGCGCTGCGGATATTTTGCGCGCGCCGCTGGACCTTGCTCATGGGTGCAAACGGGTTGGATGCGAGCTGTTGCGCCGAGGTGCTGATGATGGCCAGGGGCGTTCGAAACTCATGCGACACCATGCTCACAAAGTCGCGCTGCTCTTCGCGGGCGCGCTGCTCGACACGCAAGGCCTCGCGCAAGGAGCTGTAGGTGTAGATGAAGAACAAACTCATGGCCGTCATATGCAAGGCGACGCCAATAAAAATGGCGTAATCGGTCAGCACGGTTGAGGGCAGCAGTCCGATATTGCGCGCAAAACGAACCGAGATTCCGACATCCACAAACAGGAAAACCAGCAGGTACTGCCAGCCCTTGGCTTGTTTGCGTACAAGCCAGATGTATGTGCCAAGCGCCAGCGAGATCAGGATCCAGGCCAGCGCCCCGATCTGATTGAGCTGCAAGCCCAGCGTGTAACGCCCGGAGAGAACCAGCAGGGCCGTGGCTGCGCAAATGGTGTAGGCCACAGCTTGATAAATCTTGCAAAGCAAAGGCAGCTGCGGCTCCAGCTCCAGCCAGACCACCGTCATTCTGACCATGACCGCGGGAGCCAGACACACATAGGCGCCCATCAGCGCAAACGAGGTCGGAGCCCCCCAGTCGAACAGGTTCTGTGGGTATCCTGTGTTCAGCAAGTTGGCAAAAAAGATCACCATTGAATAAAGGATGTACCAACCAAAACACGGCTCCTTGCCAACCACCCAGAAAAAGAACTGCAACAGCAGTGCACAAAAAAGGCGCCAAAGTAAGCCCCAAAACCAAAGGATTCGGAGATCGCGAAGTCGGCGAAATTGCGCGGACTCCACAGGCTGATCGCGCCGCTCAAGGTATGCCCGCCTTGGATGCGCAACAGCACCTGGTAAGTGCCTGGCTCGAGTGACATCGTGAACACCGGAGCCCGGGTCTTGATTGGCCAAACGTCATGCGGGTAGTTGCGCCCGGCCCTCTGTTCGAGCCAAGTTCCGTCTGGGCTTCTCAGGTAGAACCGAATGTCGTTGACCTGGACGTTGTCGACCAGCAGGCGCCAATCGCTGCCTGCCGCGTTGACGGGCTGGTTCAGGCTCAGGCGTAACCAGATGACTGACTTGGTATACCCCGTCGTCAGGCTATCTCCCGGCATGGCTTGCATCACCGCATCGGCGACCTCCTGGAAAGTCTTCTCTCCTGTGGGATCCAGCAATAGCTGCATCTTGTCGGTGAGTGGAACGCGGCCTGCGACGTCACTCAAGTGAACCATCGCTGGAGGCTCTTGGCTTGCACCCAATGGAGCGGCCAAAACACCCATGCCCAGGGCCAAGACCAAGCTGGCCAAAAGCAGTCTTAAAAAGTGTTGCAGCATTTGCTCAAGAGGCCATCAGCAGGCTGCTTCTTGCCGTTTCCATCACCATCTCCAGCGGTTCGGGTTTGCCAACGCCATAACCCTGCACAAAGTCCACATCCATGTCGCAGAGGCGCTCCAGGATGGCGTCGTTCTCGACAAACTCGGCAATCGTCTTGATACCCATGACATGACCAATCTTGTTGATGGCTTCGACCATTGCGCAATCTATGGGGTCTTCCAGCATGTCCTTGACGAAGGAACCATCGATCTTCAGATAGTCTATGGGCAGTTGTTTGAGATAACCGAACGAGGCCATACCTGAGCCAAAGTCATCGAGTGCAAAGCTGTAGCCCAGGCCGCGCAGTTCGTCGATGAGCTTGGACGCCTTGGCCAGGTTGGAAATAGCGGCCGTTTCGGTGATCTCGAAGCAAATCATGGCCGGTGTTATCCCATAACGCGCTTGCTCGGTCTTGATGAATTCCAGAAAGCGGTCGTCGCAGACACTGATACCCGACAGGTTGATGGCACACAGGGCGACAGTGCCGGCTGCGTGTCGCGCCAATGTCTCAAAGGTGCTGCGCACCACCCAGTGATCGATCGCCGACATCAGATTGAAGCGCTCGGCGGCCGGCAGGAAGGCCATGGGCGGAACCAGCCGGCCGTCGCGCTCAACCATGCGCAGCAAAACCTCCAGATGCAGGCGATCACCGTCGGCGGCGCGCGCCGGCGCAATACGCTGCGCGAACAGGCGCAGGCGCCCTTCGTCTATCGCCTCCTGGATGCGCGTGACCCATTGCATCATGCCGTGGCGCAGCGCTAGTTCCCTGTCCGAAGGATGGTAGACCTGCACCCGGTTGCGACCGTTCTCCTTGGCCACATAACAGGCGCTGTCTGCGGCACTGAGAACCGACTCAAGGTCTGCATCATCGGCATCTAGGTTCACCAGGCCTATGCTCACACCAATCGGGAAGGATCGATCTCCACTGACAAATCGGCATTCCACCACGGCCTGGCGTAGCTGTTCCGCGATCCGCAGCGCATGCTCCAGGGGGCAATGCTCAAGCAAGAGTCCGAACTCATCACCGCCCAATCGCGCCAAGGCGTCCCCGGCGCGAAGGCGGGTCTTCAACAAGCTGGCAACCTGACGCAACAAATCATCGCCGGCGGCGTGGCCGCAGGTGTCGTTGACGATCTTGAACTGGTCAAGATCCAGGTACAGCAGCACATGTTCCTGCTGTGCATCCCGTGCGCTTTCTAGCGCAAGGCTCAGGCGACGCTCGAACTCGCGCCGGTTGATCAGCCCAGTCACGGAATCGTGCGTGGCCTGGTAGGACAATTTCGCGGCGATGGCGCGTTCACGGCTGACATCGCGCAAGACCAGGACCATGCCCAGAACCGCGCCGTTGCGCCCGCAGATCGGGGCCGCCGAAGCGTCGAGTGCCACCTCTCCGCCGTCCTGGCGGACCAGCACGGCCCCCGCACCGAGACGGGCGCTCTTCCCCTCGCGCAGGGCGGTCTCTATGGGATGGGGCAAGGCGAGCCGGGAGTTCTCGTCGATAAAGCGGCAGACCTCGGCAATTGCGCTGCTGCATGCCGCACCTGTGCTGAGTCCGAGCAGCGTTTCGGCGGCCGGGTTGAGGTAATCGACAAAGCCATTCGCATCGGTGGTAACGACGGCGTCGCCTATCGATTGGAGCGTCACCTGCGCGCGCTCCTTCTGTTCGAACAGCTGATCCTGGGACGCCTTGCGCTCCGTGATGTCGGACAGCGCCCCGGCGAGGCGTGTGAGCTGGCCCTCGGCGTTGTGAACGGCACTGCCGTTGGCCCGCACCCAACGATGGCCGTGGGAGGATGAAAGCACGCGGAACTCAACATCCAGGCTGTAGTCCGTGCTGCGCAGGGCGCGCATGGTCTGAGCCAGCAGTTCGCGGTCTTCCTGCGGCAGCAGCGCCAGGAAATTCGACACGCTGGTTTCCGCCGGCCAGTCCTTGTGGCCCAAGGCCGCCATGAAATGCGGCGATACGTGGATCACGTCGTTGATCCGGTCCAGGTCCCATATGCCATGATCACTGGCGGCAATCGCCAGCTTCAGGCGCTGCTCGCTGAATTCGAGCGAAGCCGCCATGCTGTGCTTGCTGAGCACCAGCCGGCGCGTCTGTATCATGCCGGCCGTGGTCAAGATGGCCGCGGTCAACAAGGTCGCCAGCAGCAGCAAACCCTTGGCCTGGCGTGACGCTTCGCCCAGCGCGAAGGAGAATTGCTCTTCATAGGGCGTCAGCTGCGCGTCAATGGCATACAGCTTTTCCAGCAAGGCCAGCGCCCGGCCTCGGTCACCGGATTGCACGGGTTCACGCAGTTGCTGCGCAAGGCCGACAAAATCCTGCACCAGCACATCGGCATCGGTCCAGATGCCGATGGCGCGCTCCACTGGTCCGTAGTGCCTGAAGTTGCGAAACAAGCGCGCCATCCCAGGGACATCGCGCGGGTCATTGCCACCCCGCACCAAACCCGAGGTCACGACCAGCGGGTCCGGCTTGGGGCTCTCCAGCGCCAGGCGGGCATCGCGGTGCCCCAGCGGCACGGCCACGGCCCGCTCGTAGAGCAGATAGTCCTCTTCTGCACCGCTACGGGCATAGCGTTCAAGGGATTGAAGCGCCTGCTTCTGGCCCTTGGACCAGAGGCTTTCCGCGCCAACGAAGGCGCGGGCGGCCGACAACACGTCCATGCTGGCAATGTTCAGCACCAGCAGCAAACCCACGACGCCAAGGAATGGCCACGAGATGGCCATCGTTCCTTTAGTCACCGGTGAAGCTGCGAACTTGACTGCCATAGGGGCTCACTTCTCTAGACCGTACGGATCGCGCATGCAGTTTACCCACCGCTTGGGCATGCGCAAGCACTCTTCATCGGAACGACTGGACCACATCCGCCCCCGCTTTTACGCGGCAAGTAGCCGATGGCGGCTACGCCCGATCGCAGAAACGAATGGATTGCAGGCCTCGTCGATGGACTGGATACAGCCGGGCTGGAGCCAGTGATGCCATCGCGCTCAAAAGCTCTCCCAACCCTCACCCGCAGCGGCCGTCGCGGTGGTCAGTTTCGGGGCGGCTGAAGCCAGCGGCTTGGCCACGGCAGGCCGCTTGGCGAGCGGCAGTGATCCGGCTGCGGCTTGAGATGGCCGCGTGACGGGCGCTTGGCGCGTGTCCAGGGCGACCGTCAGCGAGCGCTGCTCGATCTTGAAGACGGCGACGGAACGCACCAGATCCTGGGCCTGGCCGCTGAGGCTGGTGGCCGCAGCCGCCATCTCTTCCACCAGGGCCGCATTTTGCTGTGTGCCCCTGTCAATCTCTGCGACAGCAGCGCCCACCTGGCCAACGCTGGAACTCTGCTCCGTGCTGGCGGCGCTGATCTCCCCCATGATGTCGGTCACACGCAGGATGCTGCTGACGATTTCGTTCATCGTCCGCCCCGCTTGGTCGACCAGGGTGGTGCCCTGCTCGACGCGCTCGACGCTGTCCGTGATGAGGGCTTTGATTTCCTTGGCGGCTTGGGCGCTGCGCTGAGCCAGGTTGCGCACCTCACTGGCGACCACCGCAAAGCCGCGGCCTTGTTCGCCCGCGCGGGCCGCTTCTACCGCGGCGTTGAGCGCGAGAATATTGGTTTGAAAGGCAATGCTGTCTATCGTGCCTATGATGTCGGCGATCTTCTTCGAGCTTTCGCTGATGCCACGCATCGTGCCCACCACCTGTGACACCACATGGCCACCCTGCTCCGCCACAGTCGAGGCACTTTTTGCGAGTTGGTTGGCCTGCCTGGCGTTGTCCGCGTTTTGTGTGACGGTGGAGCCCAACTGCTCCATTGAAGCTGCGGTTTGTTGCAGCGCACTCGCCTGCTCTTCTGTGCGCTGGCTCAAATCCGAGTTTCCGGTGGCGATCTGCGTAGAACCGGTTGCAATGCTGTCGCTGCTTTGGCGCACCTGGCTGACCACGTTGCGCAGGCTCTGGCTCATGCGGCTGAGCGCGACCAGCAACTGCGACACCTCGTCGCGCCCCTTGCTGTGGATCTGAAGCGTCAGATCACCGTCGGCCACGGACTCGGCGACCCGCACGGCCTGTGTGATAGGGCCGGCAATCGAACGTGTGAGCAACACTCCGGCGGAGCCCGCAGCAACAACTGCGATCAGGCACGCAATAAACAGCAGGTTGCGTTGCGTGGCGTAGCTCTCTTGGGCGTCTGAGGTGAGACCTCTTGCGCGTGTCACCGTGAAACTGGCGTACTCGGTAGTCGCCTTGATCAGCGCCGCCAGCAGTGGGCGGCACTCATCATTCATCTTGGAGATGGCAACATCTTTCTGTCCGTTAAGCGCGAGATTCACAATGGCCAGTGCCACCGGCCCGTAGGATTGCTCGATCTTGTCTATATCCGCCACCAGGCTGCGCGCCTTGTCACTGGCATCGGGGGCGGTCACCATCTCTTTGAGCTTGGAGAGATGGGCCACCACATCCTGGTGTGCCTGGGTGACCAGCGTTTTTTCATTCTCTAGATCGGCTGACTTGGAAACCAGAACCAGGTTGCGCGCGGCGATGGCGCGCCGGTCCACGGCGGTACGCACCTCTTCGGCCATCTTTGCGCGGGCTTCAATGCCATTGATGTAATGGACGAATCTATCGTTGGCGTCGTTGAGAGACCTCAGTGACAGACCTGCGACGGCGAGAACCATGATCGCAAGACCGCTGAAGGCGATGGAAAGCTTGGCACGAATTGTCAGATTGCTGAGCATATGAGATTGAAATCGCTATGAAATCGTCGTACTACTGCAGTTGGCTCTAATGGGCTTCGTTACCCAATACATGCGAGTTTTTCAGTTATCACATGTAATAAAGAGTAACTATAGAGGGACAAAATCCATTGAAACTGAGCAAGTCTGAGCAGTTCCGTGCGAACCCGCGAGCCTTCTTACAAGCGGCTCTCAGGCGCTCGGGTTTGCCATCTCGCTCAGGCTGCGAACACATACCAATCTCGGCGTATGGCGCTTCAGCCCTTCATGGGTCGGCTTGCCGCCGCCTCCGGCGACAGCAACATCGAACCCCACAACCCTTGCCTCGGGCACAAAAAAAGCGCCTTACGGCGCTTTTTTTTCATGTGCTGGGCCAAGTCTTAGAGCAAGCCCGCATCCATCATCAACTGCGTGGTCTTGCCGGTGTTGAGCTTGGCAATCTCCACACGTGGCGCCTGCAGGTCGGCCAAGGGCACCAGGTTGCGGTTGGACGCAGCCCCCACACCCACGGCATATTCAAACGAGCGGCCGTTGCGCAAGATGTCCTGGCCACCAGGGCCGGTCAGCCACTTGATGAAGGTCTGGGCCTGCGCCTGGCGCTTGCTCGACGCCATAACGCCACCGCCCGAGACACTCACAAATGCACCCGGATCCTGGTTGCGGAAGTAATGCAGGCCCAACTTGTCGCTGCTGGTGGTTTTCTGCTGCGCGGCGTCGCCATAGTAGTAATAGTGGTAGATCAGCGCGCCTTCGACCACACCGTCGTTGGCGGCCTTCATGGCCGCACCGTTGCTGCGGAACACCACCACGTTTTCCTTCAGCCCCTTGAGCCACTCTGCCGTGGCAGCCTCGCCCTTGAGTTGCAGGATCGCGCTCACGATGGCCTGGAAATCGGCGCCCGCAGGCGCAGCACCCCAGCGGCCCTTCCACTCGGGCTTGGCCAGGTCCATGATGGACTTAGGCAGCGCGTCACGCGAGAGCTTGGTCTTGCGGTAGACGAACAAAGTGCTGCGCGCCGCGATGCCCGTCCAATGGCCGTTGGCCGGACGGAATTCGGCTGGCACCTGGGTCAGCGTGGCCTGATCCAGCGGCGCCAACAAACCGGCGTTGTCTACCAGCACCATGCCGGGCGAGTTCTCGGTCAGGAAAATGTCGGCTGGCGAACGGCCTCCCTCTTGCACGATCTGGTTGGCGATCTCCGAGTCACCGCCGTCACGCACCGTCACCTTGATGCCGGTTTCACGGGTGAACGCGTCCACCCAGGCAGCCGTCAGAGTGGCGTGTTGCGCGTTATAGATCAACAAGCCGCTGTCGCCACTTTGTGCACGCGCACCTAGCGAAGCCAGACCCAAACCAGCCCCCAGACCCAAAACCACCGATCGACGCGAAGCGCCTGCGCGTACCTGCATAACTATTGACCTCATATCTAAGAAACCATCCCGCCGCAGCCTGCCGACGGAGCAAAATTTGCAAGCATCTCGCCCACCTACTAGAACGCAAACAAGAATGCTTGTCATTTGAATTATAGAAACCCCAAATGGCCGCGTCACGCCGAGGGCGATCAAGCGCGCCAGCCGCCTTGTGCGCGCTCGGGTCATGGGTCACAACAAGGGCCGCAGTTCACGTGCGGCCTCCTGCAGCAGCGGCAGCAACTCGCGCCGCATCACCTCCTGCTGCAGCCGCTGCGGCGATGTCACCACGTTTAATGCCGCCATGGTGCGGCCCTGCAGATTGCGCAGTGGCACGGCCAGCGCATGCACGCCGATTTCGTGCTCTTCGCTGGTAACGCAGAAATCGTCGGCCCGCGCCTGCGCCACCACGGCACGAATCGCCTTGGCTTCGGTGAGGGTGTGGGCGGTCAGCCGGTGGAAGCCCCGGCCTTTCATCCAGGCGGCAAATTCCGTGCGGTTGAGCGAAGCCAGCAACACCCGTCCGGTAGAAGTGGCAAACGCCGGCAAACGCGCGCCCAGATGCAGACCATAGGCCAGGATGCGCGCGCGGCGCCCTTCTCCGACCATACCCCCCTGTCCGTCCAATAGGTTGATGGCTTCGGCGCGGTCATTGCCACTGCGCGCCACGATCACCACCTCGTCGCTGTCGCGCACCACCACCGAAAACGATTCCTGGGTTTGCGCCGCCAGCCGGTTCAGCGTCGGCTGCGACAAACGCGGCAAGCGCGCCGAACCCAGGTAACTGCCAGAAAAACGCAAGACCTTGGGCGCCAGCCAGAAGTAACTGCCATCGGTTTCCAGGTAACCCAGGTGCGCCAGGGTCAACAGGTGCCGGCGCGCCGCAGCGCGGGTCAGCCCGGCACGCTGGGCGGCCAAGGTAGCGTTGAGCCGTTGGCGCTCGGTATCAAAACTCTCCAGCACGGCCATGCCTTTGGCCATGCCTTCAATCAGATCTGCTTTCGCAATGGCCATCACGTCAGTTACTCCGTCGCGCAAGAAATAAACCAATGCGCGATCATCGCACAACAAATCCGATCATCGCGCAAACAGTGCAGTCACCGGCTGGCTTAGGCTTGGCTGGCGTTCTAAGCTTTAGACAGATTTCAAACATCGCCATTCCAGGAGACATTCACATGCGCACCCAAGTTGCCATCATTGGCGCCGGCCCGTCCGGTCTGTTGCTCGCCCAGTTGCTGTACAAGGCCGGCATAGACGCCGTGGTGGTCGAACGCCAGAGCCCCGACTACGTGCTCGGCCGCATCCGTGCCGGGGTGCTGGAACAAATCACCATGGACTTGCTGGACCAGGCCGGCGTGGGCCAGCGCATGCATGCCGAAGGCCTGCCGCACCATGGCATAGAGTTGCTGTTCAAGGGCGCACGCCATCGCATCGACTTGCAAGGTTTGAGCGGCGGCAAGCAGGTAATGGTTTATGGCCAGACCGAAGTCACACGCGACCTGATGCAGGCACGCGCCGCAGAAGGCCTGACCACCATCTACGAAGCGCGCGACGTGACGCTGCACGACTTCGACAGCACCAACCCCAAGGTGCGCTACACCAAGGACGGCCAGACCCACGAGATCAGTTGCGACTTCATTGCCGGTTGCGACGGCTACCACGGTGTCAGCCGCGCCAGCGTGCCGCAGGACAAGCTGCACACCTATGAAAAGGTCTACCCCTTCGGCTGGCTCGGCGTGCTGGCCGATGTGCCACCGGTGTCGCACGAACTGATCTACGCCAACACGCCGCGCGGCTTTGCCTTGTGCAGCATGCGCAGCGCCACGCGCAGCCGCTACTACGTGCAGGTGCCGATGGAAGAAAAGGTCGAGAACTGGAGCGACGACGCCTTCTGGAACGAGCTGCGCAGCCGCCTCGACCCCGAAGCCGCCGCCAACCTGGTCACCGGCCCGTCACTCGAGAAAAGCATAGCCCCGCTGCGTAGTTTTGTCGCCGAACCCATGCGCTTCGGCCGCTTGTTCCTGGCCGGCGACGCCGCCCACATCGTGCCACCCACCGGCGCCAAGGGCCTGAACCTGGCGGCCAGCGATGTCGGCTATCTGTCGAGCGCACTCGCGGAGTTCTACCGTGAAAAATCCGATGTTGGCATAGACAGCTATTCCGAACGCTGCCTGCGCCGCGTCTGGAAGGCCGAGCGTTTTTCGTGGTGGTTCACCTCGCTGATGCACCGCTTCCCCGACACCGGCGAATTTGGCCAGAAGATACAGGAAGCCGAACTCGACTACCTGGTGAACTCCACCGCCGCGTCCACCTCGCTGGCTGAAAACTACGTAGGTCTGCCGCTGGTCTAGGCAACGCCGAACAAGTCCCTCTGGGCGCCCGCATCCCTCCCATCCCAGGGCGCGGCCATCCAAGGGAACTTATTCAGCGTCGCCTGAAGACGTTCTTTGTCAGGTATGCAGCGTGCTATCGTGCTACAACATTTACTTGGAGCACACATGAAGTTCATGCATCTGTTCGCGGCCGCGGCCCTGCTCTGCGGCGCCTCCACGGCCTTTGCCCAAGCCCAACTCGATGCGCCGTGCCAGGCCAAGTTTGACGCCATCAGCAGCGAGATCGAAGCCGCCCGGGCCGGTGGCCACAAGCAGAAAGTGCGCGGCCTGGAGCGTGCCCAGAAAGAGCTCAGCAGCGGCTGCACCGAAGCCAAACTGCAGGCCGCCCACGACGGCAAAGTACGCAGCCAGGAGAAGAAAGTGGCCGAACGCGAGCGCGACCTCGAAAAAGCCAAGAGCCAGAGCAGCGCCAGCAAAGTGGCCAGCCGCCAAAAGAAGCTGGACGAAGAAAAGGCCGAGCTGCAACGCCTGAAAGACGCGCCGCTTTGAGGTGCTGCCGGGCCCGCGGCTGCTAGTCGAGAAAGCAGGCGCTGGAATGCACAGGCGGCATCAAACAGACATCTGAGCGGCCAACCAGCGGTAGCGGTTGCGCGCCAGCCAACGGTACAAGCTGTCGCGCAGCGGCGCTGGGGCACCAGCCAAGCCACCCAGACCAAGCGCCAGGGCCAGCCCACGGCATGCAGCAGCCGCAGAATCGCGGCCAAATGTTGCCAACGGCGTGCGGCGCTCCCGTGATCAGCGCCCACCCCATCATCCACCAGCCGCAGCTACCCCAGCGCGCCCTGCATGGCAGCAAAACGGATCACGCCCTTTTGATCGTGCCGTAACAGAAATTGCACCCAGCCATTGCACAACAAACACTGGGCATCAAACACCGCAATCACTTGGCTTGCCCCAGGTTCAGATGCCCCCGATAACGGGCCACCACGCCGACCCAGGGCAGTGCAGCCTGCTCCTCAAAATGCAGTTGGCCATGAGATCCCGACTCGCGTGTAATCAAGCTGGGGCGCAGCCATGCCGGGCATGGAATACCGCAGAAGTGCATGCGCTGCAGCCGTAGCGCCAAGTGGTCTTGCGCCCGTTGCAGCAGCGATGTCAGGCACGCAGCGCCGAGATACTCCACTACACGGCCAGGCTGCAAGCGCATCTGCGAGCTCATGCTCCGGCCGGGAAAATGGCGCGTCCAGGTTTCTACATCTGGCCGCGCATCCAGCTCGAACCGGATGGCACCACGGCTGGCCACCTGCGGCGTCCCCGTGCACCACGCCAAAAACTTGGCGATCCAAGACGCAGGCGCAGCGGTCTCCACCCAGCCATGCAAGGTGTGCTGCCCGTTCAAACGGTGAAAGCGCTGCACGGCGGCGGGTAATTGCTCAAACGCCGGCCCCATGGCCTGTTGAACCAGTGAGCGCTGTTGATTCTTTGGCATGCCCCGAGTTTAAGCAGCACCTCGCGCTTGCGAGCGGCCCAATATTTGCTTGGTGAGTTCCTTTTACGGCTTTGTACGGGTCGACCCGGTCACTCCCATAGGAATCCCATGAACACCTTACGCCCCACGCGTCGCGGCGCGCTGCAACTTCTCAGTGCTGGTGCAGCCTTGGCCGCTTTGCCCGCATTTGCCCAGTGGCCCGACAAGCCCGTCAAGATCATCGTCACCTTCCCGCCCGGCGGCTCCAGCGACGTTTTGGCGCGCCTGATGGCCGAGCAGTTGAGCCTCAAGCTCGGCCAGCCGGTGGTGGTGGACAACAAGCCCGGCGGTGGCGGCACCATAGGCGGTGCGCAGGTGGCGGCAGCCGTGGCGGACGGCTACACCTTTATGCTGTCCAACACAACGCCGATTGCGCTGGGGCCGTTCACCCTCGACAAACTGCCCTACGACCCGGTAGCCGCTTTCACCCACGTGGCCTACCTGGGAGCTGCACCGCTGGTGATCATGGCGAGCAAAGCGTCGGGCATCAAAAGTTATGCCGAGTTTGAAGCGCAGGCACGCAAGGACGGCAGCATCAACTTTGGATCGGGCGGCCCAGGCTCCATTGGCCACATCCATGGTGAGCTGCTGAAAAAGCAAACAGGCATCAACATGGTGCATGTGCCCTACCGTGGTGGCGCGCCCATGACCACCGACCTGATCGCCAACACCATTCCGCTAGGCATTGATGTGATCACGTCGTATGTGCCCTTCTTCAAAACCGGCCAACTGGTGCCACTGGCCGTCACCAGCACCCAGCGTTCTCCTTTGATGCCCGATGTGCCCAGCATCGTCGAGCTGGGCCAGCCCAAGCTGGTGCTGGAAAACTTCTTTGGCATGTCGGGCCCGGCCAAACTGCCGGCCGACGTGGTGGCACGCATACACACGGCCTGCAACGAGGTCCTGCAGATGGGCGAGATCCAGAAGAAACTGACCGACCTGGGCATCGTTGCCAAACCCGAAAGCGTGGCCATGTTCAACGGCTTCGTCAAAGACCAGGTGGCCGTGCTCGGTCCTACCGTCAAGGGCGCTGGCATCAAGCTGTGATGCCCGTACCGTGATGCCCTAGAGTCCGCACCATGTTTACCTCATCTGCCAATCTGTTCCGCCTGCGCTTCATCCTGAACACCTTTTACTCGGGCCCGCAGGCCTGGTTCTTTCTGGCGGACGACAGGGGTTATTTCCGCGACGAAGGCCTGGCCATAGATTTCACCGAAGGCGACACCCTGGCCAACGCCGTGCCCAAGCTGGCCGACGGTTTGTTCGACGCCGGTTACGGCGACATGAACGCCTTGGTGGAATGGGCCACGGCGCGGCCCGACGATGCGCCGATTGCGGTCTATGCCATGCACAACCGCTCGCCCTACACCATTGCCGTGCCGGCAACCGGCCCGGTGCGCAGCCCCAGGGATTTGCTTGGCCGCACCCTGGTCACACACCCCAACGATGCCGCCTGGCGCATGTTCCCGGAGTTCTGCATGGCCTGCGGCATAGAACCGGCGGCGGTGAAAGTCGAAGTATCCGACCTGCCGCACCGCGAGCTGGTGGCGCTGATGCTGCAGGGCCAGTGGGACGGCCTGTTTGGCTTTGTGAACACCATCAATGCGCAGGCCATAGAAGCCGGCATAGCCCCGACCAGCGCCTTGCGCCATTTTGAATGGCGCCACCACGTGCCTTCGCTCTACGGCGCTGCACTGATGGTCACCCCTACCTTGCGGCGCAACCACCCCGGCATGGTGGCCGGCCTGGTGCGCGCGGTGAACCGCGGTGTGGCCGACACCGTGGCCGATATCGATGCGGCCATCGATGCCGTGGCCCAGCGCAACCCGGCGATTGACCGCGTCGCCAACCGCGCCCGCCTGGCCGGCACCCTGGCGCTGGAGATGGCACACACCGAAGGTGCCACACTGGGCATTGGCGCGGCCGACCCGGCACGCCTGGCGCAAACCATTACCTTGATGCACAAGGCCAAACGGCTGGCCCGTGCCCCCGCACCCGAGCGCCTGTTCGACGCCAGTTTTCTGCCGCCAACAGCGCAACGTGTGCGATCACTGGCGGCCCAGCATGAGCTTCAGCAGCCTGGAAATTGATAAGCAAACGTTTGATTTGCGAGGCTTTCGGCACGTAAGTTGCTGCGTTGCGCGGGGCCACATGCTTCAGCATGTGGCCTGGCCCGATTCCTTTATCAACATCATCCAATGAAAAAATCCCTAGCGCTCTCAGCCGTACTCGCCCTGTTGGTTCTGGCCGCCTGCGGCAAAAAGGAAGAAGCACCGGCGGCTCCAGCCCCGGTTGCAGCCCCGGTCGCAGCCCCCGCGCCTGCTGCGGCTCCTGCGGCCGAAACGGCCAGCACCGCCGCTCCGGCCGCAGCGGCCAACAACACCGCGCCACCCCCGGCAGCCGACGCGGTTGCAGCCGCATTGGCGGCGGCCGCAGCAGCCAACGCTGCGGCGGCCAGCGCCGCGAAGTAACAGCCAGTTCACCGCATGGGCTCGGCGTAAACCACAAGAGAAAAACGCCTCTCATGCTTGCAGAATATGCGCAAACAGCTACCAAACTAATAGCGCATGAGTCCTTCTGCAAGCACCCCATCAGCCCGCCCACAAAAGCCCTTGAAACCACTCAAGGGCCTGCGCATTCTGAGCCTGGCGCTCAACCTGCCGGGCCCCGCCGCCCTGTTGCGTTGCCGCGCCCTGGGTGCGAGCTGCGTGAAGATCGAGCCACCCGGACCGGATACGCCGGGCCAAACAAAAGCCAGCGGCGACCCCATGGCCCACTACAACCCGGTGGTTTATGCCGCGCTGCACGAAGGCATTCGTGTGCAAACAGCCAACCTCAAAACACCCGCCGGGCAAAAGGCGTTGCACCGCGCGCTGGCCAAAACCGATGTGCTGTTGACCTCGTTTCGCCCCTCGGCCCTGCCCAAGCTCGGGCTCGACTGGCGAGCATTGCACAAGCAGTATCCGGCGCTGTCGCAAGTCTGCATCGTCGGTGCGCTGGGCACGCGTGCCGAAGAGCCCGGCCATGACCTGACCTACCAGGCCGAGCACGGCCTGCTGCCCGGACTGGACCTGCCCGCTTCACTGTTTGCCGACATGGGCGGCGCGCTGCAAGCCACAGAAGCCGTCTTGCAACTGGCGCTGCTGCGTCACACGGGTGCTCCCGGCGCCTATCTGGAAGTCGCGCTGGCCGATGCGGCCGCCTATCTGGCGCTGCCGCGCCTATGGGGTCTTACCGCGCCCGGCGCCCTGCTCGGCGGCCAACACGCGGGCTACCGCATCTACCCCTGCAAGGACGGCCGTGTGGCCGTGGCCGCGCTGGAGCCACACTTTGCGGCCGCCTTGTGCAGTGTCGCCGGATTGGCGGCGACAAGCGACATGCAGGCCCGCGCCACACACCGGGCCATCACGGCATTTCTGGCGGGCAAGAGCCGAAAACAGCTGGAGCACATCGCCATTCACAACGATGTGCCGCTGCACACGCTGCCGAAGTAAACACTAAGCGAAGTCGGGCAGCGCTTCGGCGCAAGTCACGCGGTTGCGACCCGATTGTTTGGCCTGGTACAGCGCCCCATCGGCACGCGCCACCAGGCTGACCACATCGTCGTCTTCGCGCGCCACGGCCACACCGGCGGAAATGGTCACGGTCATGATGACCTCTTGTGTGGCGCGGTTGCGGATCTTCATGGCCTTGGTGCGTTCGCGCACACGCTCGGCCAGTTGCAGGCTTTCTTCAAGCGAGGTACGCGGCAGCAGAATCGCAAACTCTTCTCCGCCGTAACGCGCCACGGCATGTGACTTGTGTGTCACCGAGGTGCGCAGAATCTCGCCCAGCAACTCGATCACCTTGTCGCCCATGACGTGGCCATGGGTGTCGTTGACTTTCTTGAAGTGGTCGATGTCTAACATCACCAGGCAGTTCGGTGGCGCCTCTTCCACGGCGGGCCGCAGCAGGTCCTGCACCCTGGACTCGAAACCCTTGCGGTTCAAGGTGCCGGTGAGGGTGTCGACCAAGGACTCATCACGCACCCGCGTCAACTCCCCCTGCAGCCGCTCGATTTCGCGCTGGCTCGAGGCCACACGCTGCTGCAGCGCTTCGGCGGAGCTTTTCATCTCGGCCGTACCCTGCAGTGCCTCGGACAACCAAGGCCCCAATGCCGGCGCATCACTGTCCTGCAGGGCCTGCGTCAGATTGAACAGTTGTGCGCCAAATGCGCCCGCCTGCGCACCGGTATTGGAGGCCGACTCGGCCATGCCATGCATGGTGCGTTTGAAGTCGTTGCCAATACGCTCCATGGTGGCCACGTCTATGCTGGCAATGTGTTCGCGGTACAGCCGCTCTATGGTCGCGTCGCCAAACCGTGGCTCTTCCAGCAAGCGCCGTGCAATGGCTTCGTTGAGCCGTAGATTCAGGCCCGCCGCATATTCATACCAGACCGTAAAACTCAGAGGATTGAGCGCCGCATCATGGTGGCCCATGTGGCCAATGGCGGCGCGCAGCAGTTCGGCGCTGCGTTCTCTGGATTCTTTGTAGTGCATTGTTCTAGTCCATCAAATTGACGACAAACCTGCGGCCCGGAAGATCGGGCGAGCGCGAGTCTATCGTTGCAGTGAACGAATGCCTACCACTTCGAGGTGACAACTACCTGCAGGCCACAGGGATGTGGCATTGAAGCCACGAAACCCAGGTGCACACACATAAGCTCATGCGAAATCCACACCACGCGGCACCTCAAACATGGTGCGTTTGGTGTTGGTGAAATGCGGCCGCGCCACGTCGCTCCACGCGGTGGCGCGCACCGCCAGCCAGGGTGCCGAGCCCAAGGCCTCGGCATACGTGAGGTCGTAACAGGCCAGCGACAGCGGGCCGTGGCCATGGTTCAGAAAGCGTGTGGCGCGTACACAGCCGGGCACGGCGGCCAGGCCTGGCATGTGTTCGGTGTCGTACCAGCGGCTGATCTCTGGCATCCAGCCGGCCTCCGGGTCCATCTCCACCACGTAATGGAAGCGGGCCTCGGCACCATGCGAGATGCCGGGTGTGTCGAACACCTGCTCGAGCCGCGAAAGACCCACCTCCAACGCCCAGGGGCAATGTGTCTTGAAGGCGGCAACCGAGGGCTCTGCAGACTCCAGGTAGACATAGATTTCGTGCAGCGTGGACGACCAGGCGAGGCGGCGCAACGGCAGTTGGCCTGCGGCGCAGAACGCCCGTACACCGGCTTCCACCGCCGCCACGCCCACGGACGCGGGCAGACGCGCCTGCAGCAGCTGCAATTCAGTAAGGCTTGCCATGCTCAATGCCCAATCTGCAGCGCCACCAACAGGCGCGACACCATGTTGTAGGCGGCCACGGTGGCCGTCAGGTCGAGCAAGGCCTGGTCGTCAAAGTGCGCCCGCACACGCGCAAACAAGGCCTCGGCCACATGGATGTCGCGTGTCATGGCATCGGTGTATTCGAGTACCAGGCGCTGCAGATCGGTCATACCGGGGTGTGCGCTCAGCGACGGTGCCCGCATGGCCTCTATGGTGGCCGGCAACACACCCGCGGCCAGCGCATGTGGTACGTGGGCATCGAACTCATACGGCGCTCGGTTGAGCACCGCCACACGCAGTATCACCAGTTCGCGCAGGCTGGCGGGCAGGCTGTTGTGGTTGCGTATGGCCGAAAGCATTTGCTCCCAGCCATGCGCCACGGGCGGGCTGTTCAGCAGCACCTGGTACAGCGGCGAGATGCGGCCGCGCGCCGCCAGGATTTGCGCCTCTTGGGCGGCCAGTTCCGGGCGTGTGCCCGGGGTGATGGGGTTTAAACGCATGGCTGAAGATGTCTCCAAAAGCCTTAGAACAGCTTCAATCGGGTTTGATGTTTTTGCTGCGCACCACCGCCGCCCATTTGGCGCTGTCGGTCGCCAGCAGTTTCGCCAGGTCGGCCGGTGTCGATGGCGCAGGCTCGGCACCCGAGGCCAAAAGTTTGCTCTTCACCGCCTCGTTGTCCAGCGCGCGGCGCACGGCCTGGTTCATGCTCTCCACCGCTGCGGGCGGCGTGCCCTTGGCGGCAAACAAGGCGTACCAGTTGTCCGAATCCACACCCGGCACGCCCATCTCGGCAAAGGTTTTCACGTCGGGCAGCAGCGGATGCCGCTTGGTGGCGGCAAGGCCAATCGGCTTGAGTTTGCCGCCTTTGATGAAGCCTATGAGCCCCGGAATATCGCCAAAGAAGCCGTTCACATGGCCGGCCATCACGTCGTTGATGGCCGGCGCCGCACCCTTGTACGGCACGTGCATCAGCGGCACCTTGGCCGCGTCCGACAACTGCTCCATCGCCAGGTGCGGCACGCTGCCGGTGCCGGACGAAGCCAAGGTCATTGGCTGCGCACTCTTGCGCGCGGCGGCCACAAATTCGGCTCCGGTGTTGTAGGGCGCGCTCGCCGGCACCACCAGCACCTCAACATTGCGCACGGCCAACGACACCGGCGTGAGATCCCGCACCGGATCGTAGGGCAGCTTGTCGTACAGCGCGGGGTTGATGGCCACCGCGCCCACGCTGGTGAGCCACAGCGTGTGGGCATCGGGTGCGGCACGCGACACATACTCAGCCGCAATTGCGCCGTTGGCCCCAGCCTTGTTTTCGATGATCACCTGCTGGCCACCGAGTTCCTTGCCCAACTGGTCGGCCATGGCGCGGGCCACAAAGTCCACCGGGCCACCGGGTGGGAAGGCGACCACGATGCGGGTGATCTTGTCTTGTGCAAATGCACCTGGCGCGGCCAGCAGCGTGACCGCAGCGAGGGCGGCCAAGCGCAGCGTCCAGCGTCGGAAAGTTGAAGGTTTGAACATGGTTTTGTCTCCTGTTGAATATTTTTTAATCGCAGCGCACCGACATGCCGCCGTCAACCACAATTTCCGTGCCCGTGACGAAGCGCGCCTCGTCGGATGCGAGATACAGCGCTGCCGCAGCGGTATCGCGGCCGTCGCCCATGAAGGGCAGCGGAATACGCGCCTGGCGCTGTGCCAGCAGGGCTTGCACATCGCCGCCGGCGCGTTGCCCGGCCAAGCGTGTTTCCACCATGGGGGTATGCAACTGCCCCGGCACCACGGTGTTGACGCGCACGCCCCGGTCGGCGTACTGCACGGCCAACACGCGGCTGAACTGGATCACGGCGGCCTTGGTGGCCGCGTAGGCAATCTGGGCCGAGCCGGTCCAGCGCAGGCCGGAAGTCGAAGACAGGTTGACGATGGCACCCGCGCCCTGCGCCACCATCAGCGGCAACACATGCTTGCAGCTGAGGAACACACTCTTGAGGTTGTGGTCGACCTGGGTGTCCCACACCTCTTCACTCATTTCTTCGGGGCCGCCCTTGGCCGAACCACCAACGTTGTTGACCAGAATGTCGATACGGCCAAACCGCGCCAGACATTGCGCCACCGCCTCGGCCACCGCCGCGCTATGGGTCACGTCACAGGCCACGCCCTCGAATTCGCCCTGGGCCGCGACGATGCGCGCCCGCGTCTCATCCATGGCTTGTACGGCGCGGTCCACACCAAACACGCGTGCACCCTCCTGCGCAAAACGCACGGCGATGGCCCGGCCATTGCCCCAGCCGGGGCCTACCGATCCCGCGCCTGTGACCAGCACGACCTTGCCGTCCAGACGGCGTGAAGCGGGTTGAAAAAGAGAGACGGTTTCAGTCATGGCGCAGCAACGGTTAAAACGGTTCAAGAGGGAAAACGGTAAAACGCCAGCGGGTTGTCGACCAGCAGCCGCTGGCGCTGCGCTGCATCCGGGGCGATATCGGCCAGCAGGTCGACCAGCACACCGTCATCCGGCACGTGGTGGTGGTTGGGGTGCGGCCAATCACTGCCCCAGAAGCAGCGATCCGGCGCGTCCTGCACCAGCAGGCGTGCCAAGGCCACGCCCTGGGCGTAGTACGCGGGGCCGGCGGCCACACGGTCCACCCCGCTGACCTTGATGCGGAACAGCGGGTTCTGCAGCAAGCGGCGCAGAGCCACGAAGTCGGCGTGGTCCGGGCCCAGCGCGGCATCGACGCGGCCCATGTGGTCTATCACCACCGGCACAGCGCTGCGTACCAGGCGCTCGCCCAGCACATGCACAAGAGCACTTTCAAAATGCACCTGCAAGTGCATGCCCAGTGGCGCCAGGCGCTGGCTGAAGGCCAGCACTTCGTCTATGCCGGCGCTGGCCTGCAAATGGCGCATGAAGTTGAAACGCACACCGCGAAAGCCTGCGGCCGCCAGGCGCTGCAGCTCGGCATCGCTGACGGACAAGGGCAGCAATGCCACGCCCAGGTAGCGCCCGCCGCCGGAGGCGATGGCGTCTTCCACGGCGCGGTTGTCAAAACCATGCACGGCCGATTGCACGATCACACAACGCCTGATGCCCAGCATACGGTGCAAGGCAAACAGCGCCTCCTTGGGTGCATCCACCGGCGTGAAGCTGCGCGCCTCGGCGTAGGGGAATTTTTCAGCCGGGCCAAACACGTGCACATGGGCATCACAGGCCCCCGGCGGCAAGGCCAGATGTGGCGTGGAAGGTGTGGCGAGATAAGTTTGAATATGGGTCATGGTGCTGGGCGGTTTCCCGAATTGTGCGGTGACGCAAGGCCACCTAGACTGGCTTTTTCCGAATACCAGCTATCCGCAAATACGATGGATTCATCCGTGAAAACCCGCAAAATGCATCCCACACACCACCGGCAATGGACCTGACGCGCCTGCACTACTTTGTGGCCGTGGTCGAGGCCGGAAGCTTCAGCCGTGGCGCTGCCGCATTACACATGTCGCAGCCCGCGTTGAGCCGCCAGGTACTGCTGCTGGAGCAGGAGGTTGGCCAGCCGCTGCTGGTGCGCACCGGCCGCGGCGCAGAGCCCACCGAGTCGGGCCTGGCCTTGTTGGCCCACGCGCGCAACATCTTCGAGTTGGCCGAGCGCGCGCGCACCGACATGCACGAACGCCGCGCCAGCCCACACGGGCGTGTGACCGTGGGCTTGCCGCCACGCGTGGCCCAGGTGCTCACCGCCGACCTGATAGAACGCTTTCGCGCCCAGTACCCGGACGCGGTGATTTGTGTGGTGGAGGCCTTGAGCATCCGGCTGCGCGAATGGCTGGTGGCCGGCAAGCTCGATGCCGCCATCCTGTTCGATCCGCCGCATTCGGCCCAGGTGCAAGAGGAAACCCTGGCGCGTGAACCACTGGTGCTGTTTGGCCCCAAGCCCCTGCCCGCGCGCATCAAGCTGGCCGACGTCGCCGCCCTGCCCCTGGTCATGCCCAGCGGGCCGAACGCGCTGCGCCAGTTGCTGGAAAAGGAAACCCGGCCGCGCGGCCTGCCCTTGTCCATCGTGGCCGAGGTCGACTCGGTGCAGACCGTGCTGTCGCTGGTGGCACGTGGTGTGTCGCACACCGTGCTGCCGGCCAGCGCCGTGCGCTTGTGGAACTACCCGCAAGTGCTGCACGTGGCCGCCATCGTCAGCCCCGCCATCCGCAACCGCGTGGTACTGGCCGTGCCCAAGGCCCGGCCCGCCACACGCCCCAGCCGCCTGGCCACGGAGCTTCTGCGCACCCTGGCCCTGGCCTACTACGGCCAGCATGAAAAGCCGCGTGGAACGGCCACACGGCAGCGCAAAACCGGCTGACCCAGGGCGGTGGCCGCAAATTGCTTCAAACCGCTGAGCGCGCTTTTTGCAGCCTGTCCGAGCCACGCCGCCGAGCAGCTGCGGCGCCGTGACCCTGCCTGCCCTTGTGGCATCACAGCGGGTTCCGGCGTCAGTTGCGCCGGCGCGGCCTGCAACCGCAATCGGTTCTGCGGGCTTTTTTTCTGGAATACCTCGCAGAAAAGCGACGCCGATGCCTGTGTTTGCCGATTGCTGCGGCACTCGCCCGGGTGGTTGCGCAAGATCCCCCCGCGCTGCCACTACAATCAGCGCTCCACCGTCACGCGGTGGCCGCCCGAGTTATGACTATTGCAGGGGCGTTAACAACTGCTAAAACGTTGAGCCGCGACTCCTCCCCGCACGCAGCAGACGTTCTCATCGTCTGCGGGGCAAGGAGAATCAAATGCAGGTATTTCAATCCACCACTGGTTGGCAAATCGACGCGCGTGTGACGCCTACCGACACCGGCCACCATTTGTTGATCAGCCGCTTCATCGCCACGGCCAAACGGCCCGAACACCAGGTGAAGTTTTCTGGCACGTTTTCGACCGATGAATTGCAGCTTTTGCGCGATGCGCTGAACCATGCACTGGGCGCCAAGGAATAACACCACCGCAACATGCAAAAAAAGGGGGCTTGCATCGCTGCAAGCCCCCTTTTCTTCGCTCTGAAGCTTAGCGCTTCTTGCCCGTGCCGGGCCGCTTGGCGGCCCCGGTTTCACGCGGTGGCAGGCCGGTGTGCTGGGTCAGGATACGCCCGCGCTGCGGCTTGCCGCTGATCACCTTGCCGGCCCCCGCAGCAGCCTTGGCCGCACCTGGCGCCTTGCCGGCCACAGGCGTGGAGTTGGAACGCCGCGCACTTTGGTAGGTGCCGTCGGTCAGCGGCTGCCAGCTGGGGATCAGATGCTGCTTGCCATTGCCAATCAGGTCGGCACGGCCCATGGCCTTCAAGGCTTCGCGCAGCAGCGGCCAGTTGTTCGAGTCGTGGTAACGCAAAAACGCCTTGTGCAGGCGCCGGCGCTTGTCGCCACGCACAATGTCTACCGGCTCACTGGTGCGCGTGATCTTGCGCAGCGGGTTGCGGTTGCTGTGGTACATGGCGGTGGCCGTGGCCATGGGGCTGGGGTAGAAGGTTTGCACCTGGTCGGCGCGGAAACCGTTCTTCTTCAGCCAGATGGCCAGGTTCATCATGTCTTCGTCGGTCGTGCCCGGGTGCGCGGCAATGAAGTACGGAATCAGGTACTGCTTCTTGCCCGCTTCGGCCGAGTACTTCTCGAACATCTGCTTGAACTTGTCATAGCTGCCAATGCCGGGCTTCATCATCTTGGACAAAGGGCCTTGCTCGGTGTGCTCGGGGGCGATCTTCAGGTAGCCGCCGACGTGGTGCTGCACCAGCTCTTTGACGTATTCGGGCGACTGCACGGCCAGGTCGTAACGCAGGCCGGAGCCGATCAGAATCTTCTTTACGCCCTTGAGCGCGCGCGCGCGGCGGTAGATCTTGATCAGCGGATCGTGGTTGGTGTTCAGGTTCTGGCAGATGCCAGGGTAGACACAACTCGGCTTGCGGCACGCGGCTTCGATCTCGGGTGTCTTGCAACCAATGCGGTACATGTTGGCCGTGGGGCCGCCCAGGTCGGAAATGGTGCCGGTAAAACCCTGCACCGAATCACGAATGGCCTCCACCTCTTTGATGATGGAGTCTTCCGAACGGCTTTGGATGATGCGGCCTTCGTGCTCGGTGATGGAGCAGAAGGTGCAGCCGCCAAAACAGCCACGCATGATGTTGACCGAGAAACGGATCATCTCCCACGCCGGGATTTTGGTGGCGCCATCATGGCTGCCATTTTCATCGGCGTAGCGTGGGTGTGGGCTGCGCGCATACGGCAGGTCGAACACGTGGTCCATCTCGGCCGTGGTCAGCGGAATCGGCGGCGGGTTGATCCACACGTCGCGCGCGGTGTGGCCTTCGCCGTGCGCCTGCACCAGCGCACGGGCGTTGCCGGGGTTGGTTTCCAGGTGCAGCACACGGTTGGCGTGGGCGTAGAGCACCGGGTCGGCGCGCACCTGTTCGTAGGACGGCAGACGCAACACACTGCGTTCACGCGGCGGCACCTTGTGTGAACCCAGGCCACGCAGCGCCGGGTTGGGCACAAAGGTCAGGGGCTTGACGTTGGGGTTGCGCGCCAATGCAGCGGGCAAGGTGATGGCGCTGCCAGCCGCGCCACGCGCGGCCGCCTCGGCCTGTGCGGCCACGGCATTGGCTTCGTCTTCCTTGGCGCAGGTTTCACCGTTGGCCTTGGCTTGGTCGGACACCATCAAATACGGGTTGACATGTGCTTCGACACGGCCGGGTTCGTCCACCGTGGTGGAATCGATCTCGAACCAGCCCTCTGGTGTGCTGCGGCGTACAAAGGCCGTGCCACGCACGTCCAGAATGTCCTGCACCGGCTCCTTGGCGGCCAGGCGGTGGGCAATTTCGACGATGGCGCGTTCGGCGTTGCCATACAGCAGCAGGTCGCATTTCGCATCGACCACAATGGAACGGCGCACCTTGTCCTGCCAGTAGTCGTAGTGCGCAATACGGCGCAGGCTGCCTTCAATGCCGCCCAGGATGATGGGCACGTCGCTCCAGGCTTCACGGCAGCGCTGCGAGTAGACGATGGCCGCGCGGTCGGGGCGTGCACCGCCCACGTCGCCGGGGGTGTAGGCGTCGTCGCTACGGATTTTGCGGTCAGCCGTGTAGCGGTTGATCATCGAATCCATGTTGCCAGCGGTCACGCCGAAGAACAGGTTCGGTTTGCCCAGGACCTTGAAGGGTTCGGCGCTCTGCCAGTCGGGCTGGGCGATGATGCCGACGCGGAAGCCCTGCGCTTCCAGCATGCGGCCTATGACCGACATGCCAAAGCTCGGGTGGTCCACATAGGCATCACCCGTGACCACGATGATGTCGCAACTGTCCCAGCCCAGGGCTTCCATCTCCTTGCGCGAGGTCGGCAGGAATTTGGCCGTGCCAAAACGGGCGGCCCAGTACTTGCGGTAACTGGTCAGCGGCTTGGCGGCGCGCGCAAAAAAGGAAACGTCAACAGGGGCGTTCATCGGGGTCTTCTTAGGGGGATAACCCTGAATTGTAGTGGTTAGCCCCCGAAAACGCCCGTTGTAGGGCTACTTCGCGGAACGCGCTCAGCCGTTGCGCAGATCGGAGGTGTCGACGCGGTGGCCCTTGTCGGCGCTGTGGCGGCCGCGCTCCAGCAGCGCCATCACCTGGTGCACCTCGGCCGGGGTGACCGGTGGCTGTGCAGCCGCCCCCTGCAAAAAGGCCGCGAGCTGGCCGTAGTAGGCCAGATAGTTGCCCGGCAGATCCGGCCCCGGCCGGCGTTCGGCCGCACCATCCCGTGGAAACACCAGCGTGCCCACATCGGGGTCGCGCCCCCAGGCCGCCAGATCGCCCCACTGTGGACGCGCGCCGGCCTTCAGCGCCTCTTCCTGGGTGTCCAGTCCGTATTTGATGAACGAACCCTTGCTGCCATGTAATGCGTAGCGTGGCCCCAGAGACGGCACCAGCGCGCTGCCATGCAGCACCACGCGCAGGCCGGGCTGCTGCTGGTCATAGCGCAATTGGGCGTGGAAGTAGTCGTTGGTACGCGCGCCGTCGCGTTGCTGCGCCAGGTCTAGCGTGATGTCGTCGGGCACACCAAACAACTGCAGCGCCTGGTCGACCAGGTGCGCGCCCAGGTCCACCCACAGGCCGGAGCCGGGAATGTCGTCGTCGCGCCAACGGTTCAGCACCTCGGGCCGGTAGCGGTCGTAATGCGATTCGAAATGCACGATGCGGCCCAGGGCGCCACTGGCCAGCACCTCGCGCAGCGCCAGAAAGTCGGCATCAAAACGCCGGTTCTGGAACACCGCCAACATACGTTCGCCGGTGCGTGCCAGGCCCAGCAGGTCTTCGGTCTCGGCCAGGGTGACGGTGCAGGGCTTGTCGACCACCACATGTTTGCCCGCCAGCAACGCGGCACGCGCCAGCGGGTGGTGGCTTTGGTTGCTGGTGGCGATGACCACCAGGTCGATATCGGGGTTGGCAAAGGCCTCGTCTGCCGTGGCCACAACCGGTATGTTCGGCCAGTCCTGGCGCACCGCATCGGGCTTGCTGCTGACGATGCAGGCCAGTTCTATGTCCGGCGCGCCGGACAGCAGCGGCGCATGGAAAATGCGCCCCGCAGAGCCATAACCCACCAGCGCCGCGCGCACCGGACGGTCTGCGGGAAGGCGTTGAACGGTAGTAGGAGAATAAAAGAGAGCAGGTTTTGTTTGCAGCATGCCCCTATGATCCGCGAAAACGCGCTGACTTCCCCGGTGTTCACAGCTTCAGCCCTGTTTCACTGTGATACAAACTTACCCCATGCCCGAACGCGCAGCAGACTCCCCTCACTTCAATAAAGCCGTGGCCCAGATGGGCGAGCAACGGCCACTGGTCGCCACCAACGCGATCTTCACCACCCAGGGCATCAAACTCATAGACCGCGGCACCACCATGACCGCCAAGCTGTATGAGCGCTTGATGCAGCACCAGTCGGCCGAACCATGGCAGAACGCACTCGACGTCGAAGGCCCGGTGCGCGGACGCGATCTGCGCGCCATGGCCGAAACCCTCTTCACCGAACTGCCGCTGTTCGCCCGCATGACACCCAAGCCCCAAGACAGGCTGGTGCTGCTGGATTTGCTGGAATCCTTGCCGCTGCCCAAACCAATCGCATTTCAGCTCACCGTGGCACGCGACGTACACCCCGAGCAGTTCAAGTATTTTGTGGCCACGGCCTTGATCGCTGGCTGGCTGGGCCGCCGCCCGCAGGTGCTGCGCTCCGACCTGGTGATGATCATGTCGGCTGGCTTGCTGCACGACCTTGGCATGCTGCACGTAGACCCGGTGCTGCTGCAGCCCAAGCAGCAGATCAGCCGCAACGAAAGGCGCCAGCTGTATTCACACCCGCTGGTGTCGGCCCTGCTGCTGCAGGAACACAAGGAATATTCGCGCGACATGGTGCGTGCGGTGCGCGAGCACCACGAAATGCTCGATGGTTCGGGCTACCCCAGCGGCCTCTCGGGCGCGGCCATCAGTCCCTGGGGCTCGCTGCTGGCCATGGCCCAGTTGGTGGCCGCCATGATCAAGCCCAACCGCAGCCACGCCGAGTTGCGCCTTTCCGTGCTGTTGCGCACCAACCGCCAGCGTTACCAGCCCGAGCTGGTCACACGCATACTCGGGCTGCTGAACCCGCCGCCCGAAGAAGACGCGATAGTCGAGCCCTTTGACGAAGAGGTTGCCGATCCGGTCGTCGCCCTCACCGCCATCGACAACACCCTGGCCGACTGGCCGGCTTCGCTGGCGGGAGACGCCCGCGTCACCCAGGCGCGGCGTAGCGCCCTGCTGCATGTGGCCGCGCGTTGTGCTCGCATGCGCCGCACCTTGGTCGAAACCGGCACCTCGCCCGAGCTGCTGAGCCAGATCGACACCAGTGCCATCACCGGCTTGACCGCGATTGAACTGTCGCTGATCACCCGCGAAATGGCCTGGCAGTTACGCGCGCTGCAGCGCCAGGTGCGGCTCAACTGGGTCGAATCCGCCGAGGAAAGCTACCCGCCGCCGTTGCAGAACTGGTTCAACCAGGGTGATGCCGCGGTGTCGCAAATCCTTTCACGCTGACGCCCATCAGCGCCACTGCACATTCAAAAACCCAACAAGAGACAAACGCCATGCTGCGCTACCGCCCGACCGACCTGCTCGCCTATGGCGAATCCCTGCTCACCCATGCCGGGCTGGACGCCGAAAAGGCCCGCGCAGTGGCCGAAATCCTGCTCGAAGGTGATTTGCTGGGCCACAACACCCATGGTTTTGCGCAACTCGCGGGCTACCTGGGCGAACTCAAGTCTGGCGCCATGGCCCGGGACGGCGGCCCCACGGTATTGGCCGACCACCCCGCAGCCATCACCTGGGACGGCCGCCGCCTGCCCGGCCCTTGGCTGATTCTCAAGGCCATGGACATCGCCATGGAGCGCGCCGCGCGATTGGGCACCTGCACCGTGGTGATCCGCCGCAGCCACCACATCGCCTGCCTGGCCGCATTCCTGAAGCGCGCCACCGACCAGGGCCTGCTGATGATCCTGACCTGCTCCGACCCCAACGGCGAAAGCGTGGCACCGTTCGGCGGACTGGATCCGGTGTTCACGCCCAACCCCATTTCGGCCGGCATTCCAACATCCACCCTGCCGGTGTTGATGGACGTATCGACCTCGGCCACCACCAACGGGCTCACCGGCCGCCTGCACAAGGAAGGCCGCCACCTGCCCGCGCAATGGGTGATGGACGGCCATGGCGAGCCCAGCGCCGACCCGGCGGTGTTGTTCAACGAACCCAAGGGCACCATCCTGCCGCTGGGCGGCAAAGACTCGGGCCACAAAGGTTATGGCCTGACGCTGCTGGTCGAAGCCTTGACCGGCGGCCTCGCCGGCCACGGCCGCGCCGACCCCAAAGAAGGCTGGGGCGCCACGGTGTTCTTGCAGATCATCGACCCGCGCGCCTTTGCCGGACTCGACGCGTTCACGCGCCAGACCGACAAGGTCACCCAAAGCTGCCGCGCCTCGCGCCCGGCCAAGGCCGGCCATGCGGTGCGCACACCGGGCGAAGGCGGCTTGAAGTTGCTGCAACAGCAGTTACTCGATGGCGTGGGGCTCTACCCGTCCATCATGCCTTCGCTGGCCAGTTGGAGCGAGGCCTATCAGGTCAAGGCGCCCGAGCCTATTCCTGAAGCATGATCGCCTGTAGCGCCTCCAGCGCATCATCGCGCCAGTAATTGGCCGCGTCGTAAAAGCCTTCCCAGACACAGCCGTTGCAGCCGCGCCCACAACAGCTGGTGGGTACGGGCGGCGGTGCGCGCAGCACGGCGCCAGCCTTGGCCAGCCGCAATTGCAGTTCGTCGAACACGGCCAGGGTCGTGGCTTGGTCGGCTAGAAGCTGCGTCAGATCGGGCATGGTGTTTGGCGGGATGGCAAAGGCCCGCATTTTGCCGTAACCGGATTGAAAAGTAGGCTGAGATGATTCCCTCATATGGTTATGCACATATTGGTCAAACAAAAATGTAGTTTGTCTCCATAAGCGCCGCTTTTATAGTCCGGCCCTATGCACGATATTGCGTTCGTTTTTGCAGGCTTTTTTGTCGGGTTCATCGTCGGTTTGACCGGTGTGGGCGGCGGCTCGCTGATGACGCCGCTGCTGATCTTTTTCTTCGGTGTGAAGCCGCATCTGGCGATTGGCACCGATCTGCTGTTTGCCGCCTTCACCAAGATGGGCGGCTCGGTGGCCCTGGCGCGCGCCAAGGTGATCGACTGGGCTATCGTGTTGCGCATGGCCGCTGGCAGCGTGCCGGCATCGCTGGTCACACTCGCCGTGTTGAACTACGTCGGCCCAGCCGACCCAGCGGTGCAGCGTGTGATGACAAGCACGCTGGGCGCGGCCCTGCTGCTCACGGCAGTCGCCACCCTCTACAAAGCCATTCGCGGCAAGACCGCTGGCACACCCGCGGCTACGGCGATTGCCAGCCACCATCCAACGCTGCGCAGCAAGGTGCTGCCGGTGGTGTTTGGCGCGGTGATTGGCGCCCTGGTCACCCTCACCTCGGTGGGTGCAGGCGCCATTGGCGTCCTGGTGCTGATGCTGCTGTACCCGGCACTGTCGCTGCCGCGTATTGTGGCTGTGGACATTGCCCACGCCGTGCCGCTGACCCTGGTCGCGGGCCTGGGCCATGCCTCGATTGGCTCGGTTGAATGGGCGCTGCTGGCCAAGTTGCTGGCGGGCTCCTTGCCCGGCATTTGGCTAGGTTCACAACTCATGCGCAAGACGCCTGAGCGCCTGATCCGCTCCCTTTTATCGCTGCTGTTGGCCTATGCCGGCGCAAAGTTGATTGCTTTGTAGAACAATCGCGGGTTTGCCGCAAAACCAGCCGACTTGACCCGGTTCCGCGCAACCCCTCCACCTTCGATGACGTTGACCTAAAAGATGTACCAATACACCCCATTCGACAAGCAGTTCGTTCAGTTGCGCGCCGCCCAGTTCCGCGACCAATTGGAACGCTGGCAAGCCGGCACACTGGCCGAAGACGAGTTTCGCCCGCTGCGCCTGCAAAACGGCTGGTACGTGCAACGCTTCGCGCCCATGCTGCGCATCGCCGTGCCTTATGGTGAGATCAACAGCGCCCAGGTGCGTGTGCTCGGCACCATTGCACGCGACTACGACCGCAAGGACGAAAACGACCTCAGCAAGGCCAACCCCGGCCTGAGCGACCTCACCAGCCTGCCCAGCGCCGTGGCCCACTTCACCACACGCCAGAACGTGCAGTTCAACTGGATTCCACTGGCCAAGAGCGCCGATGTGATGGACCTGCTGGCCAGCGTGCACCTGCACGGCATCCAGACCAGCGGCAACTGCATACGCAACACCACCAGTGACGAACGCGCCGGTGTGGCCGTGGACGAAATCGCCGACCCACGCCCGATCGCCGAAATCATCCGCCAGTGGAGCACGCTGCACCCCGAGTTCGCCTTCCTGCCACGCAAGTTCAAGATTGCCATCACCGGCGCCACCGACGACCGCGCGGCCACGGCCTGGCACGACGTGGGCCTGCACGTGTTGAAGAACGAAGCCGGCGAAGTCGGCTTGCGCGTGATGGTGGGCGGCGGCATGGGCCGCACCCCCGTGGTGGGCACGGTGATACGCGAATTCCTGCCATGGAACCAGTTGCTCAACTACCTGGAAGCCGTGATCCGCGTCTACAACCGCTGGGGCCGCCGCGACAACATCTACAAGGCACGCATCAAGATCCTGGTGAAGGCCGAAGGCCAACGTTATATCGACGAGGTCGAAGCCGAATACCAGGAAATCATTGCGCACGACGGTGGCCCGCACACCATCACACAAACCGAGCTGGACCGCGTCTCCGCCAGCTTTGAAGTGCCGGCCAGCCGCCAAGGCGCACTGCCCGCGTCGACCATTACGGCCCCCGCCAACTTTGACACCAGCACTACGGAATACCAACGCTGGCTCAAGCAAAACGTGTCGGCGCACAAGAACCCGGCGCTGCGCGTGGTCACGCTGTCGTTCAAGCGCCCCGGCTACTCGCCGGGTGACGCCACGGCCGACCAACTGGCCGGTGCCGCCGACCTGATGGACCGTTACAGCGCCGGTGAAGCCCGCGTCACGCACGACCAGAACCTGGTGCTGCCCTGGGTGCGCGAAGACGAGTTGACCGCGCTCTACACCGAGGCCCGCGCCGCCGGCCTGGCCCTGAGCAACATCCGCCTGCTGACCGACATGATCGCCTGCCCCGGCGGCGACTTCTGCGCACTGGCCAACGCCCGTTCCTTGCCCATCGCCGAAGCCATCACCGCGCGTTACCAGGACATGGACGAGCTGCACGACCTGGGCGAAATCGACCTGCACATGAGCGGCTGCATCAACTCCTGCGGCCACCACCACAGTGCACACATCGGCATTCTGGGCGTGGACAAAGACGGCCAGGAGTGGTACCAGGTGACGCTGGCCGGTTCGGACGGCTCGGACCTGTCGGGCCATGCGGCTGCCGGCAAGGTGGTGGGCCCATCGTTCAGCGCCGCCGAAGTGCCTGAAGTGATCGAAGCCCTGCTCGACACCTACCGCGCCAACCGCCAAAACGCCGAAGGCAAAGCAGAAACCTTTATCGACACGCTGCGCCGCGTCGGCCAGGACCCGTTCAAAGCCGCCGCCAACGCCGCCCGTATCAGCACCGGCCGCCCCGCAGCTGTGGCCGCCTAAGCAGAACGACGAAAGATCAACATAATGAAAATCATAGCTGCCACCGCACACACACCGGGCCCAGAAGTTGGATCTGCTGCCCAAAATGGCATCCTCACCGTGGCCAACGACGTAGACCCGCGCAGCCTGGCGCTCGACGGTGTGACGCGTATCGACCTGGTGTTCCCCAAGTTCACCGATGGCCGCGCCTACAGCCAGGCTTTCCTGCTGCGCCGCCGCCTTGAATTCAAGGGCGAGATCCGCGCCACCGGCGACGTGCTGATCGACCAACTGGTGCAGATGCAACGCAGCGGTTTCGACGTGGCCGTGCTGCGCGCAGGTGTGGACGCCAGCGCCGCCCAGCGCCAGTTCGACCGCTTCAAGGCCTTCTACCAAGGTGACGCGGTGCACGTGAAGCCGCTGTTTGTCGAGCCCGAACTGCGCGATCAAGCGGTTACCGCAGCCTGAACGCCGCCTGAGCAAAGTAGACACATGAGCACCCTAGACCTCGCACACATCAACGCCGAACTGGGCCGCAACGCCCAGGGGCTGGTGGACTGGGCCCTTGGCCTGGACCAACCGTCCATAGTCACCACCAACTTCCGCCCGTTCGAGGCGGTGATCCTGCACATGGTCACTAGCGTGCGGCCCGATGTGCCCGTGGTCTGGATGGACAACGGCTACAACACCGAAGCCACCTACCGTTTCGTCGACGAGGTGACCAAGCAACTCAAGCTCAACCTGCAGATCTACCTGCCACGCCGCTCGCGTGCACACCGTGAAGCCGTGGAAGGCCCAACACCCGCACTCGACGACCCACGCCATGCGGCCTTTACCCAGGAAGTGAAGCTGGAGCCATTTGCGCGCGCCCTGCGCGAAACGGCACCCAAGGTGTGGTTCACCGCGCTGCGCGCCACCGACACCGCTGTGCGTGCCCAGATGGATCCGGTGAGCATCAATCCTGATGGCCTGATCAAGGTTGCGCCGCTGCTGCACTGGTCGTCCAAAGAGCTTTACGAGTATTGCGAAGCCCACGGCCTGCCGAACAACTTCGACTATGTGGACCCCACCAAGGGTGAAGACAACCGCGAATGCGGCTTGCACCTTGCCCACTGAGACTCACTCAAGTCCGCTGAAAAGTGCCCCGCCTATGAACGCCCGTGCCCCTTTAGAAAACACAGCCCCCATGACCCAAGCTGCCGCCCACCTCAGCAACGCCCATCTGGACGCGCTGGAAGAAGAAACCATTTTTATCCTGCGCGAAGTGGCCGCCGTGTTCGAACGCCCGACGCTGCTGTTCTCGGGCGGCAAAGACTCGCTGGTGCTGCTGAAGTGCGCCGAAAAAGCCTTTGGCGTGGGCCGCATCCCCTATCCGCTGTTGATGATAGACACCGGCCACAACTTCCATGAAGTGACCGACTTCCGCGATTTCCGCGCCAAGGAACTCGGCGCCGAACTCATTGTGCGCAACGTCGAAGACTCGATGAAGCGCGGCACCGTGCGCCTGGCCCACCCCGGCGAGTCGCGCAATGTGCACCAGTCGGTCACGCTGCTCGAAGCGATTGAAGAATTCCGCTTCGACGCACTCATAGGCGGTGCGCGCCGCGACGAAGAAAAGGCGCGCGCCAAGGAACGCATCTTTTCGCACCGCGACAGCTTCGGCCAATGGCAGCCCAAGGCCCAGCGCCCCGAGTTGTGGACGCTGTTCAACACCCGCCTGCAGCCCGGTGAACACTTCCGCGTGTTCCCCATCAGCAACTGGACCGAGCTCGACGTGTGGCAATACATCGAACGCGAAAACATCGCCCTGCCCTCGCTTTATTACACACACCAACGCGAAGTGGTGGAACGCAAGGGCCTGCTGGTGCCGGTCACCGAACTCACGCCACTCAAGGCCGGTGAAACCGCCGAGATGCGCCAGGTGCGCTTCCGCACCGTGGGCGACATCACCTGCACCTGCCCGGTGGAAAGCGATGCCGCCACCGCCGCCGACATCGTGATCGAAACCTTGGCCGCCGACGTCAGTGAACGCGGCGCCACACGTATGGACGACAAGACTTCTGAGGCATCCATGGAAAAACGTAAGAAAGACGGGTACTTCTGATGACCGCAACCACAACCCAAGCCCTGTCGGCCCTGAAATTCATCACCTGCGGCTCCGTCGACGACGGCAAAAGCACCTTGATCGGCCGCCTGCTGGTCGACACCAAGGCCGTGTTGCAAGACCACCTGGCCGGTGTGCAACGCCAGGGTGAAACCGACCTCGCGCTGCTGACCGATGGCTTGTCGGCCGAGCGCGAACAAGGCATCACCATCGACGTGGCCTACCGCTACTTCAACACCGAAGACCGCAAGTTCATCATCGGCGATGCGCCCGGCCACGAGCAATACACACGCAACATGGTCACGGCCGCGAGCAGCGCCGACGCCGCCGTGGTGCTGATCGACGCCACCAAGCTCGACTGGAAAAACGCCGCGCTGGAACTGCTGCCACAAACCCGCCGCCACTCGCTGCTGTGCCACCTGCTGCGTGTGCCCAGCATCGTGTTCGCCATCAACAAACTCGACGCCGTGGCCGACTCGGCGCTGGCCTTTGCCCACATCAGCGCCGCCCTGAACCAGTTTGCCGCGGCGGCCGAAATCCCCGTCAAAGCCATAGTGCCGATCTCGGCACTAAAGGGCTGGAACGTGGTCGAAGCCGGTCACAGCGACACGCCCGACTGGTGTGGCTACACCGGCCCCACGCTGCTGCAAATCCTGGAACAGTTGCCCAGCACGCCTGCCGAAACGGACCAGGCCTTCGCCTTCCCGGTGCAGTGGGTGGAGAAGTTCCACTCCAGCAGCGACACCAGCCAAGGGCGCCGCGTGTTCTGGGGCCGTGTGGCCACGGGCAGCGTGCAAGTGGGCCAGGAAATCCGCATCCTGCCAAGCGGCCAAACCGCCATCGTGGCACAGGTGCTGGACCATACACGCACACCCAAGAGCGTGCTCGCGGGCAGTAGCGCCGGCATCACACTTGACCGCGAAGTCGATGTGTCGCGTGGTGACTGGCTGTTGGCCCCGGGCCAGTTTGAAGCCAGCCGCGAGATCTCGGCCACCGTCGCCTGGATGGACGACGAACCGCTGGTCGCCGGCCGCGTCTATTGGGCGCTGCATGGCCACCGCTGGGTCAAGGCCAAGGTCAAGCGCATCGTGCACAAGCTGGACATCAACACCCTGGCCGAGGAAGACGCCAGCGAGTTGGCGCCCAACGCCATTGGCCACATTGAACTGGCCTTGCAAGAGGCCATTGCCACGCGGCCGTTTGTGTTGTCACGCGCACTCGGTTCACTGGTTTTGGTCGACACCGCGTCGCACAAAACCTCCGGCGCGGTGCTGGTTCGCGGAAACCCTTAAAATGCCGGGTTGCGCAAAAAGCGTAAGGGCCCGCACCGCTGCGGGTGCCCAGCCAAAACGCCAGACGCTCGCCCCACAAGACCAACTTACGCTGTAAACACATGACTCACGTCGTCTCTGAAAACTGCATCCAGTGCAAATACACCGACTGTGTCGATGTTTGCCCCGTGGACTGCTTCCGCGAAGGCCCCAACATGCTGGTGATCGATCCAGATGAGTGCATCGACTGCGCCGTCTGCATCCCGGAATGCCCGGCCAACGCCATCTTTGCTGAAGAAGACTTGCCGCCAGAGCAACTCGCCTTCATCAAGATCAACGCCGACCTGGCGCGCGCCGATGGCTGGAAGAGCATCACCAAACGCAAACCCGCCCTGCCCGACGCCGACGAGTGGAAAGACAAGCCGAACAAGATCGAGAACTTGATTCGCTAATTCCCTTTGGGCATCAAGCTCAACGAATACGGGGCCGCGCAAATTGCCGGCCCCGTTTTACATTTCAGGTCGTGACTTCATCTAAATCTCTTCCATTGATAGAAGCCGATGCCGTGGTCATCGGCGCCGGCCCGGTCGGCCTGTTCCAGGTGTTCCAGCTCGGCTTGCTGGAAATCAGCGCCCACGTTATCGACTCGCTGCCCTATGTCGGCGGCCAATGTATTGAGCTCTACCCCGACAAACCGATCTACGACATTCCGGCCGTGGTGGCCTGCACCGGCCGTGAACTGGTGGCGCAGCTGGAGAAACAAGCCGCGCCGTTCCAGCCGACCTACCACCTGGGCCAATCGGTGCGCGAACTCAAGCGCGAGGCCGATGGTCGCTTCGCGCTGGAGACCACGCGTGGCCAGCGCTTCCTGGCCAAGGCGGTGTTGATCGCGGCAGGTGTGGGCGCATTTGAGCCACGCAAGCTCAAGGTCGATGGCATCGAGACATTGGAAGGCCGCCACCTGCACTACCACGCAGCGCCTGCCGCAGCACTGGTAGGCCAAGACGTATGGGTGATGGGCGGCGACGAAAGCGCAGTCCAGGCCGTGCTCGACCTGGCGGCCCTGGACTATGGTCAGCGTCCACACAGCATCACCCTGCTGCACCGTCGCGAAGTGCTGCAAGCGCCGACCATGATGGTGGCCGAGTTGCTGGCCTTGCGTGAAGCCGGCCAACTGAACTTCAAGGTGGGGCAGATCACCGGCTTTGCGCAAAACGCCGACCAAAGCCTGAGCGGGCTGAACATCATCGATGTGGACGGCGCCACAAGCCTGCACCCCGCGCAACAGCTGATCGTCTACCTGGGCTTGTCACCCAAGCTGGGTCCGGTGGCGGACTGGGGCCTGGCCATGGAACGCAAGCAATTGCAGGTGGACACCGAAGCCTTTGCCACCAGCGCGCCCGGCATCTTTGCCGTGGGCGACATCAACACCTACCCCGGTAAAAAGAAGCTCATCGTTTGTGGCTTCCACGAATGTGTGCTGGCGGCCTTTGGCACGGCGGCGATGGTCTTCCCCGAGCGCAAAACGCTGCTGCAATACACCACCACCTCGCCGCGCCTGCACCAATTGCTGGGCGTCGCCACGCCATCCAAGGCAGAGTAAACGCTCAGAAATTCGAGCGGTAGTAAAGCATGGGCCCGCCGCGCTTGGCGCGCAGCACCACCTTGCCGCCGCCATTCATCTGCATGCCAATGGCGCCAAACTCTGGGGCCAGGCCGCCGTATTTGGCGCTGGGGAACTGCACTTCCACACGCGCGGCATACAAAGCGCCATCACTGGTTTGTGTCAAGGTATAAGCGTCTGGCGAGTTGTTCGTGACCCGGCGCCAGGCGCCCAGGTCGAGCCGCCGCTGGTCCGCCAGGCTGCTGCGCCAGCGCAAACCCAGCTCCACGTTCGAGCCATTGGCAGACGCATCCCGCACCTCGGCCGGACCGTTCAGGGCAGCCGAGCCGGTTCCCGTTTGCACCACCCCCAAAGCCACCCCGGCACCACCACGCTCATGGGCCCAATGGCTGAACTCCAGGCGCGACGCAGGCATGTCGGTATTGCCATTGAGACTGCCATTCAGCGCGCGTGCCGCAGTGCCTGGCACCGCCCTGTCCCATGTGGGTAAAACCGTGGAACTGATTTCGGTGTAACCCCGGCGTCGCGCGCGTGGGGCATCGGCATCAGAGGCCTCCACCCGGTCCACCGAAATGCCGGAGATATAGGGCAGGCTGTTGGCTACGGCAAACATCTCGGCTCGGGCAACAGTTTCATCCGCCCACACGTTGCACGCGCTGAACACAAAACTGCCAGCACCGAGCAGCCAGGCCCAATGGGCTGAGCGAGCCCCGGGCCTCAAGCCCCTCAAGCCACTCAAGCCCCTCAAGTCCCTCACCCCGCCTGCGCCCCGAACACCCCAGCTCGCATTGCCGGCATCTGCTTTGTGCATGGTGGCCCCTTGTACT
This sequence comes from Variovorax sp. HJSM1_2, assembly GCF_049316285.1. NCBI lineage: Bacteria > Pseudomonadati > Pseudomonadota > Betaproteobacteria > Burkholderiales > Comamonadaceae > Variovorax > Variovorax sp. HJSM1_2. Next base: position 17,647 of record NZ_JBMOXA010000003.1, on the reverse strand, counting down.
GCGGCCGTTCATGGCCGTTTGCATACACAAAACGGCGCCATCAACGGCTCCCCAATAACAAAGTGTCCGCTTAGGGCCCCCTGGCCACATATCGGACACAACGGATTGCGTTGTCAGCTCAGTCTGATGCGACTCTACGCTTACTTTTGAGCCAATTCAATCCATTCATCAGTGCGAAATGCGAGCGAATAAACGCTCTTTTGCTGCTGGCAGCAGCAGGTCGGTGCCAGTATTTACGCTAGCTTTTTAATAATTTCACCCGGGTGTAATTGCAAAATAATTTAAACCGGGTAAAAATACGGAAACCTCAAGACTACAGCCCCAAACCACATGCCCGATATTCCCTCGCCCCTTTTGTTCACGGCCTTCGCCGACAGCCGCTGCATTGCACAGGGCGAACTGGCGCATGTGGCCACCCTGGTCAAAGCGGCCAGCGAGACCTCTACTGACGCCACCCTTTTGCTTTTCCACGACGCCGATGGCACGCAGGTGGAACTGGACCTGCGCGGCACATTGGCCGAGGTGCTGCAAAGACTGCCCGCCCATCCCTGCATGGTCGCCGCCGCTCCCTTGATGCGTCAGGCTCCGGTCGCGCCAGCTGACACCAAGCCCACTGAAGCAGCCGAGGCGCCACGCCGCCCGGGCCGGCCACGCTTGGGCGTGGTGCCACGCGAAGTCACACTGCTGCCTCGCCACTGGGATTGGCTCAATGCCCAGCCCGGCGGCGCCTCCGTTGTCCTGCGTAAATTGGTCGAGGAAGCGCGTCGCCAAAGCCGTGACGCCGACGCCGCCAGGCAGGCCATTGAAGCCAGTTACCGTTTCATGCAAGCCATGGCCGGGAATGCGCCAAACTTCGAGCAAGCCAGCCGTGCCTTGTTTGCCGCCGACACGGCCGCCCTGCTGCAGCACTGTGCGGGCTGGCCTGCCGATGTGCGCAGCTACATGTTGCGTTTGGCCGCCCCTGCGCTCAGCCCCGAGATCAACACCGTCACCCCCCCCAGCAAAGCCGCAACATGACCCAGCCTCAGCAGCCTTCCGTCAGCAGCACCGAGACCGGCACACCCGCCAAGCCGCCGCGCATGTGGCGCACCTTCGTGACCTTCCTCATCCCTATGATGATCAGCAACATCCTGCAGGCGTTGTCGGGCACGTTCAACAACATCTACCTCGGGCAGATGCTGGGTGTGCAGGCCTTGGCGGCGGTGTCGGCCTTTTTCCCGGTGGTGTTTTTCTTCATTGCCTTTTCCATAGGCCTGGGCGCCGGGGCCTCGGTGCTGATAGGCCAGGCCTGGGGCGCCAAGGAGTTGCTGCGTGTCAAGGCGATTGCCGGCACCACACTCGCCGTGGGGCTGATCGCCGGCGCCGTGGTGGCGGTGTTTGGCGGCAGCTTCACGCAGTTGTTCATGGCCGGCCTGGGCACGCCGGTGGACATTCTGCCCAGCACCATTGCCTATGCACGTGTGATGTTCTGGGCCATGCCGGGTCTGTTCCTGTTCCTGCTCAGCACCTCGATGCTACGGGGCGTCGGTGACTCGGTCACACCGCTGTGGACACTTTGCATCTCCACCGCCGTAGGCCTGCTGGTGACGCCAGCGTTGATCCGCGGCTGGTGGGGCCTGCCGCAAATGGGCGTGGTCAGTGGCGCATGGGGTGCGGTGATTTCTTACGTGGTGGCCATGGGCTGGCTGGCGGTTTATCTGCTGTGGCGCAAACATCCCTTGGCACCCGACGCGGCGTTTCTGCGCAGCATGCGCATACAGCCGGCGCTGCTGGCCAAGGTGCTGCGCATAGGCCTGCCCACAGGTTTGCAAATGGTGGTGATTGCGCTCTCCGAGGTGGCGGTGCTGTTCCTGGTGAACCGTTTTGGCTCGGACGCCACCGCCGCCTATGGCGCGGTCAACCAGGTCGTGGCGTATGTGCAGTTTCCGGCCTTGTCGATTGCCATCACCGCATCCATCCTGGGCGCACAAGCGATTGGTGCGGGGCGCGGCGACAGCCTGGGCAAGATCGCGCGCACCGGCATACACCTCAACCTGGCACTCACCGGCACCCTGGTACTGCTGGCCTATCTGTTCTCGCGCCACATCCTGGCGCTGTTCATCACCGCGCCACCGGTGATAGAACTGGCGCAGACGCTGCTGCACATCATGCTGTGGAGCACCATCATTTTTGGCATGCAAGCCGTGTTGTCCGGGCTGATGCGCGCCAGCGGCAGCGTGCTGGTGCCCACCGGCATTTCAATCTTCTGCATCCTGGGCATAGAGGTGCCGACGGCCTGGCTGCTGAGCCAGCACATGGGCCTCAACGGCATCTGGATCGCCTACCCCATCACCTTCATTTGTATGCTGTCACTGCAAACCGCCTATTACCGACTGGTATGGAAGAAGAAGCCGCTGCGCAGGTTATGAGGCGCTAGAACTCTTTCACGAGAGAAAAGGTCAAGGCTGCAGCACCCAGCACATTCATCTGTGTGTTCCACCCGCCATCAAAACGCCAGCCCACCGCCGGCACGATGGCGGGCGAAAAGCCGTGGTAGTTCAACGGCACTTTGTCTTCGTAAGGCTCCTTGTAGCCATACAAGATGCCGGCCGACCACTTGAGGTAGACACGCGGCAGGCTGTCAAAAACCTTGTAATAGCTGCGGCCCACGTAAACATAGCCGCTATCTTGTCCAAACGAGTTGCTGAAGTACGCCCCACCCACAAACCAGCGCTCAGGGGTTTCACGCTCCAGGCCTATCAAGTGCACCGGCCTGTGGTCCGGGTTGTACGAATAGTGATAGGTGTAGGGGCTGATTTCCACGCGCCACAGATTGGGCGTATAGGCAGGCTCCTGCGGCTGGTTTTGAGCCATGACCTGGCCGCCAAAGCCCATCAGGGCCGCCGCGACCAAGCGCTGACGAAAAAGTGTCATTTGCATCGTATAGGGCTCACTGGCGCAACGGCAGAACCGCAGGCCCCAAGTGTTTTGGCTGTCGATCGAATGAGCGCAAATTTTAGCGGGCGCCCCCCTGCTGGAGCCCGGGCGAACCCTTGCGGCCCGCAGGCTAGAATCCGCTCGTGCCGCCCGCTCGACAAGCTGCGGCGCATTTGCTGGGGGTGTTGCCGCAGATCCGTGTGGCGACTGAGAAAGTCCCTTTGAACCTGATTGAGGTAATCCTCGCGCAGGGAAGCTGGTTTGCCACACCAAGTACCGGCCGTGCGCCGTGTCTCTGTTTTCGGTGTTGGCGCCCCATGTTCTCAGCCGTGGTTTGCCTGCCCTGCCGATAGGAGCGCAAACGTGACCGAGCCGACTTCATCTTTTCAAAACCAGGCCTTGAGCCCGCTGCCCAGCGATGCGCGTGTCTTCGGCTGGGGCGACCAGGCCGCGTTGTGGTTCAGCCTGGGCGTTGGATTGCTGGTGATGCAGATCGGCGCCTACCTGGTGCCGGCCGTGGGCACACAAGACGCGGTGCTGGCCATTGTGCTCGGCTCGCTGATTGGCGCCGGTTTGCTGGCCTGGACGGCGCGGGTCGGCTGCCGCACGGGTCTTTCCAGCGCCGGGCTGATGCATGCCACCTACGGCAGCCTGTTTGCACGCCTGCCCGTGGGGCTGAACATCGTGCAGCTCATAGGCTGGACCACGTTTGAGCTGGTGGTGATGCGTGAAGGCACGGCGGCCATAGGCCAGCAAATGTTCGGCCTGCCGCTGGATGGCCCCATGGGCATTCTCGCCACCACACTGCTCTGGGGCGCGGTGCTGACCGCGCTGCTTGCGGGTTCCATGCTCAAGCTGGTGCGCGGTTTTGTCAGCCGCTTTGGTTTGCCGCTGGTGCTGGTGTCGCTGCTGTGGTTGACCTGGCAGTTCGCGCATGCACTCGCGGCCAAGGGTTTTGCTGCGTTCTGGCAGCGCCCCGGTGACGGCAGCATGGGCATGTTGTCGGCGCTAGACCTGGTGATCGCCATGCCGGTTTCGTGGTTGCCGCTGGTGGCCGACTACGCGCGCCACGGCCGTAGCCCGCGCGGCAGCATGGGCGGCACCTGGCTGGGTTATGTGCTGGCCAACATCTGGTGTTATGCGCTGGGCGTGATGGTGGTGTCGGTGGCCGAGCCGGGTGTGTCACTCGTCACCGCCCTGCTGCTGGCCCAAGGTGGTTTGTTGGCGCTGGGGCTGATCTTGATCGACGAGTTGGACAACGCTTACGGCGATGTGTATTCGGCCTCGGTCAGCGCCCACAGCCTGCAGCCGCGCTGGAGCGTGCGCCGCTGGGGCTTGTGGCTGGCGGTGCTGTGCACAGGCCTGGCGCTGGTGCTGCCCATGCACAGCCTGGAGCCGTTTTTGCTGCTGCTGAGTTCGGTGTTTGTGCCGCTGTTTGGCGTGATCCTGGGACGGCTGGGTGCGACGGCCGAAACACCGTCGCTGACGGCCCGCCGCATCGATGTGCTGGCGGCTGGCTTGTGGCTTGCAGGCATTGTGCTGTACCACCTGCTTGCGCAGTGGGCGCCGCAGTTCGGTTCGGCATTGCCCACGCTGGCCGCCACCTTTGTGCTGGCCTGGTTGACACGCAGCAGCCAGGCCAAAGCGCTTTCTGTCGCCTAAAAACCGTTCAGAGTGATGTCACTCCTGCAATGGCCGGGTCTGCATGACCACCGGGCTGAAACCGTGGTTCAGCGGCCCAGCGCCCCGCCCGGTGCGCACCTTGGCCCCCGCGGCAATGGCGTTCAGGATGTATTCACGCGCGCGCCCCACGGCCAATGGCAGCGGCATGCGCTGCGCCAGATAACAGGCGACGGCCGACGACAAGGTGCAGCCCGTGCCATGGCCATTCGGCGTGGCAATGCGCTGCGCGTGCAAGTGTTGGCGTGTGCCGTCGGGCAAGGCCAAGACGTCGACCACTTCGTCACCGGGCAAGTGGCCGCCCTTGAGCAACACCGCCGGCGCACCCAGCGCCAGCAGCGCGGACGCTGCATCGTCCAAGGCATCCACCGTGGCCAGTTCACGCACATCCCGGCCCAGCAGCAGCGCGGCCTCGTCCAGATTCGGCGTGATCAGCGTGGCACGCGGAAACAGTTCGCGCACCAATACCTGCACGGTTTCGCTGGCCATGAGGCGGTCGCCGCTGGTGGCCACCATCACGGGGTCGAGCACCACCTGGCGCAGCTGATAGTGGTCTATGGCCCAGGCCACCACCTCCACCACCTCGGGCGCATGCAGCATGCCGATCTTCACGGCATCGGTGCCAATGTCGTCCAGCACCGCCTGCAACTGCGCCTTCAAAAAAGCCGGCGGCACAGCATGGATGCCACTCACACCCTGGGTGTTTTGCGCAGTGAGTGCGCTGATGGCGGTCATGCCGTAGCAACCCAGGGCCGAGAAGGTTTTCAGGTCGGCCTGTATGCCGGCGCCACCACCGCTGTCGGAGCCGGCGATCGACAACACACGCAGGTAACGTTGCAAAGATGGTTGAGCAGAAGAGATGGTGGACGAGAGGGTCATAGGCAAATTATCGGGGCTCGCGGCAGATGCTGTGCTGTAATTGCAGCCTCGGATGAAACAGGGGTGTCTTGCTGCGATGGCAGGGCTGAGAAAAACCCTAAGCGTACATCTTGCCTCTTCAACAGCCGGCAAAGCAAACGCTTGCGACCCGATCCAGATCATGCTGGCGTGGGGAGTTTCAAATGCCTGGCGCCCGCGACTGCGCGCCCCGTTTTGTCCAACTGAACCCACTGTTGGACGCATGAACCTCCTCACCCCTTCCAGCCACGTCGCCATCCTGGGCGCCGGCCTCATGGGCCGCCTGCTGGCGTTTGCGCTGGCACGCCAGGGCTGCCGCGTGTCGATCTTCGATGCCGCCGGCCCGGGTGCCGAAAACGCCGCCGCACGCGTGGCCGCCGCCATGCTGGCGCCGCTGGCCGAGTCGGCCGTTACCGAGCCCAGCGTGGTGCAAATGGGCCGCTACGCGCTGGGCCGCTGGCCCGAACTGGTGGCCGAGCTTGCAGCTTACGCCCCACCCGTTTTCTTGCAGCAAGCCGGCACCTTGATCGTCTGGCACCGGCAAGACGCCGCCGAGGCCACGCGCCTGGGCCAGCAACTGGTGAGCAACCAGCGCAACATGCCCGCGTTGCCTGCACCGCAGCGGTTGGATGCTGCAGGCATTGCCGCGCTGGAGCCCACGTTGGGCGATCGTTTTGCCCAAGGCATCTACCTGCCCGAAGAAGGCCAGCTCGACAACCGCGCACTGCTGGCCGCGCTGGGCCAGGCCTTGGTCGCGTTGGGCGTAGACATCCACTGGAACAGCCCACGCGCGCCGGAGGATTTAAAAGACGGTTTCGATTGGCTGTTCGACTGCCGTGGCCTGGGCGCGCGTCCGCAGTGGAGCGCCCTGCGTGGCGTGCGGGGCGAGGTGGTGCGCGTGCACGCACCCGACGTGCAGTTGAGCCGCCCCACACGCCTGGTGCACCCGCGCTACCCGCTGTACATCGCCCCCAAACCCGAAGGTGTGTTTGTGATTGGTGCCACCGAGATTGAAAGCGACGACCTCTCGCCCGCCAGCGTGCGCTCCACACTCGAACTGCTGAGCGCCGCCTACGCCGTGCACAGCGGTTTTGCCGAAGCACGCATTCTGGAGATCGCCACCCAATGCCGCCCGGCCCTGCCGGACAACCTGCCCGCGCTACGAGAGCTTGGCCCCCAGACGCTGCAGATCAACGGCCTGTACCGCCACGGTTTCATGATCGCACCCGCCATGCTGGACGCGGCGCTGGAACTGGTGTCGACCGGCCACAGCACACTCGCCGAAAGCTTTGGGCTCAACCCCATGGCACTGCCCGCCACACCATGAACGTCCTGATCAACCAACAACCCCACCAGTTGCCCGATGGCGCCACGCTGGCCCAAGCCGCCGAGGCCATAGGCGCGCGCCCGCCGTTTGCCACAGCCGTCAACCTGCAGTTTGTGCCCGGCGCCAAACTCGCGCAGACGCTGCTGCAAGACGGCGACAAGATTGAAATCATCCACCCGGTGACCGGAGGCTGAACATGTCCACACCAACCAAACCCGACACCCTTTCGCTCTACGGCGAAACCTTCACCAGCCGCCTGCTGCTGGGCACGGCGCGCTACCCGTCACCGGCCGTGATGGAAGCCGCCATTCGCCGCGCCAAGCCCGCCATGGTGACGGCCTCGCTGCGCCGGCAAAACCTCAAGCCCGGCCACCATGAAGGCACGGGCGCCGCTGACACTGGCAACGGTTTCTGGGCCTTGCTGCGCCAGTTGGGCGTGCCGGTGCTGCCCAACACCGCCGGTTGCCACAGCCCGCAAGAGGCCATCACCACGGCCCACATGGCGCGCGAAGTGTTTGCCACCGACTGGATCAAGCTCGAACTGATTGGCGACGACTACACCCTGCAACCTGACACCTTGAACCTGGTGCAAACCGCCGGCACGCTGATCAAAGACGGCTTCAAGGTGCTGCCCTACTGCACCGAAGATCTGGTGTTGTGCCAACGCCTGGTCGACGTGGGCTGCCAGGCCGTCATGCCCTGGGCCGCGCCCATAGGCACAGGCAAAGGCCCGGTCAACCCCTATGCGCTGCAGGTGCTGCGCGAGCGGCTCAGCGTGCCCTTGATTGTGGACGCCGGCCTGGGCCGTCCCTCACATGCCTGCCAGGTGATGGAGTGGGGTTTCGACGCCGTGCTACTCAACACCGCCGTGGCCTTGTCGCAAGACCCGGTGCGTATGGCCGGCGCGTTTGCCGATGCGGTGGACGCAGGCCGCGCCGCCTACCAGAGCGGCGCCATGGCCGAACAACACGCCGCCCAGCCCAGCACCCCCGTGCTCGGCACACCCTTCTGGCATCAATCCTGAGCGCCCCATGCCCACCATAGAAACACAGGCGCAAGCCATCTTCGACGCGCACCGCGCCACCTTCCTGCCCACGGCAGAAGCGCTGGACAGCGCTCCAGAATTCAGCCGCGCCGACGTCAATTACCAAGCCGCCAAACTCGGCTGCCTGCGCCTTGGCTTCATACCAATCGATGCCGAATGCCTGGCGCTGGCCTGGCAGGCGCAGAGTGTGCGCACGGGGCAGTTTGATGCCACGGCCTGGCCCGATACGCGCGCCGATTTTGGCCTGGCGCCACGCCCGCGCGCCAATACCTTCGCGCCCTGCCCCGATCGCCTGGGCCTGTACGCCGTGTTGCCCGATGCCGCCTGGGTAGGCCGCATGGCGCGCGCCGGCGTGCCCACGGTGCAGTTGCGCTTCAAGTCGGATGACCAGGCCGCCATCGTGCGCGAGGTGCATGCGGCCGTTGCCGCCGTGCAGGACACCGGCAGCCTGCTGTTCATCAACGACCACTGGCGCGCCGCCATCAACGCCGGAGCCTATGGCGTGCACCTGGGCCAGGAAGATCTGGATGCGCTGCAACCGGCCGAGCTGGAGACGATTCGCGCCTCCGGCATTCGCCTGGGCGTCAGCACCCATGGTTACGCCGAGATGCTGCGCGCCGATGCCGTGAGCCCGAGCTATATCGCCATGGGCGCGGTGTTCCCCACCACGCTGAAAAAGATGGCCACCGCGCCACAAGGCCTGGGCCGTCTTTACGCTTATGCCCGCTTGCTGCGCGGCATGCCGCTGGTGGCCATTGGCGGCATAGACGCGGCGCAGATGCCTGCCGTGGCGGCCAGCGGCGTGGGCTCGGTGGCCGTGGTGCGCGCCTTGGTGCAGGCGCCGAATCCGGAATTGGCTGTGGCTGAACTCAAGCAGATCCTGGCTGGCGGTTGACCGCTGATGGATAGCCGGTAAACGAATGCAAAGGCCGCGTAAAATCGGCCGCAACTTCGCTCCAGGGCGAAGCACCGCTAGGGGTGTTGGACCGGCCAGGGCCGGACGACTGAGAAAGTCCCTTCGAACCTGATTGAGGTAATCCTCGCGCAGGGAAGCATGCAAGAAGTCTCGCCGCGCGCACATCGCCAAACAGCTGTGCGCCCTCTCACACGGCAGATCCAGACCCTTGAGGCTCCCGCGAAGCTGCTGTTTTCACCATGGCACATCGCAAACATAGTTGCACATCATCTTTCAAGCCAAACTGGCCCCTCAAGCGCTCCAGCATTGCGGCAGCCGCTTCTGTATTCGTAGCATTCACGGCGCACGCCCAGACCCCTGAGAACGCCACGCTCAGCACCATCACCGTCAACGAGCAAACCGCTGCCCCCATGGCCGACGTCACCGGCTTTGGCGACGTGCCGCTGCGTGAAGTGCCGCTGTCCGTCACCGTGGTCGACCACACCGCGTTGCAGAACGTGGGCGCACGCCGCCTCGCCGACCTGACGCAGTTCGACGCCTCGGTGGCCGATGCCTACAACTCGCCCGGCTACTGGGACTTCCTGAGCGTGCGCGGCTTCACGCTCGACAACCGCTTCAACTACCGCCGTGAGGGCTTGTCCATCAGCGCCGAAACCTCCATCCCGCTGGAGAACAAGGAGCGCATCGAAATCCTGAAGGGCACCAGCGGCATACAGGCCAGCACCAGCGCACCCGGCGGCCTGGTGAACTACGTGGTCAAACGCCCGACCGAACACAACCTGCGTGAAATCAATGTCGAATGGACCGGCCGCGGCAGCCTGCTCACCGCCATCGACCTGGGCGGCCGCTTCGGCGCCGAACGCCAGTTTGGCTACCGCCTCAACGTGGCCGCTGAAAAGCTGCGCCCCGAAACCTACCACGTCGACGGCAGCCGCAACCTCTTCGCCCTGGCCGCAGACTGGCGCCTGACACGCGACACGGTGCTCGAAGTGGAGCTGGAAAACAGCCACAAGTCACAACCCAGCGTGGCCGGCACCAGCGTCATCGGCAACCAGTTGCCGCCGCAGCCCAACCCGCGCCTGAACCTGAACAACCAGCCGTGGTCACAACCCTCGGTGTTCGACGCGTTCACCGGCAGCGTGCGCCTGCAGCAAGCCATCAACACCGACTGGCGCTGGTCGGCACAAGTGGGCCAGCAAAAACTGAAGACCGACGACCGCCTGGCCTACCCCTTTGGCTGCAGCGCCGAGGGCGTGTACGACCGCTTCTGCAGCGATGGCACCTTCGACATGTACGACTTCCGCAGCGAAAACGAGCGCCGCACCCAGACCGGCGCCAACCTGCGCCTGCAAGGCAATGTGGCGACGGGCAGCGTGAAGCACGATCTGGGCATAGGCCTGACCAGCAGCCGCGTGCGCAACCGCTTTGAGGAGTACGCCTACAACTGGGTTGGCATCGGCAGCATAGACGGCCAAACCATGTTGCCCGCAGACCCGTCACTGTTTGTAGGCAACACCAACCGCGACGAACGCAGCCTGGAGTTTGCGTTGCAGGACGCCATCCACTGGACGCCCGAGTTCACCACCTGGGTCGGCCTGCGCCACACGCGCCTGCAACGCGACAGCGCACTCACCGATGGCAGCAACCCCACCAGCTACAGCGACAGCCTGAACACACCGTGGCTGGCGGCCAGCTACAAGCTGCCAAACGCGGCCGTGGTTTATGCCAGTTACGGCGAAGGTCTGGAATCGAGTGTGATGCCGAACAATCCCGCCATTGGATTCAGCAACGCAGGTCAAGCTTTGCCAGCAGCCAAGTCCAAGCAGTTTGAGGTGGGCGTCAAGGGCGGCAGCGAGAACCTGGGTTGGCAACTGGCCGCTTTCCAGATCAAGCGCCCGATCTCGAACGTTGACGCTTGCACACGTCTCTTCATCGTGGATTGCCTTGTTGGTTATGACGGTGATGCCGTGCACCGCGGCCTCGAAGCCAGCAGCCAATGGCGCAACGGCCCCTGGGCCATAGACGGCAGCGCCACACTGCTGCACGCGCGCCGCGAAGGCAGCACGCTAGAGCCGCAGAACAACGGCAAGCGCCCCACCAACGTGCCCGACTGGGCCCTGCGCGCCCGTGTGGCCTATAACCTGAGCACAGTGCCCGGCATGCAGATCGAAGGCCTGCTGTCGCACGAAGGCCAACGCGCGGTGACGGCCGACGAGTCCATCATGCTCGGCGCCTGGACCCGCGTCGACGCCACGCTGCGCTACAACACCAAGCTGGGCGCCAGCAACACCACCTGGACGCTGGGCGTGGACAACCTGTTCGACAAGAACTACTTCCAGGAGTCGCCGACCCAGTTCGGCCACATTTATCTTTTTTCTGGGGCTCCACGAACTTTTCGCATCGGATTTCGCGTGAGTTTGTAAAAACACCAAAAATGTGCCTATAATACGAGGCTGTGACGAACGATGTTCCTCAATAGCTCAGTTGGTAGAGCGCCGGACTGTTAATCCGTAGGTCCCTGGTTCGAGCCCAGGTTGAGGAGCCACCTAACACCACTGTGAACCGTGGCATTAGGTGCTCTAAGAAGAGCATCTTCTCTGTATGCCACCGTCACAGTACCATTGCTAACGGCTATGTGATCAACGAAGGTTGAGAGCATGGCCTTTAGTTTTTTGGGCTCTTCGCAACTGCGAATGACTTCCCGAATGGTCTCCACCGCTTGCTGCGGGTCCACGTCGACCAGGTCGTAGTTTGGAGCCTCTTTTACTTCCAGCGCTTCTAGCGCTCGCTCGACGTTGCGAATGGTCTCAACTAAGCCACTCAAACGCGTCTTCACATCGGCAAGGTCGGGCGTATTCGTCCCCATCGTTTCCAACACGTCGTACAGGTTGCCGCGTCGCGACTCCGCTTCCCGCAGTTCTTTTACCAAAGCGCGCCGGCGGATAACGCGTTCCTCTGCCCACTTCCCGCCGCTGGCACGAATGTCGGCCACGATTTTTTCGACAACCGAAGTGGTCAAGACGCGCTCTAACAACTGGTCGACCATCCAAGTATCAAACACCTCGGCACGCACTGCGTGCAAGCAGCATCTAGGCTTACCCTTCTTGTGCGCAAGGCAGGCGTAATAGCTATACAACGCACCACTGCGCCCAGTCCCGTTTCTAATCTGCAGGTTGTTGTCGCAGATGCCACAGCGCAACAGGCCGCTAAATGCGAAGCTGCTGCGCGGTACGCCGCCAACGTCATGCGGTACGCGCTGTTTCATCATCGCTTGAACCCTTTCAAAATCTTCTCTAGTCACGATCGCAGGGTGACTTGCAACCCGCACCACCTCGTTCTCGGGCTTGGCGCCACGGCTTTTGTGATGGACCTGGTTAAACAGACGCTCCCCCATATAGCTGGGGCTCTTCAGGATCAAAGCCACAGAATTTTTCCCCCAGGCTTTGCCGTTGCGAGTCATGCCCGCTGCATTCATGCGCAAGGCAATCGCCTGGGCGCCAAGTCCGTCATTCAAGGCAAGGGCAAACATGCCCTTGACGATCAACGCGTTGTCTTCATGCACAGCCAACTTTGACCGCTTGCCCACCTTTTCAACTTGATAGCCAAAGGGCACGTGCCCGCCGACAAAAAATCCATCACGCGAAGCTGTCACCATCGAGCGCAGGGTGTCGCGTGCGACGTTGCGAGAATAGATCTCGTCCATCATCCCGGTCATCACGCCGACCATCCAACCGGTGTCGGTTTCCAGATCCACGTCCTGGTGCACATATGCCGGCCGCGTGCCGTAATCCCGCAGCAGAGCCGTGTTTCGCAAGGCGTCTTCTAGGTTGCGTCCGAATCGAGATGAACTCCAACACACCATGAAATTCACCCGGTGCGCAGCGCAATAGGCCAAAGCAGCTTGGAACCCTGGCCGGTTGTCAGTCCGACCGCTGACACCGTCGTCACGAAACACCTGCACCACCTCGGCATCTAGCGCCTTTGCCTTCACCCGGCACTGCTCGATTTGGCTTTCCATTGAAACGCCATCGTCGGCTTGCTTCTGCGTGCTCACCCGGGCATAAATCACTGCTCTCTTCATCTTGAGATTCTCTTGCGACGACTGGCCATCAAGCGCCTGGTGTGACGATCGCTGATTTTTTCACCCAACTGCTCGCTCACTTTCTTCTGAACCTCGCGCTGCGAGTACCCCATGGCGGCCATGGTCTCCACCAAGCGGTTGCGCTGAAAGCGCTGATAGGCCCGCAGCCGTGGCATACGCACAATCAATGTGTAGCCGTTGTCGGAGAGCAGCTCGGGCGCGCTATCCAGCACCCGCCACACGCGCATGAAGGCCTCGAATCCCAACTCTTCAGCCACGGCCAGCACAACGCGCGACAACCCCATGGCAGCCAGCTCGTCCAGCAGCAGGTGCTCAGAGGGAGACGCGCCAGAATTTTTCGCGAAATTTTTTTTAACCCGCCGTGGGCGATGTTCAGAGGGGCTCCCGCTATCTAGGTACCCTCCCCCCCCGGGGGTGCACTGGGTTGGTGCATGCCGGGCCCCCACCCCCTCGGAATGCGACTGACTCTCACTGTCACTGCCGAGCATGTCCAGCTGCTGCCAGGCGCGTGCAGGGTTCTCACTGCGCCTTTGCCGCATGTTGCCCCCCCTGCGTAGCTATGGCGAGGGGTGTCACCACTGCGTGGTTCAACAGATGACGCACTGCACCCCACTGCCGAGTTAGCCCGTTATGAGGGAAAGTTGCGAGATGGCACGAGATCGGACATTGCCGTCGGGGCCCTTCAATTTTCTGGGTGACAGAATGGTATTTGTGTAACGCTGTTGCGTGGATGGACATGTGTTTGCCTTGTGGTGGAAAAACTCAGCGCGGCAGGCGCTTGAGCAGTTCGCTGATAGGGGTGTTCATGCGAGAGAGCGGGCTGTTGGCGTCGACCACGCGGGTCTTCATCTCCACGGCCAGCGCGGTGTAGATCGCAGTGCTGCGGATGTTGTCGTGGCCCATCAGCTCCTGCACCACCAGAGACGAGGCGCCGCCCTCAGTCAACCTGGTGCCGTACAGGTGGCGCATGGCATGCGGGTGCAGCTGCGCGTCCGGTATGCCTAAGGGCTGGCCGTAACGCTGCAGCATGCGATGCACGGTCTGGCGCGTCATGCGGCGTTCTTCACCTCTGAAGCGGTCCGCTGTCACCGTTGAATTGCGTGTGCCAATGAACAGCACGCGGTCTGGTCGACCGTCGCGCCCCTTCACATCACGATCGATCTTGGCCAGGTCTTCGTGCGCCAGGTACACCCGCAGGATGGCGGCCGCCTCGCGTGGCACGGGCACCAGGCGCTCCTTGTCGCCCTTCTCCAGGGTGATCAACGCCATGCGCACCTCGCCGTCGATCTGCTGTTGCTGCAGGTCGCCCTCGTTCAGGTTCACTAGCCCGCTGATACGCAGGCCACAACCCACCAGCACGTGCAGGATCGCTGCATCACGCATGCCCCGGAAGGTGGCCAGGTTGGGCGCACACAGCAGCCGCTCAGCGTTGGCCAGGGTGATGGTGTTGGGCAGGCGCTTGCCGGTCTTGGGGTATTCCACCTGCAGCGACGGGTTCAGCTCGATCACCCCCTTGGCCTGGGCCCAACGGTAGAAGCCACGCACCGCGCTCACGTACGGCTTGCGACTCAGGGCCAGCACATCGCGCTGATTCAGCCACATGCCACAGAAGGCCTCCAGCTCGGCCGGCGAGGCGCCCAGGATGGACGCCGGCTCCATGAACTCCTGCAGCCGGCGCATGGCCAGCAAATAGGCCTCCCGCGTGCGGTCGCTGCGGTTCTTCGCCACATCCAGATATTCCAGCCACGCATCAATGGCCAGTTGATCGGTCCAGCCTTTAAACGCCATGGACACCTCCAACACACGGGTTCACAGCAGGGGTGGACGCATTTCCGGCAAAAAACCCGGGGAAGGTGTGAACCACCGCGCTAAGTGCCTGTCGCCATTGGCAAATGCCTCTTTTTTCATCCCCGGAAAACCCGTGGATCGCAAACCCAACCCGTGGATACATTTCGTCACCACTTTTCAAACCCGTGGAAGCCGTTTTCCCTCTGTTGGGCTCTCTTTCTCTCCTCTCTCTCTCTGAAATTTGAAAGAGAGAGATAGAGAACGGCGCAAAACCGCAAAAGCAAAAGCGTGGAGAAAAACGGCCAACCCGTGGAATAAAACGGCCAACCCGTGGAGATTTAGAAAAACCCGTGAGATGGTTTTGCTTACAACCATGCGGGTGTCCAGGGTGTTGGGGGGTGGAATCCCCGGGTTTTGCGCGGTGTCTCCAACCCCCGGCATAGAAATTAGCTATCGCGGCGCCCCCTCCCCCTTCCAGGCCGCTCCCGGCGGGCCGGTTTAACTCGGTCGGGGGGTGCGGGGGGAAAGGGGAAAGCGGCGCGGCATTGATGCCGCTTGCGCATGAATGCACATCAGCCGCTGCGCGGTGAATGGAGCGCGCCTGGCGGCGCGTGGTGGCTTGGTAGAGCCAGGGGGCAAGGCACGGCTGCAGCATCAAAACGCCCCCTCTGGTTCAGCACGCGAAACCGGCACCACCGGGTGCAGCCCATACCGGCTCAGCGCGTCAATGCTCAGCGCCACCATGTGGCCCACACGGCGGCCGCCCACGGTGCGCTCTACCGCCTGGGGCTCGCCGTCATCGTCCAGCACCAGCACGCCGGCCAGTGCCAGCTGCTTCTTCAGCGCCCGGTCGCTCTTAATCGGCAGCTCGTCCCAAAACGCGCGCAGGCCATTGCTCTGGCTGATGTGGTCCATGATGTGCCCGGTGCGAATGCACAGCACCTCCACCTCGTCGATATCGCTGAACAGGAACGGGTGCCGAAACTCCCCGCGCGAGATCTCGCTGAAAAGCTTCTCCAGGATCCACACCCACGGGTGCCGCGTGGCAGTGGTCTCGCTGATGTGCCGGTTCATCTCGGCCGTCAGGTCGCCCAAAAATCCGCCCTGATCGGTGGCAATGCCCGCAAAGTCGCACATCAGCAACCAGGCCGTGGCCATCGCCGCATAGTTGTTCACGATGCGCTCGGCGCCGGCGTCGTCGGCCTTGGCCAGGCTGGCCTTGTTTAGCGCCTGTACCTGCTCAGTGTGCAGGTTCAGCACCGCTTTCTTGTCGCTGCTGGCCAGGTACTGCAGCCACTGCCGCATGGGGAACGCAGGGCAATCGTCGGGCACCATGGGCCCGCGCTTTTCCTTCGTCATGCTGGTCTGGATCAGCTTGCCCTGCAGCCCGTCCACCGGCACGTCTTCGCCGCTCAGTAGCACAGGGGCACTCAGCAAAAACTTGCTCTTCAACCCAATGCCGCGCGACGTGCTCTCGTATTGGTAGCACTCTTGCAACGTTCCAATTGCCTTGGTGCGCAATTCTTGCTTGTTCGTGCTGAACTCTCCCCAAGCGATCGGCTGGCTGGTGTAGCTCACCGAACCGATGATCCGGTACTCGCTGCCCAGCGACTGCCGGCTGAACTGCTTCATCCCCACCGCCTTGCCCACCGCCTTCACCTGAAACGACTTACCCACGCCCTTCTCGGCCTGCAGCACAAAGTGCGGCCAAAAGCCCAGAAACGCCTTCAGGTGCGCCCCCAGCGCCCACACCAGCATCACCGCGCTGGCGTTGTTCTCAAACGTGGCCTGAAAGGCGCGCACCACCTGCGCCGCGTCAGCCACGCCGCCGCTGGGAAACGCCAGGTTGTGATACGGGCACTGCTCGGTCGGGTTCGTGAAAAAGCAGTCGCTGCCCTCGTTCACGGCCAACTTGCCTTCGCGCCAGGCCAGCCCCACAAAGTTCACCGCGTCGCGCGCGCCAATGTTGGCCGCGCGCTCCCACACGTTCACCATGCGGCTGAAAGGCGTGGGGGCATACACCGGGCCCAGCTTCTTCCACACCTCGATGTTGTGCAGCCGCTCATCGTCCACCACCACGCGCTGCAGCTCGGCGCCGTGGCGGGCCACCTGCACGCTCAGCGCAAACATCGTGGTCGGCGCATTGTCTTTGGCGCCCGTCATCGTGCTGTCGTCACTGGCAATCTTCACCCGGCTGATGGCCGCAATGCGAAAGCCGCACACATCGGCCATCGCAATTTTTTCATTGCCGTCGTTGTCTTTTTCCGTCTTGGTCACGAACTTGGTGAAGTCCGGCTGCACCCGGTATTTCCAATACGTCAGGTAGTCGTGGTGCGGCAAAAACAGCCGCGGCTTGCCCAGGCGCTCGGCATCCCCCACCATGCCCGGAATCATCCAATCCTGCAGCTTCACCAGCGCCTTAGCCGTCTCGTCCACCCCCTTGGCCTTCAGGTAGTCGTTGATGTCGTTGATCGGCTTGTCGTCCTCGTCCACCCACCCGGCCTGGTCGACCATCAGACAGCTGATGTCCAGCCCCGTCAGCACCTCATGCAGCCGCCAAAACGCCGATAGGCCCGGGCAATAGCCGTTCTTCGGGTTCTTGTCGTTGTTCGCGTCGTAGAAAGGCGGATCGTTGTCAAAGCAGCCAATCACCTGTTTGCCGCGCAAAAACGTCCAGTCAATGTTGTCCACGTTGGCAGTGCCGCGAATGCTCAGCGCCGCCACACCTGGCAGCGCACAGCTCTCAATGCTCAGCACGTTGATGCTGCTCTCGCACACATACACCGTGCGCGCCGCCTCCAGCCTGCGCCAGTCGCTCACCCAGGGCGAGCCCGCCTTATCCCCCTGGCTGCCGGTTTTCACCTTGCCGTTGTGCTCGGGCTCCAAGTAGCGCATGTCCACCGCCACCACCTGGCCAGAGCGCTGCGCCCGCACGATGAACGCCACGGCCGGACCGCCCCACAGCGGCTCGCCCTT